>JAPOYT010000009.1 GCA_026706445.1 Chloroflexota bacterium
ACGTACTTGGGGTTGGGGATATAATCTCGAGGATGGCTCAAAGAATTTCCACCGACTTCGATACACTTCCCCGACCGCGAAGCGAAGACAGCGCGGGAACGCTATGGCAGGCGCCCAAAAAGCGTATTAGTCTATTGGTTGATAAGAGCGTCATGGACCATAGCCCAATGGAAAATCGAGAAAGCTCGCCAGGTGACCAAACCGCCACCGCGCCGGCGCACCTATACAAGCGAGAGTACTTCGAAAGCGGGAACTACGCCGACAGGCCGCTCGGGCGCTTCAGCATGTACTGGTTCGCGCGTCGATATTACGCGGCGCTGCTGCGGCGTTTCGCTCCGCCGGTCGCCGATGGCGCGCTGCTGGAAGCGGGCTGCGGCATGGGGCATCTGCTCGGACTGCTGCAAGATGACTTCCGCTGCTCTGGCATCGATCTGATGGATTACGCCATTGAGCGGACGCGCGTCAACGCGCCGAAAGCGCGCGTGCTGCAAGGCGATGTCAACCAGCCGGGCATTTTGAAAACGACGAATTCAGCGTCGTGGTCGCGCTGCACTTGACCGAGCATTTGGAGCGCCCGCGCGAATTCATCGGCGAGATGTTTCGCATCCTGCAGCCGGGCGGCCTTTTCCTTTTCGCCACGCCGCATCCGGAGTACAAGCTGCGCCGCGTCAAGGATCGGGCGACCGACGCCATCGGCAAAGATCCGACGCATATCAATTGTCAGCCGCCGGCAATATGGCGCGCCTGGTGCGTGGAAACGGGCTTCGTCATTGAACGCCACTTCAGCGATGGACTCTGGGATGTGCCTTACCTGCCGCTGCTGCCCAAGCCGCTGCAATTCGCGCTCTTCGGCCTGCCAGCGCTATTGTAAGTGCTGACGCGCGCGACCCTGAACCCGCTCGATTGGGGCGTCAACGGGGTCATCATCGCGCGCAAGCCTATTACGGATTGATGGCGATCGCGCTTCTCGGCGCGGCTCCGGGTTTATGGCTGCGCTTCGGAAATATCGCCCGTGAAGAGATAAAACATCAAACCATAAGGCGTCATCAATTTCTGCCAGGTGAGATCCTTCGGATCGCCGCTGGTGTCGAAAGGCTGCAAATCGAAGCCTTCCGCCTTTAGCCGCCCATTGACTTCTTTCATGTCCGGGCTGAAGTGGCAGATGGCGAAGGGTTCGTCGGAGTCGGCTTCCTGGTGCAAACCGATGAGCATAAGCTGGTCTTGCCAGATGCCCCAAGGCGATGGCTGCGCATACCGTCCGAGCGTTTCGTAGCCAGCCGCTTCCCAGAAGGCGCATTCGACATTGATATCGGGGATGAAGGCGGATACCTCGCCGAATTTGCCCAGGCGGGTGATATCCGGCGCCTTCGCCACGTTGTCATGAGGCAGGACCCGCGGCGGCGGGTCGCTGCACAGCAAGATGTTGATGCCGGCCGGGCTCATCAAGCGGTCGTCCTTGATATCCAGACCACCGGCTCTGAGCGCGTCGATGTCGCTGCCATAGTAACGCAGACTTGGATTGGATCCTTCGCCTTGAACGAGATGCAGATGGTAACGTCCATCGGTATAGACATCATCGCCCAGCGCGACCAAGCCGAGCCGCTGATAATAATCGCCCGCTGCCGCCGCTTGATCGACATAATGCAGGATCTCTACGTAGCTTCCCAGTTTCATGCGCCGCTCTCCTTCGCTTTCAGCTTCAGCAGGGCAATCCCAGCAATAATCCACAGAGCGATGCCGATGTAAAGGGCGGCTCGCCAAAGAGTCGGCTCGAAGCGGAAAACCACAGTGCTATCGCCCGCGGGTACCGGGACGGCGCGGAAGAGCAGATTGGCGCGGTAGATTGGCGTCGGCGCGCTGTTGACCGTCGCTTCCCAACCCGGATAAAAGGCGTCTTTCAGCGCCAGATAGGCGGGCGCGGGAGACTTGACCCGAACCGTTACCAGCGTCTCTTCGTAGGCAGTGATTTCGGCTTCTCCGCCGCTGGCGCCTTCCAGCGGTCGCGCTTCGGCGCCCTGCAACGCCAGTGGCTCGCCCGCGCGCAGCAGCCGCAGAGCCTCCGCGTCGCCGCGCTCGTCATTTGGCAGGACATGCGATGCGCCAGCCAGGAAGGCGCGCTCAGCGGGCGGCAAACGATATAGCTTGATGTCGCTTGAGAGCGCGCGCTCGAACCCCGGCGGCTGCAGCTGAAAGAAGATCTGAGGATGGCGACTGTTCACCAGCGTGACCGCCAAAATCTTCTCACCTTGTTGCCATACATCAGCCAGATCGCTTGAATCGGTGATGTCAACTATCGTGAGCCAGTTGCCATCGGACAGCTCAACTGAGTTGCCGTCCTCGCTGGCGCCTGCGCTGTGCAGAATGCGCGCTTGATCGACGCCCGCGTCAGGCAATTCGAGCGAGACGCCATCCGCCCAGAAGCGCGCCAGCGCCGTGTCGTAGGCGATATCGTCGTGCCAGATATCGTAGACTTTGTCGGTGATGATGTAACGCGTGTCGGTCGCGCGCAGCCAGGCGAGGTCGGGGATGCAGGCGCCGCGGCAGCTCGGCAGCGCCAGCCGCTCGCCCAGCCGGCCATCGGAAGCGAGCTCCGCGTCCGCCGGCAGCAGCAGCGAACTGAAGAGCGCGTAGTGTCGCGTCGGCGTGATGCCGCCGCCATAGCCATCGATTGTAGGAATGCCCCAGGTCAGCGGCAGATTTGGCATCAGCGTCTCGCCCTTTTTGACCGCGTCCAGCGCATGGAACCGCTCCGCCGCGTCCATGCCCAGCCTGTCGTATCGCCGTCGCAGCGCGGCGATATCGCCGGGGTCGAAGCTTAGTTGGCTGATGGCGAGCGTCCGTCCCGCCACCCGCTCCTCCGCTTGATATGCCAGCAATTGGCTGATGGTGAAACGCTGCCCGAGATAGACCTCCGGTGGCGCCAGATCGTTGTACGGCAGGTTCAGCGAAGCCAAGAACAGTTCGGCGGTCAAGAGGGCAAATGCAATTATGGGCGTCCAGCGGCGCCGCATCAACAATAGCGCGACCAGGATTAGCGCCGCGCCCAGCCAAAGTAGAACGCCGCGACCGCTGATGGCGGAGTCGCCGAAGATCAACTGCGGATCCGCTTGCAGGACGAAGGCAGTCAGGGCGATCAACAGCGCAAGGACCCCGGCGACGAGTGAGATGCTGCGCAGGCGGTCGCGCTCTTGGCAGCTTTCCAGCGCGAGCGACTCGATGCCCAAGCCGGCGAGCATGGCTGTGCCCAGCGTGAATAGCGAGAGGAAACGCGCTGGCGCGCGAAACAAACTAAAGGGCGGCAGTTCCGCCAACAGCCAGTAGAGCGGATTGTAGCGCCCAAGCGCCAGCCCCAAGCCGACAGCCGCCAAAAGCAGCCAGATCCAGCGCCGCCGATCCGCAAGCGGGCGAGACAGCAACGCCCATAGCGCCAGCCCCAAGCCAATGAGGCCGACATAGCCGACGTATTCGCCAAATAGCTGCCCGTCATAACCGGGCAGCAGCGCCCGCCCTAACAGATTGGGCGGGAGCGAGAAGGCGGTCGCATTCCCTAGATCAAAGCCGCCGCTCCGATTCGACAGGCGAAGCAGCTCCAGGCTGGGCATCAGTTGCGGCAGCGCCAAGGCGAGCGCGATTCCGAAGCCGCAGCCGAGGATCAGCAGCGCCCGGCGGACTTCCTTCCATTGCGCGCCGCAGCCGCCCGCGCCTGAGGCCTGTGCCAGGGCGAAGACGCCCAACCCAACCCCGCTGATGAATACGGTCTGCGTGTGACCGCTGAAAATCTGCATCGCCCATACAATTGCCAACAGCAGAACGTCGCGCGCTGGTGCGTCGCTCCTCAGTGCCCGCTGAACGAGCGCGAAGAGGAGCGGCATCCAGGCGAGACCCTGCAATTGGTTGATTTGTTCGACGTGCGCGCCTAAATGGCCGCTGAAGGCGTAGACGACGCCGGCGGCCAAAGCGGGCAGCCAGCGCCGGCTTACAGCTTCGCGGTAGAGCCAGCAGGCGCCGGCGGCTGCCAACGCGCTGTGAAGAAGGATGCTGAGGCTGATGGCTGTTGGCGCGCGAAAGGGCGCGGTCAGCCAATTTAGCGGGTAGTATACGCCGATCTGCGGATTCGCCAGCAAAGGCGCGCCCAGGAAGAGATTTGGCGTCCAGAGTGGCAGGCGTCCGTCGCGAAAGGCGGCGTTGCGCGCATCCCAATAGGGATAGAAGTATTCGTAAGTGTCGCCGCGCGCCAATATCTTGCCGCTGAAAGCCAGCTGATGGAAGAACAGCAGGCTGAGCATGATGAGCAGGCAAAGCGCTGCAGCGGGTTTCCAGCGGCGGACGGTCATGGACGGCTGCGTCCCCGCTGCGCCATCGACCATTCGACGCTTTGCATTAGACCGCGCGCCGCCAGCGCCAGCCGCAGCCGTCGCAGGGCCGGCGCTTGATTCCGCTCGCGTCGATAGCGCTTCCAGCGCCTTTCGGCCGCGGCGCCCCAGAGGAAGGCTGCCTGCTCCGGCGGTATGGCGACCCGCTCCGTATTGCCCCAGCTTTCCCAGGCTTCGCGCAGCGCCGTCGGATTCGCGGGCCGCAACTGCTCCCAGGCGCCGCGCCGCATGAAAATGACATTCACTTCAATGTCTTCCCGGTCGCCGCCGCTGTTGCTCAGGTTGTCGCCGTGCACCAGGAATTCGCCGCCCTTGGCGCCCCCGCGCTGAAACTTCACCCAGGGCAGGGCGCGGCTCGCCCATTCGGTATCGCCAGCAACCTCAAAGATGGCGTCAAATTGACCAGTCTGCGCATAAAGCGAGCGGCGCGCCATAAAAAACGGCCCGATGCCATTGCGCCGCGTGAAGCGCTCGCCATCAAACATACAGGGGACGGCGATGCGTTCCTCGCGCGCGAAGAGCCCGAAGCGCTTGACCTGCCTTACCCGCGTGTAATCGAAATCGACCAAATTGGCGCCGCTCTGAAGGGCGCTGTAGCCTTCAATCAAGGCATCGGCCGCGCGGAAGTCATCAACGTTCCAGAAGGTGAAAATTGGTGCCTGCGATAAAGCGAGCCCGCGATTCCAAGAGGCGTAGAGCGTCTCGCGCGGCACATATTGCGGCGTCATGCGCCCGAAGTAATGGCTGTTTATTTCCTTAGCCAGCCGGTCAATCTCTTCGCGCTCGCGGCGCGTCGCCTCATTGACGATCGGCACGAAGTGGACCGAGATGCCGCTCTCGCTGACGCGCTTGGCGAAACCAAAAACGGCAGCTGTGAAGCCCGGCAAGTGTCGCTCGCAGCGGTATAAGGATGAAATGACGGCTATCGGCATCGCTTCACCGCGGACTCTTGACCTCTCACATTATAAGCGCCGCCGGCTGCGGAGCGCGGTTCATTCCGCCGGCTTCGCGTCCGACCGGCAATAGCGGAACAGGCTGAGCGCCCGTCCCTGGTGATCCGATTCGACCTCGCCAATTACGCGCGCGCCCAGCTGGAGGTAAAAGCCGTCCGCCTGCGGATCGGAAGTGAAGGTGAATTCGCTCGCAAGCCCGGCGATGTGCCGAAAAAGACGCGATCCGATGCCGCGCCCCATGAATCCGGGCAGCACCCAAAGATGCTCCAACACCGCGCCCTGCGCTTCCCGCTCAAGCGCGGCGAAGGCGACAACTCCGCCGTCATCATCCACCGCAACCACGGGGGAATGCGCCCGGATGTAGTCGGCGGTCACGGTCAGGAAGGCGGGGCGCCAAGCCGCGATCCGCTCGGGGCTGTAACCCCAATGCGCTTTGGAACGGCAAGCGATCTCGGTGAGCCGCTCGGCTTCGTCCGGACGGGCGGCGCGGAGGGAAATTGTCATCTTTCAGTCTCTGCCCAGCACTTGACCCGTAGTCAGGATTGTCGCGAATTCTTCATGCAGATTTGCCAGCGCCAACTCATGCACTATCTCCGCCGAATGTAGGGCGCCGTCATAGCTAAGGCGTTCGTGCGCGGCGCAGGCATCGGCTACAACGGTCGCGCGAAAGCCCAGATCGCCCGCCATGCGCGCCGTGCTGGAGACGCAATGGTCGGTTGTCAAACCAACGATGACGAGCGAATGAACACGGGCCGCTTCCAGACGTTCTTGCAAGTCGGTGCCGATGAAGGCTGAGTTGACGCGCTTCTGGATGATTGGTTCGCCGCCAAGGGGCGCGACTTCGCGCTTGATGGCGTTGCCCGGCCGCTCGGGGCGCAGCGGCGAATCCGGCTCGGTCGACATATGCTGCACATGGAAAATCGGGCGCCTGCGCGAGCGCCACTCTGCCAGCAGGCGCGCCATGTTGCTTTCGGCGCCGGGATTGTTGCGCGCGCCCAGACGCGGCTCGTCCAGCCCTTCCTGCACATCAATGATGAGCAAGGCGGCATTGTCGTCGGTTGCAGTCATGTTTGCCGTACCTCCAGCCCGAGCCGAAAGCATGATAACCCCGCGCATATTTCTTGTTGAGGGTCGTGTCGCGTTTGATGAGCAGCCAACAAATTCTTGCCGCTCTCACTCTCTTAATTGTGCAGTTCCTGTGTTATGATGCAACGCGATTTGCCGGTTCGGGATCGGATTATGCTGCAGGTAGTAAGTTTCAACATCGGCGGCGCCCGCAATATGCGCCCGGCGCCGCATGATCACGAGAAACTGGCTGTGGATGCCTACAGTACGCTGCGGCAAGTGATAACGCCCAGCCAACCGACCCTGGTCGCCCTGCAAGAGACGGGCATCGCCATGTTCAACGGTCATAGTCGCAACGTTGGCCGCAAGATGGCGCAACTGCTTGGCGCGGATTACCACGACGCCTTCGCGCCTGAAGTAAGCATGTGTGATCATCCGCACCCAAATCTCTGGGACCGGCCCGCGTATCGGAACATGTCCGGCGCGGCTGAAGGCAACGCCATCATCACCAACTTGCGGCAGAAAGAATGGTCCTGGGGCAGCTACCCCGACTTCGACGACTGCGGCGCCGTCGACGCCTGGGCGCGCCACACCATCATAAGTCGCGCCACTCTGTACAGCAGCGGCAATCGCGATACGCAGCCGCGCAATGTAATGGTGGCTTCGCTGAATTATCGCGGTCTTCCTTTCTATTTTCTAAATACGCATCTGGGCCTGCTCATCGGTGAAGATCGCAGCGACGCCACTTACGAACGATCGCGCGCGGCGTCGCAGATCAGGCAGGCGCAGGTCAACGAGATTCTTTATGTGATCGACGAGCTCAAACGGGCGGACCAATACAATGAGATGCCCGAACGGCCGATCGTGCTGGCCGGCGATTTCAATGCCCAGCCCGATTCCCCGGAGATGGAAATGCTGCAGCGGCGTTTTCGTTTGCTGCGGCCCGAGAATAATAGCAGCGAACTCTGGACGCATAAGTCGCATCGCATTCTGATTGACCACATCCTGCTGCATGATCCCGCCGAGCAATTGGAAGTCATTTCCTGCCATATCCAAAGCAAGATCCCCTTTGATGATCTGACCGATCATCGCCCGACCGTGGGCATATTCGCGCTGGCTTGAGCGAGAATCCGAAAATGTGGCCACGATTGCGGGCGACCTACGCTACCCGGTGGCTCGCCCGAAAGCGTGAAATGGTGACTACAGGCCTGTCGTGCCGCGCGTAGGTCCCGTAGGGCGCTTAGACTTCGCCCTTCGACACCGACCGCCGACGCAGCCGGACAGACTCCGCTACATTTTGGGATTGGGGAGCTTGGAAAGCCGCTCTTTCGCCCGTCCTACCCGCAGCCTCTTGTTGCGTTTGCCGAACTGCTCGTGCATTTCGACGAAGTAATCGAGCGTCCGCGCGACTTGCTCCGGCGCCATGCTAAGATGCTCCGGGCAGCGTGCCATTCGCTGCCGTGTCACCTCATAGATGCAGAGCGCCGCTGACACCGATACATTCACGCTCTGGGCGATGCCGCGCATGGGAATCGTCACCAGCCGATCGGCGAGCGACAGCGCTGTCGAAGACAGTCCGGTCTTCTCATTGCCGAAGAGCAGGGCGACTTGCGAATGGCAGAGGTCGGCTTCAAAAATCGATTCGGCCTTGGTGTCGAGCGCCGCGGCGACCAGCTCCCAGCCTTCCTGTTTGAGCGTTCGCAGCGCCGTCTCCGTGCCGCGATGAATGCGGTATTCCAGCCACTTGTTGGTGGCGGTGGAACTGTTCTTGCCCACTTCCTTGGGGTCGAATTCGGGATGTGTCTCAAAGATAACGTTGATCTGCTGGATGCCGAAGGCGTCGCAGCTGCGGCTGATCGCGCCAAGATTGTGTGGATCAAAGACGTCTTCAATGACGACGGTTAATCCAGCCTGGCGCGATTGGGCGACGCGCCTTAGTTTGTTGATGCGTTGCTCGGTGGGCATGCCATCATTCGAAGATGCGGCGCGCTTCGAGGCTGAAGCCGGGTAGGACATTTTCCCCGGACAGCGTCGCGTCAGGACCAAGCATCTCGCGCTCGGTCTCACCCGATTCATTCATACGGCAGACTTCTACGCTCTTCTCGGCTGGCAGGACAGTCCATACCAGCGCCGTTCCCAGAAGCAGGTATCGCTCCGCCTTTTCGCGAAGCTCTTCACGCGTGTTGCTTGGTGAACGGATCTCGACGGCGATGTCAGGCATGGCTGGCACGAGTTTCTCGGGAAACGGGTCGGGGGCGCGGTTGTGGCTGATAAAGGCGATGTCGGGCAGAAGCAGATTATAGCGGTCTCCCGGCGGGTGATACCCCGTTTCCCCGGTCACGATGCCCAAGTTATGCTCTTGCACGAAGAGGAACATATAGCTTCCTAACCTAATCGCAATTTGCCCATGTACTCCGCCCGGACCTGACATCTCAATGATTTCTCCGTCGGTTAATTCAAATCGCAAGTGGTCATTGCTCCGGTCGCAGTAGAGTTCCCACAGGTCGTCCAGATCATAAAGGCGCTGTTTGGTTTCCATGTTTGTCTCGCTTCGTCGCTCCTGGTAGGCAAAGCGCTGCACAGTTGGAATAATCAGTTGACTTGCGCAATTGATAGCCAAGCCTTTATTCGAAGACGCTGCGCACGTCCACCATGAAGCCTGGCAAAACCTCGTCGCTAGACAGCGTATCGTCTGGTCCAAAGACCTCCTTCTCGGTCTCACCCGATTTATTCATACGGCAGACTTCGACGCTTTGGTCATCGGGCAAGACGAGCCAGACCAGCGATGCGCCGAGGTCCAGGTAAAGCCGGGCTTTATCGCGCAATTCCGCCAGCGTATTGCTGGGCGAACGAATCTCGACAGCCAGGTCGGGCATCACGGGAACTAACTTTTTCGGGAAGGGTTTTGGCGCGCGCGTGTGGCTGATGAAGGCGACATCGGGCACAAGCAGAGTACGTCGGTCATCGGGAGGATGATATCCCGTGCCCACGGTAGCGCGTCCTAGATTATGTTCTCGAGCGAACGCTCTAATATAGCTTCCAAGATTGAGCGCAAATTCTCCATGTTCCCCGCCCGGTGCAGACATCTCAATTAACACTCCGTCGATCAATTCAAAACGCAGCCCTTCGTTTTCGGGCTGATGGTATAGCGACCACAGATCATCAATATCGTAAACTCGCTCGCGCAGTTCCATTGTGTTCTCGCTCCCGCTTCACGGTTGCGCACAGCATAACATAATTTGGGGCGCATTTCCCATTAGGCGACAATCGCCGTCGCTGTAAAGCGCGTTTAGTTTTCGTTATAATGCAGTCAATTGATGTTCATACGAGGCTTCTTCTAATGATGAGCAAAACGATAGGCATCCTCACCGCCGGCGGCGACAGCCCAGGCTTGAACGCGGCGATTCGCGGCGTCGGCAAAGTGGCGCTTAACAAGTACAACATGCGCTTGATCGGCTTCCGCGATGGCTTTCGTGGCCTGATGCAGAATCGAATGGTCTGGCTGGGACCGGAAGAGTTGAGTGGCATATTGACCCTAGGCGGCACGATATTAGGCACCAGCCGAGACAAGCCGCATAAGATGCCAATTGGCGGCAAGACGCGCAACATGATGGATGTGATGCTGGAGAATTACCAGCGGCACGATCTGGACGCGCTAATCTGCCTCGGCGGCGGCGGCACCGCCAAGAACGCCTGGCGCCTTGCGCAGCAGGGCATCAATGTCGTTTGCTTGCCCAAGACGATCGACAACGACGTCAGCGGCACCGATGTCACCTTCGGCTTTGACACCGCGGTGAATATCGCATCGGAAGCGATTGACCGGCTGCATTCGACCGCGCACAGCCATCATCGCATCATCGTTGTCGAGATCATGGGGCACAACACCGGCTGGCTGGCTTTGGGCGCGGGCTTGGCCGGCGGGGCGGACGTGATTTTGATCCCGGAAATCCCCTTCAATATCGAATATGTCGCCGAGTCAATTCGGGCGCGCAGCCGCGGTGGCACGCGTTTCAGCATCGTGGCGGTATCGGAAGGCGCGATGACGCAGCGCGTCGGCAAAAAACTGCAGGAAGCGCGGGCTCGCGTCGCCGAAGCGGAGGCGGACATGGCCGAGGCCGCCGACGACAAGGCGAGGCAGAAAGAAGCCAGAGGGCGGCGCAAGCAGGCGCGCGCTGAACTCGACGAAATCGAAAAAGAACGCGGCGGCGGTACGCAGTTGCTGACGACCGAACTCGAGAAGCTTACCGGATTGGAATCTCGCGTGACCATCCTGGGGCATGTGCAGCGCGGCGGCGTGCCATCACCGCGCGATCGCCTGCTGGCGACGCAACTGGGAACGGCGGCGGCCAATTACATCGCCGAGGGACGCGAAAATATCTTGGTCGGCGTATGCGGCGATGGCACGGCCGCAGTGCCGCTGGACGAGGTCGTAGGCCTGCGCAAGAATGTCCCGCTAGACCACGCCTGGCTGAAAACCGCGCAAGATTTGGAGATCTGCCTCGGCGACGCGCTTTGAGCGCTTACTCCATACTCGCGCGCACCTCGCTGACCGCCATCGAGGCTGCTTTTTCCAGTAACATGGTGTCATTCATCACAGTCACGAATTCGTAGCCGCGGTTGATCATGTCGATGGCATGGCTCGTCGCGGCAGTGAACAAGCCCGCTTTGACGCCGTGAGCCCGCGCCGACGCCAGTATATCGTCCAAGGCTGCGTCTACAGCTTCATCCGTTGAAGAGTGCCCGGCTTGACCGGTCAAAGTCAGGCGCAGGTCGCCAATGCCGACAAAGACACAGTCCAAACCCTCGACGCTCAGGATCTCATCGCGATTGTCGTAGCCGGCCTGCGTTTCGATCATGGCGAATGTGAGGATGCTGTCGTTCGCATGCTCGGCGTAATCGTCGCCGAAGTAGACGCGCGCCCGCGTCGGTCCGTAGCTGCGGTATCCCCGCGGCGGGAAGCGGCAAGCGCCGACGAAGGCTTCGCATTCTTCGCGCGTCTCGATCATCGGGCAGATGATGCCATAAGCGCCGGCATCAAGCAGGCGCATGATATCGCCGGGACTATTCCAGTTGACGCGCGCCAGCGGCACGGTGTCGGTAATGGAAATAACCTGCAGCATTTGGATCGCCGTTTCGATGCTCATCAATCCGTGCTGCATGTCGACGACCAGGCTGTCCCAGCCTTGATGCGCCATCAGTTCAGCTGACCACGCGCTGGGGCTGTGCAGCCAGCCATTGACCACCGCTTTGCCCTCCGACCACAGCGTTCGCACACGGTTTTCGCGCATGTTCCATCCTTTTGCTATAATTGCTAAACTGTAAAGGAGTATACGATTGTGGTGGAGAATTGCCAATCTTGCGGACAGGACTAAGCCAGCGAGCGAGAGCGTATTGTACAGGAATCAGGCGCCGTACTGATATGCGCTCTCTCAACTAATGGCAGAGGGAGCATGTCGTGGAAAACCTGGCCTTGGAAGGAATCAAATTGCTTTACGGAGTTGTTGCCGACAAAGAGGCGAACGAGCGACTGAAAGACTGTCGCCAGCAAGAATTTGAAGGCGAGGAACTCGAGGGATATCATCCACAGGCTAAACGAGTTGTCAGCAACCTGTTTGCAGTTGTCGAAGAAGCTGCGCGCGCAAACAAGGAAGGTTGGCTTTGCGTCAAATCGAATCTTCCCAAGTCTGAAATGGGCCGACGAGTTCTGCTGGGTTATCTCCACCAAAACGAATGGCGCTGGACCCTAGAAGAAACGGCAATTTTCAACGTTGGTCAAGTTGAATGTACACTTTATACCGACGGTGTGCTGCATTTCAAGAGGCTGGTCGTATAGGTGGATTGATCACTTTCTGTTGCGCCTCCGCCAACCGCATCAGAATAACAACCCGCAAATTCTGTTAAGATTTTTCTTCTTCATCTCCCCAGGTTGCTGAGATAACCGGGCTATACAATCTTTCTCTAGCTCGTTTTGCTTTCATTCACTGCAAACTTGTGACAACAACACTATGCAGCCGGGCAACATCAACAAGATCATCTTCATCAGCTTTTGCCAGCACTTCCATCTCTACATTCACGCCTACGCGCTGCTGCTGCTGGCGCGCGGGCTGACGCTGGTGCAGATCGCCTTGATCGAGTCGATTCTAATCGGCACGATATTCCTGATGGAAGTGCCGACCGGTGTGCTTGCCGATCGCGTCGGGCGCAAGTGGTCGATCATTTGCTCGACTTTCCTGCTGATGTGCGCCGAATTCATCTTTATTTTCGCTCGCGATTACCAATGGTATGTGCTGGTAGCGCTCTTGGCGGGCACAGGCTACGCCTTCGCCTCGGGCGCCATCGAGGCGCTGGTCTACGACAGTTTGCCGCCGGAAAACCGCGAAGAGGCGATGAAACGAGCGATGGGGCGGGTGAACAGCTATGGCATGATCGCCTTTGTGATTGCGCCGATCGTCGGCGGGCTGATCATCGGCGATGCCGCGGTCGAGAATTTCATCCCCGCCATCGCTCTGACAGTCGTCGCTTTGCTCGTTGGCTTGCTTGTATGCTTGACGCTGCGCGAGCCCCCAATCGAGACGTCGGAAAAAACAGAGAGCAGCGCGGCGCTGCTGCGCGCGGGCCTCTATCTGCTGTATCGAAATCGGCGGCTGCGCCGGCTGGCGCTGCTGGTCGTCTTTACTTTGCCCTTTACCGACGCCCTGGCGGTCACCTTGGGTCCGCCTTATTTGGCGCGGAATGATGTCTCGCCTTTTGCCATCGGCGCTGTTCTGTCGGTCGGCAGTCTGCTGGCCGCCTTCACGCAACGGTACGCCTTCAAGGTGGAAGAATGGCTGGGGCGGGATCGCGCGATTGCAATACTGATTCTGCTGCCAGGTCTGCTTTACTGGATTCTGGCGGCGGTCGCCGGTCCAATCGCAACGGCCTCGGTCATGATCCTGATGTATGGTTGCAGCAACATGAAAGGTCCACTCTTTTCCGCCTATCAGAATTCCCTCATCGAAAGCAAGAATCGCGCTACCGTGCTTTCGCTCATCAATATGTTCGTCAGTTTATTCCTGGCTTTGGGCGCGCCCGTTTATGCCGACCTGGCGCAACGGTCTCCTACCATGGCATTCGCGGTGATGGGCAGCGTGATTGTCGCGGCCGCTCTTCTGCTCCGCGCGCATCGCTTGCCAAGGACGGAGGCGGGGTGAGCAATGGCGGGCGACGCTCACATTGTGTGTAGGGGCGAGCCGCCGGCTCGCCCCTACACCGCATCAACCTTGCTAAGCTCGTAAACACCACGCTTGCGGTAAACGGCGCCGCTCGGCTGCAAGTCGCTTTCGTATAGCGCGAACTGTTCGACGCGAAATGGCTCGGCGTAGAAGTCAATATGGGCTTGAATCCACTTGCTCGCTAGTCCGCGGCGTATCGGTTTTCGAAAACGCATCAACGTGATATGCGGGTGAAAGCGCCGCCGCTCGCGCCGGAAGCCTTCGCGCTCCAATGCGCCGCCAACGGCTTCGTGCAGCGCCCGCAGCTCTGGCGTATTTTGTATGCCCGCCCAAATGACGCGCGGCCGATCGTTAATCGGGAACTGTCCGACGCCTTGAATCTGTAGTTCAAATGCCGGCGCGTCCACCCTTGCCAGCGAGCGCTGATAAGCGCGCGCCACCGCTTCCGGCACATCGCCGATGAAGTGCAGCGTCAGGTGCAGCGCATCGCGCCGGGTCCAGCGCCCGGGCGGCAGGTCATCCTCCCTCAAGCTGAGGATCCGGTCTTTGCTTTCATCCGGCAGGTCGATGGCGACGAATAGGCGGGGCAAGTTTACGTTCACTAATTTGAATACAATTATACAAGCTTACCAGCTGCAACTGCTCTTGTGAACCAAGAATCGCGAAATTAGCTATGATAGAAAATAGCAGCTAACTTCAACTAGTTTAAGATAGGAGTTATTTTCTATCATAGTTGACAAGTTCGGTTTTCTCGAATATGGTTGTTGGCAACCGGCAGTATTGACCTTGGAGGATTTCCTATGAAGGGTCAGATTGCGGTAGAGCAACGCAAGAATCTTGCACGTCGTTTACGGGCGCACGAACGCAGTGCGTTGAATAGACTTGCCCAAGCTGTTGAGGCTAGGGACGGACAGGTTCATGCGTTGAACTACAGTCGGATGCACCACAAACACAATAAGAGTTTGGCAAATAGAGAAAAGTTTGCCTCTGCCACTCAAGATTAGTGTGCGGTGCTCATGTGAGGCAGCGTAACTTGAATGTTACGCTGTCCCGCGTGCATGTGGCAGACAGAGAATTAGGATGAATCGGAGGCGAACACAGAACATGCCAAAACATGTTGACATTATCAAATACAAGGCTGAATTCACGGCGGCTCTGCTAAAGGTCGCATCACGATGCAATTTGGATTGCGACTACTGTTACGTTTACCATCATGTGGACCAGTCGTGGCGAACACTGCCGAAGTTGATGTCTTACGAGACTATTCGAAACTTCGCAAAACGATTGAAGTCATATATTCATGAAAATGCAATAGATCAGTTTTCAATAATCTTCCATGGTGGCGAACCTTTACTTTTCACGGCAGAAGGCTTGGCGAGAGCGTGTGAGATCATTCGAAATGAAGTTATGGATAACTGCGAGCTTGACTTTTCAGTTCAAACTAACGGGCATCTGCTAACCGATGAAGCGTTACGTGTCTTGCATGCCGCTCACATAAGTGTTTCGCTGAGTCTCGACGGGCCGAAACACGCCAACGACTTGCACAGAGTTGACCACCATGGTAGGTCTTCGTACGTAGCTACCTATGAGGCGCTTCAACGATTAATTGAAACACCGGGCGGCATTTTTCAAGGAGTTCTCGCCGTAATTGATCCATGTGTACGACCTGGTGAGCTCTTTGAATACTTTTCTCAATTCGATCTTCCGGGCCTGGATCTTCTCGTCCCTGATGCCACACATGCAAATCCTCGCTTTGATAAGGAATCTCGCGGTGTGTTTCAAGCTTGGCTCAATGAAGCTTACGCACTCTGGTATACGAAATACTCACATCTCCCAATACGCTTTTTTGACGCTATCTTGGGTTCAAGACTCAGCTTACCTAGTTCGACCGATGTTATGGGCTTCGGCGCGGTGAACTTGATTGTGATAGAGACTGACGGCTCATATACCGATCATGACGTTTTCAAAATCACCGAAGAAGGCGCAAACCATTTGCAAAGTAATGTCGGAAGCGCCGACTTCGAGAGCATAGCCATCCACCCGACGATTCTGGAACACGGTAGGCGCCTGTCAGTGAAAGGTGTCGCGAACGAATGCCTAGCATGTCCAGTACTTGAAGCATGTGGCGGCGGATCAGTAATGCACAGGTATCAAGCGGAGCGGGGACTTGACGCCCCAACCGTATACTGTGGTGAGATGTTTTCTGTCCTAAGTACCGCTACCAAGCTATTGAGAAATGACTTGAACTTTTCTGCGGACAATGTTGATTTTCTAGGTTCGGATTCATTCCTTTCGTTCGATAATGACTTCGTAGAGAATTGCAGGGACTGGAGAGCGCATACGGAACGACGCGCGACCGAGCTAGCCGTAGACTTTGGCTTACAACGCCGCGATCATATCCCTGCAGCTGCATTAATCTTAAAGGGAAGCAGGCCTTCCTCCGACAGTGAATCCGTTGGTTTCTCTACTGCCCAATCTCGTGAATATTGGCTGGATGAAATACGAATACAACATGACGAGCCGTGGCTGGTGAAGCCGTTTTCCGATTCTATTCGCGTTCTCAAGACCGATTCCGACCAATATAAACATGGTTTAGCCATGCTAGATTCGGTTGAACTTTACTTGTCGGAGTTTAGTCCGTTTCTGACTAATGCGATGCGCGAACTCATATCGGACATTCTATTCGTTGAATCCACGTTAGAGGATGACTCAGGTATTTTCTCATTTAGCGATGACAGTGCTCCAAACGTATTATATGTGTCTCCATACGCAGGAGATCAACCGCTTGCACCTGATGACATCGCTGACTCAATCTTACATGAGTTTCTACACCAGATCCTGTATCATGTTGAAATTGCAACACCTTTGTTAAATGACCATGATTTTCCTCGGTTTCCTGCTCCTTGGCGCAGCGGTTTTAGACCGGCTGGTGGATTCTTGCATGGGACGTTCGTGTTCACAGGTTTGGCGCTATTCTGGCAAGCGATAGTCCAATCTAATGGATTCAATCTACCTTCTTACAGTGAAACAAAGGCCGCTGCAAATGCGGTTGCATTTAGAGAACAGGCTACGTACGGACTCCAAAGCGCCTTTCAATTTTCGCTCCTAACTGCATCAGGCATCAAGCTTGTTAAGAATATCGCTCAATTGCTGGAAATAGATTCACTGGAGATGAAAGCTCCTGGAATTCTTAATCAGATGAGTATCTTCCCCAAATAACGCAGGATCTCATGCTCAATCAGGTCAAGTGCAGCGCATCGCGCCGGGTCCAGCGCCCGGGCGGCAAGTCATCCTCCCTCAAGCTGAGGATCCGGTCTTTGCTTTCATCCGGCAGGTCAATGGCGACGAATAGGCGGGGCACGGCTGTTCCTGCTTGAACTTGAATCGCGTCT
>JAPOYT010000049.1 GCA_026706445.1 Chloroflexota bacterium
ACTGTAATAACTTCTGAGATAACTCACAAGGAATTTCGTCAATTTTGCACAGTAGCGAGCTTAAAGTTAGACTTAAATGTGACTCTTGGCAAAGAAAACAGGGGCGAGCCGGTGGCTCGCCCACTCTTGATTCGTGACTGATCGGCGAATCCAGCAAGAAGTCGAAACCTGGCGCTTCTCATCGGCTGGGAGCGATTTTGCGCGCAAGCGCCACGCTGTTACAATTCGCCGATATTGGCGGATAAATGAATCGGGCAGCCAGAAGGGACCGTCGGCATGGGAAGCGAAACAATAAACGTCGGTGTAATCGGGACGGGCAGGATCGGAGGTCTTCACGCCGACAATTTGATGCGGCGCACGATTGGCGCTACGGTCGTCGCAGTTATGGATATCGACCAGGAGCGGGCGGCGGCGGTGGCGGCCGCCTGCGATGGCGCGCGCGTCTTCAGCGATGCCAGCGACCTGATCGCCGCCCCGGATGTGGACGCCCTTCTGGTCGCCTCAACCGATGCCACCCATGCGGACATCACGATCGCTTGCATTGAAGCGGGCAAGCCGGTGCTTTGCGAAAAGCCGCTGGCGACGACTGTGGCCGATGCCGAGCGCGTCCTGCGCGCCGAGTTGGCGACCGGTCGGCGTCTGGTGCAGGTCGGCTTCATGCGCGAGTACGACCACGCGCACAAAGACCTTTACGACCTGCTGCAAAGTGGCGCTATCGGCGCGGCGCTGAAGTTCCGCAGCCTGCATGTCAATCCCCGCTTCGTCCGTGAATTGACGATTGACTCGGTCATCACCAATTCCTTGATCCACGATATTCACTCGGCGCGCTGGATCATGCCCGCGGAGGTGGAAAGCGCCTATGTGCAATGGGCGCTGGCAGACCGAGCCCGACCGCGGAGCGCGCGATTGGCTGATATTCAGTTGGCATTCGTCGACGGCGCGATCGGCAGCCTGGAATATAATGGCGATTCCGGTTACGGCTACGAAGTGAAGGTGGAAGTGACCGGCGAAAAAGGCCTCATTAGCACAGCCGAGCACCCGAGCCCGGCTTTGCGCCATTCAGGGTCAGTCTCAAGCGCGATCACGCCAAACTGGCCCGAACGGTTCGCCCAAGCCTACCTTGATGAAGCGCAAGCGTGGATCAACGCGATACAAGGGAATGAAGCGACCGGTCCTTCGGCTTGGGACGGTTATATGTCGCTGGCTGTCGCCGATGCCAGCATTCGTTCGGCCAATACGGGGCGGCCGCATCATTTGGATGCCATAGAGAAGCCGTCGCTGTATTAGTCGGCTGCCGCCGCGCAGATCCTATTTGGTGATTCATTGTGCGATTGGTCGCAAGCGACAAGACTGGGCGAGCCACCGGCTCGCCCGTACGAGCTTTGCTTGGATATGCCGATTGCCTTCCAAAGGAAGTCGTATTAGTCGCCATTCCAAAAGCACTTAGAATGCGGGGACGGCATCTTGGTACCAATGATCGGGCAGGGCATCGCGCTCGAGGACAAGCAACTCCCGCAGGATGGCATCGGCATCGGCGATTGAGTTGGTCAGCGGGTCGGTCATCATGGCGCGCCGCAGCAAGCGGTAATCGCCTTTGACGACAGCTTCCGCGGTTAATTCATGTGTATCGAGCACGATTTCCTGCATCCCGCGCAAGCCTCGCGGCATGTCTCCCGCCGGGCGCGGACGCGGACCCGCCATATCGATATCGCAGAGCAGCTCAAGAAAGGCATCCTGCGCCATATTGCCCACGGCGCCGCGGTTGCAGCTGTTGATGTAGAAGGGTCGTCCAAGCCCGCCGACCATATTCTCGATGATGTCGGTGGCATGGTCGGGACCGAGCATGGTCATGTATTGGCTGATGGGCGTGACGCCGCTTATGAAGTTGTCAACTTGACGCCACATCGCCTCGTGGCGATCATAACGCGGCTCGGTATCCCATATCGCCAGCGGCGGGATCTCACCTGGCAGCAGGCCATGCCCTTGATAAAAACGGACGTACTCTTTGCTGTGCGACACGCAGACTGGAACGCAGCCGAAAATCTCGTAAAGCTGGTCGCCGATGGCTTCATTATGGAGCGCTTTGGCGCCTTTCGCCCCGTCCATGCCTTCATACGCCGTGTTCTGCCGCAGCCGCGCGGCAATTGCCGGCTGCATGTCGCGGCCTTGGTATTCCGCTTTCAGCATAAAGGTGAAGTGATTGACGCCGGCGATGCGCAAGTCGAATTCGGCGTCCAAATCGTCGTTCCAGTCGCGCTCGTCATTGATGATGCCGGCCAATTTCGCATAGCGAACTTTGACATGCGGCATATGCAGCGAGTCGCAAAGGGCGAAACTCTTCACCGCCGGGGCGTAGCGGGCGAGCGCCATGCCATGGACCGCGCTCGGATTGATGTAATTGATGACCCAAGCCTCGGGGCATAGACGCTCGATATCGGCGACGCAATCCTTGATCAGCGGAAGCTCGCGCATGGCGCGGAAGATGCCGCCCGGTCCTATCGTATCGCCGCTGCACATGCGGACGCCGTATTTCTCGCTGATGACGCAATCGATCCCGCGATAACGCACCGTATCAGCGGCGAAGCTGAGCGCCACAAAGTCGGCGCCGGGCAAGACAGCGCGCCAGTCGGAGGCGGTCTCAATCCGCAAATCGACGCCGGTTTCGGCGACAACCAGTTCGGCAAGCCGTCCCATCTTCTCCAGGCGCGCCGGATCCTTATCCACCAGCGCCAGCGCGCCGCTGTTCAGATGCGGCGAGTGAACCATTTGCCAGATGGCTTGCCGGCCGAAGAAGAGGCTTCCCGCGCCAATAACAACGACTTTCGGCTTCTTGATATGTGCCATTTTGCCCTCCTTGTCCGGCGCAAGTTTACCTGACGAGGGCTGACTCTGTAGCCACCACTTTCAGTATTTCAAGGGCAATCGCGTCAGCATGATGAGTACAGACAGGATCGCCCGGCGCTGGGCGAGAATTCGCCAAGGCTTTCGCTACGCGCCCCAACCGTTACTTGAAAGAGCGTCGCAACTCAATGGTTGCGCGGGAGGCTAACTCGCTCGCCTTGACCGCCGTGAACGCCGCCGTCGATTGGCGCGGGGCGGTTTCCGCGCCGGCGACTTCGCTTGTGGCGGGTCAATGGCGGAAATATAGGGATGGTCGGCCACCACCGGGATCGGCTGTCTGATCAATTCTTCGATTCCGTTGAGGTACTTGCGTTCATCAATGTCACAAAACGAAAAGGCGGCGCCGCTTGCGCCCGCCCTCGCCGTGCGCCCAATGCGATGTACATAACTTTCCGGCAGATTTGGCAGGTCGAAGTTGATGACATGGCTCACCGCATCAATATCCAAGCCGCGCGCGGCGATATCCGTCGCGACAAGCACGGCGGTATGGCCCGACTTGAACTGTTCCAGCGCTTTTGTTCGCGCAGTTTGCGATTTGTTGCCGTGGATCGCTTCGGCGGGGATGCGGGCGCGGTTAAGCTGTTTGGCGAGGTTATTGGCACGGTGTTTGGTGCGTGTGAACACTAGTACCTTTTCCGAAGCGGCGTCTCGCAGGATGTGTTTGAGCAGCGCCCGCTTTTCACTACGCTCGACAAAATAGAGCGATTGGGCGATAGTGTCGACTGTGGTCGACTGCGGATTCGCTTCCACCTTGATCGGATCGATCAAGATGCTTCTGCTCAGATCTTGTACTGTCGGTGGCATCGTAGCTGAAAACAGCATGGTTTGGCGCAGCTTCGGCAAGCGCCTGATGATGCGCTTCACATCGTGGATGAAGCCCAT
Organism: Chloroflexota bacterium; assembly: GCA_026706445.1. Classification (GTDB taxonomy): domain Bacteria; phylum Chloroflexota; class Anaerolineae; order Aggregatilineales; family Phototrophicaceae; genus UBA6055. The sequence continues at coordinate 3,784 of JAPOYT010000049.1, forward strand.
ATCCAACATGCGATCGGCTTCATCCAGCACGAAGAATTCAATTTGGTCCAGCCGAATGAATCCCTGATCCATTAGATCCAGCAGACGCCCCGGCGTCGCGACGACGATGTCGACGCCTCGCTTCAAGGCGCTGACTTGCGGTTGTTGACCGACACCGCCAAAGATCGCCACATGTCTTAGCGACTTCTCGCGACCGAATTTGCCAAATTCTTCATCGATCTGAGCGGCCAGTTCACGGGTGGGCGCTAGTACGAGCGCGCGGATGCGCCGCAGTCCACGGGCTTGCTCCAGCATCTGTACGATTGGCAATGCAAAAGCGGCAGTCTTGCCGGAGCCAGTTTGGGCGCAGCCGACTATATCACGTCCATTCAGGATATGAGGTATGGCGCGGACTTGTATCGGCGTAGGCTTGTTGTAGCCGACGCGTTTGACCGCGCGCAGCATAGCGCTGTTCAATTGCAGGTTTTTGAATGTCATGGTGGTATGGGTTTCTCGATGTTCAACTAGGGGGCAACAATGCAGTGTCTAACAGGTCCGCCGAAATTACTAGACCGATGTTCCAGTGGATACGAATCCTCACTAGCGTGTTGTATTATGTGGGGATTAGCCAGAGACAGCGCGAGGCAAATCAAGACATGAGTAACCCATACCAATACGCCAAGTCAAATCAGGAACGCTTTCTCGCCGAATATCAAGAGTTGCTGCGCATTCGCACCATCAGCACACAGCCGCAGCACGCGAAAGATGTGGCGCGCGCCGCCGAGTGGCTGCGCGAGATGATGCTGCGCATCGGCATGAATCGCGCCGAGGTCATTCTGATGCCGGCGGGACGCTGCCCACTGGTGCTGGGCGAATGGAACGGCGCCGGCGAGGCTGCGCCGACGATCTTGATCTACTGCCATTACGATGTGCAGCCGGCCGAGGTCGCTGATGGCTGGGATACCGAACCCTTTGAACCGACGATCAAAGACGGGCGGCTTTATTGCCGCGGCGCGGTCGATAGCAAGCTGCATGTCATGTCCAACTTGAAGGCGGTGGAGTCCTGGTTGGCCAGCGACGACAAGCCCAAGGTCAACATCAAAGTCGTGCTGGAAGGCGAGGAAGAATCAGGCTCGGAAAACATCAACGCCTTCATCGCCGCGCATCCGGAGCGGCTGGCGGCCGATATCGCCATGATCTCCGACGGGGCGATTCTGGCGCCGGGCCAGCCGAGCCTGACTTACGGCTTGCGCGGGATCACCGGGCTCGAATTGCACGTTTCCGCGCCCGTCAGCGATCTGCATAGCGGGCATTGGGGCGGCTCGGTGCATAATCCGATTCAAGCGCTGTGCGAGATCCTGGCGCAACTGCACGATGAAAACGGCGCCGTGACCGTGCCCGGCTTCTACGATGATGTCGCGGCGGTAACGCCGCAAGATCGCGCCCTGCTGGAAAAAGTCGAGCCCTTCATGCAGGCGGAATGGGACGATGTTGTAAGCGCGCCAGCCGTCTGGGGCGAAGCGGAATACATTCTGCCTGAGCGCCTGGGCGCGCGCCCGACGCTGGAGATCAACGGCATCCACGGCGGGTATACCGGCGCTGGCATGAAGACGGTGCTGCCCGCCCGCGCCTTCGCCAAGATCACCTGTCGCCTTGTGCCGCATCAGGATCCAGCGCGCCTGCGGCAATGCGTCATGGCGCATATCAACCGCATCGCGCCGTCTTCGGTATCAGTGGAAATGCGCCCCAGCGAGCCGGGCGCCGAGGCGGTCCTGCTTGATGTCGCTGGTTCGGCGATGGCGGCGGCAGCCGAAGCTTATACCTTTGCCTGGGGCGTCGAGCCTGTTTACGAGCGCGCCGGCGGCAGCGTGCCCATCACTTTCGAGTGCATGAAAGTGGCGAAGGAAGTCGTGATCATGAGCTACGGGCTGAAGAGCGGCCGCGCCCACGGTCCCAACGAGAACATCTATCTGCAGAATTTCTTCAACGGGATTCAGGCAACGATTAAGTTCATTGATGTGCTTGGGCAGGGGCGGGGCTAGCGCAGCCATTCCACGAGCGTCACGCAGTTTCCGCCACCTTCCTGCAGCATCCGAGTCGGCGCTGCTTTACACACAATTTACATCAACGCCAAACTCTGGCAACAAGTCTCCTTAACAATGCGGTTCGGCTGTGGCCGCAATCCCGCGCCCGCCGACCGGAACACTAAGGAGGTGTCAAAATGACTGTCAAACGATTTACCCTGGTCCTCGCGCTGCTGGCTTTACTGACAGCCGGCGTCAGCGCACAGGACGAACCCGCCCCCAAGGGTTTCGCCCTCTTCGGACGCTGGTTCAGCGGTCCCCAAGCTTTGCTCTTCGATCCGCTCGTCCAGGAGGCGACGGGAATGGAGACCGAGGCGCTGCGCGATGCCCTGCTCGAAGGCGCGACTCTGAGCGGACTGATTACGGCGAATGGCGGCGCGGCCGAGGCTGTAATCGCCAACTTGGTGGCGCAAGCCTCAGACGCGATCAATGCGCAGGCGGCCGCCTCCATCGAGGGTCTTGAAGAAAGTTTCACCGAGGCCATGAACGAAAGTCACCGCCAACGCTTCCCCTGGTGGCGGCGCCGCAACCCAGTTCGCGAACTCTTTGGCGCCTGGAACATGGACGAAACCGTCATGGCGGCGACAGGCTTGGACAAGGCTGAACTGAATACCGCGCTGCTCGAAGGTTCGACAATCGCGGAACTGATCAAAGCCAATGACGGCGATGTGGCTTCGGTTGGTTCAACCTTGGTGCAGCAAGCGACCGACGGAATTAATGAGGCGGCCGCCGCCCGCATTCAGCGCTACGCAGAGATGTTCGCAGACGCTTTCGATATCGACTTCAGCGACAGGTCGCGGCGCTGGCGGAAATGGCGCCCGCGTCATGGCGCGTTCTTCAGCTACTGGGGCGCTTTCGACAACACAAAGCCAGAGACCAATCCTGCCGACAGCAGCTAGGCCCGCCGTCACTACGTTTAACTGCATGGGGGCGCGAGCAAGATACGCGCGCCTTCTGCTCTCTGTAGCGCTCTCGGATTGTCGGCAAACTCCGCTGAAGTCAACCGTCGTTTCTCCCCGCCCCGCACACGGCGCCTTTGTGATAGGCCCGCGCCCGGCGCAAGCCTTTGGCGGTATCAAAACGCAAGACCTTACTCGACAACCAGACTGCCCAAATGCGCCCGCCCATCAAGGAAGGTACTGCCATCGGCGCCCTGCGCTGGCACTCGCTCGCGATCGCGCGAACGATACAGCCCGGTCGAGATACTATAAGGCCCGGGCGCCAGGTCCGCTGGCAGCGGGACCTGCCAGGTTTCGCTGTCCGATAAGCCAGCGTACCACAAGCGCGTCGGCAAGCGCGGTCCCAGCGGCATCTGATCATAGATCCACCATTCGCCGCTTTCAGCGTGGCGGAGATGCAGAAACTGCGCGTGGTCCTCGCTGCCCGCGACATTGCTGCGCCAACTGAAATCGATGGAAAGCATCTCGCCCGCGCCCACCCGATCTGGCCATTCGACAGCGGCGAGTGTAAAGCCGTTGTCAAATCTAGCTGGCGGATCCGTCGGCGGGGATGCGGACGAAACCGCGGCCGGAACAACCAGTTCACCCAAGATTATTTGCGTGTCGCTAAGCGTTTCATGATCGCTATAGAGGACGGGATCGTGGGAAAATTCGCCGTTTATGTCCTGCCACAGCGAAAGAACAATCCAATACGCACGGTTTACCGGAATCGAATCCGGGCGATCGAGCTCGACCCACTGTCGATAAACCGGAACGTATCGAGGACCAAGCTGGAAATAATATAGCACGACGTTCTTGTCGCGCCCCAAGGTCGAGACGCCGGTAGCCTGATCCACGAGGTGAATTGAATAGCCTCGATCCAACAGACTCCTTCCGCTGAAGTCCCGTCCATTGGGGGATAGGAAGAGTACGAGGCTATCCTTGCTTTTTCCCAGACGGTAGCCCTGCAAGCGCATTCCCGAAGCAAAGGCGACATCCGCCGCCCTTACGCCATCGGCGTAGCGCTCAATCGGGTGGATGGCCGGGCTGACTGCCAGCATCAGCAGCCAACATACAGGCAAAACAAAAAGCGCTCGCCGCCAACGCGCCCCCGGCGACAAGAAGGCTAGCTGATTCAGCAAAGCGACGAACGCCAACCACATGCCCAGAAACTCAAGCGGCTCCTCCACGAGAAAGTGATTCACGCAGAGATTGATCGCCCGGAAGATCGGATTGCCGCAATTGGTCTCGACCACTAAGCCGCCCAGCGCGCTCGTTGCCAGCCCGACCATGAGCAGCCCATGCCACTTCCAAGTACTTCGCGCCGACATAGAAGCGATCGCCAAAGTCAGCGCGACGACGAGACCGCCGACTACGAAATAGTAGTATTTCCAATTGAAAACGAACTCATGCAACACGGCATATTCATCGTAGGCGAGGAAGAAAAACAGCAAAGCGAGCGCGGCAAAATAGAGACGCCGCCAGAGGCTTTGCCCCCTCAAAAGCAAGGCGGTCAGCAGTGCGGCGAATCCAATGGATGCCAATTGCAGCGATGCCAGCGTGGCTTGGATATTCCATTCACGGTCAAGATGCCATAGCCAGAATTCAAAACTCGAGCTTGGTTCATGAGTCAGCGCAAGGCCCACCAAAACGACCTGCGCCAGGAAAAACAGCGTCGCCAGGCGCTTAAAGCTGGGTGTCAAGCCAGGAAGCAGCCAACGGAAAGCGACCGCCGTGACCAAGACATACAGCAGCGTGACGACAATGCGAATCAGCGAAATTGCGGAATCGTCCATGTTTCAATTGTATCGTGACTTGGACTATCGAGATTCAGTCTTCGCGCCAAGCCATCTTTGCGGATGATGAGGCTTGGTCAAGCGAGACTCAACTTCCAGCACAACCGCCTCATCTTCGCCGGGCCAGGGCGGCGTCGTCGTGATGAGGAATTCCAGCGGGACATCGCCCGTATTGCGGAACTGAAACTGCGTGCCCAGCGGAATCGTCAAGCTAATGCCGGGACGCGCGTCCAGCACCTGCTCGTTCTCGCCCTGTTTGCGCCAGACCTGCCCTTCCCCAGCCAGAAAGAACCAGACTTCCTCGACTGTGCGATGCCGCACCGGGATTGAGACAGCGCCGACCGGCAGCGCGCAGTGTACGACGCTCGCGCCAGACAGGCTGTGCAGCAGGCGGATCTCCGAACCATCCGGCGCCAGCAGGTCGTATTCCGCTTTGACAAGATTGGATTCAAAGGGTGGCATCAGCCTTCACGTACGGGTGGCTTCCCAACGCGCCCGAACCACATCCCAAACTTCGGGATTGAGCAAATGCGGCGGTCGCTCCCCGCGCAGCGCTTGGACAACCTGCTCCAGCGCATGAGTGGTTAGACGGGGCCGGCCCGCGACTGTCGCGCTGGCGATATGTGGCGTGATCACGACATTATCGCGCCCCAACAAAGGATTACCCGCCAACGGAGGTTCCGGATCGGTCACATCCAAGCCGGCGCCGAAGAGATGCCCGCTGTCGAGCGCAGCGGTCAGCGCCGCTTCGTCGACGTGCCCGCCGCGCGAAACATTGATGAATACTGCCCCCGGTTTCATCTGAGCGAAGCGCGATGCGTCCATGATCTTATAAGTTTCGTCATTGAGCGGCAGGTGCAGCGACACAAAGTCCGAGCCGGTCAGCAGTTCTTCCAGTGAATTCGCCTTTCGCGCGCCGAGCGCGGCGAAGCGCTCATCGGCTATATGGGGATCATAGGCGACCACCTTCATGCCGATGGCTTTGGCTATGCCGCTGACGTGCCCGCCGATCCGCCCCAAGCCGACGATGCCGAGCTGTGTTTGCTGCATTTCCCAAGCCACATACTCGCGCTGCAGGCTCCGCTTCTCGCCGCTCTCCAGCATTGAAATGAGCTCGTTCTCGACCTTCTTGACCGCGCGCGCCACCGTCATCATCAAGGTGACCGCCAGCTCAGCGGTGGAGACGGTCGGCGCTTCCGGCGCGTTGACGCAAGCGATTCCGCGGTCGGTGGCCGCGTCAACATCAAGCGTGTCGTAGCCGACGCCCGTGCGCGCGATGATCAGCAAGTTGGGCGCGCGATCCAGCGCCGCCGCGTCAAATACGCGCCCGCCATTGAGCACAGCGTGCGCGTTCTCCAGCTCATGGTAGGGATCATTCTGCAATTGCGCGCCCGGGCAGATGCCGTCGGCGATGTCTTCAAACATGTACCGATATTGCTCGGGCACCGTGGATTCAAACCAGATCTTGTACATTTGGCGGTATTTTCCTTTTGGATAAACCTGATTAGAAATGGACGTTTTCATCGACGATCTGGCCGACATCATCCGTCTCTTCGCGGATGCGCTTGAATTCGGCGGTCAGCGCGCGATTGAAGGATGAAATATCGGAACTGTGCATCACCAGATTGGCGCCCGCCTTGACCCATTCGATCTCGTGGTGAGCGAAGTTGTGGTGGATGCCGATGCCGACGCCAGCCGCGCGCGACTTGCTGATGATCGTTCGGATCGCCTCATCGAAGACCGGATGGTCGTATTGTTCCGGCAGGCCCAGGCTGCAAGACAAGTCGTGAGGACCGACCAGCACACAGTCGATCCAGGGCGACTGCAGAATCTCATCCAGCCGCTCCAGCGCCGGCACGCTCTCGATATTGACAAAAAGCGCCTTGCTGGCGTTGCGCGCCGCCAGATAATCCGCCAGCGCCGGCTCCAGCGCCGCTTCGCCATCCAAAGCCGCCTGCAGCTTTTCCCCCTTCAGCGGACCAAACTTGACCGCGCCGCCGAGCGCCTTGACCTGGTCCGGATGCTCAATATAGGGGGCGATGACGCCATGCGCGCCGCCATCCACCGTCATCTGCGCCAGATAGGGATCCGGCTCCGGGATGCGCACGACCGGCGCCAGGTTCAGTGCGGCGAAGGCGTTGCACATCCAGGAGATCATGTTGCGGTCTTGCGGCGTATGCTCGGTGTCAATGAAGACCATATCGAGATCGAGATTCTGCACCACGCGCGGCCAAATCGGCGACGGCGAGTAAATCGCCGTGCCATAGACGCGCTGGCCCGCTCGCAATGCTTGTATCAGTTCTTTTCCATTCATCCTGTCTTCTCTTGTCCTAACCGGCTGTCAGTCATTAGAGGATATTAGCTTTAGCGCAGAGATAAGTCAAAGCCGCGACCTTAATGGGAGCGCTAAATTTCGCGGGCATGCGTCTTGCCAAGCGTTGTCAAGATTTTTTCACCGCAGTACCTCGCAAGTCACAGCTTGGCTCACCCAAAATGATGAGCCCCAAGTTATGCGATAGTAGGGGCGAGGTCGCGTAGACACTGACCGCCGCCGGTGGCTCGCCCGTTGACTCCTCAACCGCATGGCCGTGGCAGACTCACAGCGTCGCCCCAACAGACGTCATACCGTACGGGGTTCAATAAAGAGAAGACACAGAGCGAGCACACAGAGTTTTCCTTGACTACATCGACCTGATACATTCTCGCTCTGTTCGCGTATTGAAGTACAGACATCTAAAATTCGACCGAATAATTGTGAGTAGAATCATGTAAATCGCGCGCAAGATGATGATCAATCTATAGTGCGGAGGGGACGAGCCACCGCTGCGCGTAGACACTGCAGGTCGCTCGCCCGTACAAACTTTGGATCTTAGTGGTGATTCCGTTCGAATAACTGATATTCTGATTGCTTACTAGGATTTACTTGTCGAGGATGTCGATGTCAATATTCAGCTCAACAAGAGAACGCAGGCTGTGGCTAGCGCTCGCCATCGTATTGGCTGCGATTTACGCAACCTTGGGGCAAGCGCCGGCGATAGTGGCCGCGCTGGGCGCAAGCATTCTCGACAACATCGGCAGCAACCTTGTATTCGCAATTATTGCGCTGCTGGTCGTGATTCCGGTCTTCTTCATCGACAAGCGGCTCAGTCGCCAAGAGATCGCGGTCGGCGGCGGCATCCTCACGGTGTATCTGCTGGCTTGGCTGCGGCTCGGGTCCTGGGAGGAGCGCACGCACCTTTTCGAATACGCTTTGGTGGCGGCCCTGGTCCATGAAGCGCTGCTGGAACGGCGAGACAAGGGACGTCGGGTTCCGGCGCCGGCTCTGCTCGCGCTCATCCTGTCCATTGGGCTGGGCTGGCTTGACGAAGGCATTCAGTCGCTGCTGCCCAACCGCTTCTTTGAGTTGATTGATGTCGCCTTTAATTCTATCGCCGCAACCATGATAATTGGCGCGAGATGGGTCGTGGCAAGGGTGCGGCGCTGGCTACAGAGTCGGCGCGGCGCGCAACATTCGCCCTCGCCTTAACGGACACCCAACTGAACTGCTTGGATCCGGCTGGATAGCTTGAATACGGAGGCTTGCTGTGCGATTAGGACTGATGGTCGGTTATTCAGGCGCGCGCATCGACTTGCCGCTGGACTTGATCCTCGAGGCCGATCGGCTCGGTTATCACGCGGTCTGGACCTCGGAAGCCTACGGCTCGGATTGCATCACGCCACTGGCTTGGATCGGCGCCCTGACCAAGAATATCAAGCTGGGCACGGGCATCATGCAAATGCCGGCGCGCTCGCCCGCCATGACCGCAATGACGGCGATGACGCTGGATCAACTCTCCGGCGGACGCGTCCTGCTCGGGCTGGGGCTTTCGGGACCGCAAGTGGTCGAAGGCTGGCACGGGCGCCCCTATGGCAAACCACTGGCGAAGACGCGCGAATACCTGAGTATCGTGCGGCAGATTCTTGAACGGGAAGCGCCGCTGGCGCATCAAGGCGAGCACTATCAGATTCCATACAGCGGGGATGATGCAACTGGCTTGGGAAAGCCATTGAAGAGCATCCTCCATGGACGCGCCGATATGCCCATCTACCTGGCGTCGATTGGTCCGAAAAACGTAGAACTCACGGCCGAAATCGCTGACGGCTGGCTGCCGATACTGTTCGCGCCGGCGCACTATCAGAAGACATACGCGGCCGCCGTCGCCGCCGGATTCGCCAAAGCCGCAGATGGCAAGCGTCAGAGCGACTTCGACATCGCGCCATCGGTCACGGTCGTGATCGACGATGATCTTGAGCCAGCCTACAATCAGATCAAGCCCGTTCTGGCGCTTTATATCGGCGGCATGGGCGCCAAAGGCAAAAACTTCTATTACGACCTGGCTTGCCGCTATGGTTTTGAAGGAGCGGCCGAAGCGATTCAGCGTTGCTACTTGAGCGGCCGCAGGGGCGAGGCGATCATCCAAGTGCCGGACGCGCTGGTCGATGCGGTCGCTCTGGTCGGCTCAAAAGCGCGGATCCGCGATCGGCTGCAAATCTGGCGCGACTCGCCGATTACCACGCTTAACGTCACTGTTTTTTCGCTGGATGCCTTGCGCTTCCTGGCGGAAGCAGTCCTTTAGAGAGTTTTCCCTTGCTGGCGACGCAAACCGCGCTGAAACCCTTGCGCATTGGCGATATCACCATAGACACGCCGCTTGCCTTGGCGCCGATGGCTGGGCATACCAATTACGCCTTGCGCCGCCTCTGTCGCGAATTCGGTGGCTGCGGTCTCGTTTGCACAGAATTAATCAGCAGCAACATCGTGCAAAATTCGCGGAAGCGCGCTCTGCAACGTTTCGATTGGCGGAGTGACGAGCGACCGGTCGCCGCGCAGCTCTTCGGCGTTGAGCCGCGCATTGTCGCCGAAGCGGCTCGCGTAGTCGTCGACCACGGCGCCGATATAGTCGACATCAACATGGGCTGCTGGGTACCGAAGATCGCCAAAAAAGGCGGCGGCGCTGCCTTGCTGCGCGATGTCCAAGCGGCGACGGCGGTGGTGGAGACTGTTGTGAAAGCGGTTGATGTACCCGTAACGGTCAAAGTCCGCAGCGGCTTTGAAGACGGCATCGTAACGGCGGTCCCTTTCGCGGCGGCGGCGGAGTCAGTTGGCGCTCAGGCGGTGGCGGTGCACGCGCGCTTCGCCGGGCAAGGTCATGGCGGCGACGCCGATTGGGAGATAATCGCTGCCGTCAAAGACGCGGTTCGCGACATGCCGATCATCGGCAATGGCGATGTGCGCTCGGGCGAGGACGCCCGCCGCATGCTCGACTGTACCGGCTGCGATGGCGTGATGATCGGGCGCGCCGCCTTAGGACGGCCCTGGCTATTCCGGCATATCGCCCACTGCCTGGAAACCGGCGTCGCGCCCCCCGAGCCCTCTCGATCGGAGCGGGCGCGCATCGCGCTGCGGCACGCGCAACTGACGCTGGCGAGCGCGCATCTGCCGGAACATGTCGCCGTGCGCGAAATGCGCGGACAAATCAGCAAGTATGAACTCGACGCGCCGGGATCGCGGCGAGTGCGCAATCGGCTGGTGCGGATTGTATCTTACGCTGAATTGGAGTCGATCCTGCTAGACCTGGCCGCTGAGGCATGATCGTCTACGAGGCAATCCAAATACATAAGACTTATCCCGGCGCTGATGAAGCGGCAAACCGCGACATCAGTTTCCAGGTACAAGAAGGCGAAATTTTCGGCGTTCTTGGCGATAACGGCGCGGAGTAGTTTCCTGCGCATCAACTCTTGCCAAGCTGGAGTCGATTCTGCTTCAGCTTTGAATGAGCAAACTATGAGTTGCAAATTAGATTTGTGCTAAGGTACCGTTCTATTGGACAGTTCCGCGGCGCTAGCAAATTTCGGAGACGGGTCGAATGACAAATTGGCTGACTTATTCAATCTTGATACCGCTCTTTCCTATCATTACCGCCGTCTTGATTTCGTTTCTCAAGGGCGAAGCGATTCAGATACAGAATATTTTAGGTGGCACCGACCTATTTATTCTCTCCATGGTGGTGATGGCGACGACCAGAAACGATGTCGAGAGTTCTTCGCCCTCTCTGTTCGCCATTGACAAATACCGCCGCGTGACAACGCTGCTAATACCTGGAATGCTGTTTTGTGCCGTTGTCTATGGTATAATTCTAACGAATGTAAACTCTAATGCGCCTGATATTCCGGTTGCAACTATAGCTATACTCGGCGCGGGTATTGGACTCGCCACATTTGCCGTGTGTAGTTGGTTGCAATACACGCTAAGGCGCTCGGCGAGTTTGCGCGAGTAAGGGAGTGACATCATGCCAACATGGATTGACGAGTGGACAGTACTTTACGTACTCGTATTAACTGTAGGATACATTGTCATATTCACCTTCCTTGACCGCTACAATCGACGCAAGAAGGACAACCAAAGCGCGAATCCCAGCGAGCGCCAGCAATAGAGTGCGGCACGACCAGATCTCAGTGCTAACGGGCGCTTGCCATTACGAGTTGATACCGCACAATGTGCCAGCCTCCTGTGTCACCCTGGGCGCAGATGAATTCTCTCCGTTAGCCAGTTCAACAAACACTACTTTGGTTCGCGTGATGCAATTATATGCTGCCCTATCCCAAGGGAAATGATGCCTATGACCTATCTTGTCACCGGCGGCGGCGGCTTCATCGGGGGGCACGTGGCCGAAGCGCTGCTAAAACGGGGCGAGCGCGCCGTCGTCCTGGATAACTTCAACGACTACTACGACCCGGCCATCAAGCGCCGAACCGCCGAGCGGCTAAGCCATTACAAAAGCTGCGCCATCATCGAGGGCGATATCCGCGACGCCGCGCTGGTCGAAGGCCTATTCGCCGAGCAGGGCATCACCCATGTAGCGCATCTGGCGGCGATGGCTGGCGTGCGCGAAAGCGTCGAGCAAGCGCGCCTCTATATGGATGTCAACGTCACCGGCACGATGAATCTGCTTGAGGCGGCGAAAACGACGCAAATCGAGCAATTCGTACTGGCGTCTACCTCGTCCGTCTATGGCAGAACGAATCAATTGCCATTCGTCGAGACCGACAGCGCCGACCGACCGCTGGCGTCCTATCCGGCGAGCAAGCGCGCCGCCGAACTGCTCGCCCACACCTACCATAACCTCGCCGGCATGAACGTGACTTGCCTGCGCTTCTTCAACGTCTACGGTCCCGCCGGCCGACCCGATATGATGCCCTGGCGCTTGCTGGAAGCGACACAGACTGGCGAAGAGATCAGGCTTTTCAACGGCGGCGATATCCGGCGGGACTGGACCTATATCGCTGACACAGTGAAAGGCGTCCTGGCCGCGCTCGATATTCCGCTCGGTTACGAGGTCATCAACCTGGGCTGCGGCGCGCCGATTTCGCTACTCGACTTCGTCGATATCATTGAACGCCGCGCGGGGAAAAGTATCAATACTGTGTCTGTACCTACACCGCCGAGCGATCCGCCGATTACTTATTGCGACAACAGCAAGGCGCGCGAACTGCTAGGCTTTGAGCCAGCGGTTTCCGTTCGCGATGGCTTGCAACGGACCTGGGAGTGGTATCGAGCGTACCGCGGTCTATAGCAATGGCTGCGCCCGCGCGTTTGCGAACATTCGGCAAAAGCCGCTTCGAATCTCTCGCTGCCTCGCGCTGATAGAGCCTAAGTCCGCTGTCATTCGCCTGGAAGTGTATCCATTTCGGTTGAAATAGGTAAATTGCATCCACCTGACAGTCTGTAGGGGCGAGC
>JAPOYT010000146.1 GCA_026706445.1 Chloroflexota bacterium
CGCTAAGCTCCCCTTCCCTAGCTTGCTGGGGAAGGGGCCGGGGGATGGGGTTTGTCGCTCGCAACGTAAACAGGGGCGGCTGACCCGCTTTGCCTACGCGCGGCGGCGAGTCGCGCACCGAACTAGGCGAAACTTGTGGCTGCGACTGAAGGGCAGTGTCGAAGGGCGATGTCTACGTGCCCTACGCGCCCCTCGGGTCGCCCTAGAGCCACATATCAATAGGAATAGGGCGAGACAAGCCGCGCGTAGACACTGCGGTTCTCTCGCTCCTACACGCTTTGGCTCGGGAGCATTGACTTGGAACTGAATGTCATCAATTGGCTGTTGGCGCTGGCGCCGGTTTTAACTGTGCTGCTCCTTATGGTTGGCGCTGGCTGGGGCGGGGGGCGCGCCGGCTTGGCAGGCTTCCTTGTGGCGCTTGCGCTGGCAATGACGGCATTTGGCGGTGGCGCCGATCTGGCATTGGTCGCCATCGGCAAGTCGATCTTACTGGCGATCGATGTGCTTTACATCGTATGGATGGCGTTATTCTTCTACAACGTGACCAATGAAGCTGGCGCTGTCGGATTGATCGGCCGCAGCTTGCATCGCTTGACATCCGACCGCGCCGCCCAGAGTCTGCTCATCAGTTGGATCTTCGTATCGCTTTTGCAAGGCGTCGGCGGATTCGGCGTGCCGATAGCGGTAGTCGCGCCTCTGCTCGTTGGCTTGGGATACACGGCGACCCAATCGGTGATTATGGCATCGCTCGGTCATGGCTGGGCGGTGACCTTTGGCTCACTGGGCACGTCCTTCGTCGCGTTGATGGCGGTGACCGGATTGCCGGGAGAGACGCTGGCGCATGACGCCGCTCTTGTTTTGAGCCTTTCGTGTTTGTTCAGCGGCGCCCTGGTCGCCTACGTCAGCGCCGGCGCTAGCGGACTATTGCGATCGATTCCCATGTTGTTGGTCGTTGGCGCGGCGATGGGATGGACGCAGTGGTGGATCGCCACCAATGGCATCTGGACGCTGGGCTCTACTTCGGGCGCCTTGGCTGGCGCCTTGGTCGGCGTCGTTTTCGTCTTGTCGCCGCTGCATCGGGGCAGTTCCAAGCGCGCCGCCACAACAGCGGACGACCGTGGGCGCAGCATCATCCTGGCTTTGGCGGTTTATGTCATTTTGCTCGCGCTGGCTTTCTCTGCGAATTTAGTGGCGCCGCTAGAGCAGCTCTTGGACAGCGTTATGATTCGGCTTGAATTTCCGGCGGTGACGACCTCATTTGGCTGGGCGGTATCGGCCGAAAGCGGGCGGGTAATCAGCGTCTTCGGTCACGCGGGCGCCATCCTGTTCTACGCTGGCTTGAGCGCCTTTCTGATGTATCGCGCCGCCGGTTACTTCGACAGTCCCTCGGTGTGGCGTGATATCTGGCGGCAAGTTCGCAAATCGGCGCTGAAGACGACGATCGCGATTTTTGCGCTTGTGGCGATGGCGTCGCTGATGACCCATACTGGAATGACGCAGATGATTGCGCGCGGCATCAGCGAGACAGTCGGCGCCGAAATCTATCCCTTGTTCGCGCCATTCGTCGGCGCCTTGGGCGCATTCATGACCGGCAGCAATGCTAATTCGAATGTCGTCTTCGGCGCATTGCAGGGTGAGACGGCGACGCTTCTTGGCTTGAGCGCGCCAGTAATTCTTGCGGGACAGACGGCGGGCGCTTCGCTCGGCAGTGTTTTGGCGCCGGCGAAAATCATCGTCGGCTGCAGCACGGTTGGGCTGGGCGGGCAAGAGGGACCGGTGATTCGGCGCATGCTGATGCTAGGATTGATCCCGGTGCTATTCGTCGCCCTGTTTACATTTGCTCGCTTGAGCGGCGCATGAATGTGATGGAGCGCCCGCGACGCAAGCACACTCGGAATATCTTAACCTAATCTATCGCACGGTGGTCGGATAGCCGATTGGGTCAATCATCACATCAATCAACATTGGCGCTTGGCTCTCAAGTCCGGCGCGAATGGCTTCGTCGCAATCCAGTCTGGATTCGACATTTCGGTAGGCTATCCCAAAAGCCTTTGCAATGAATTCGAAATCCGGGTTGTCAAATTCAGTGCCGAAGGCTTGGCGTCCGCGCCGTATCTGAGCGGAACGAATCAGATCCAGCGCCGAGTCGTTCATCAGCGCGATAAGCACTGGCAGCTGCCTTTCCACTAGCAGTCCCAGCTCGCCCATGACCATCGCCAGCCCGGCGTCGCCGGTGATGCAGACGACCGGCTGACTGGTAACTTCCGCCGCTGCGATCGCGCTGCTCAAGCCGAAGCCCATCGCGGAAAGTCCGTTGGACACGAAGTAGCGGTTCGGCCGCCGCGGCCGCCATTCCAGCGCCGTGAAAATCTTGTGCGAGCCGACATCGGTCGTCAGGATAATGTCGTCAGGCGCGTTCTCCCGCAGCGATGTCAAAAACGTTTGCGGCAGAATGCGGCCTTTTAACGGCGTCGGCAGTTTCCGCCGGCTTTGTTGCTGCCGAAACCGCCGCACTCTTTCCGCGCCCCAGTCCAATAATGTGTTTGCTTTCGCTTCGCCAAGGGCGTCAAGAATCTCGCCGACCGCGCCAACCAGTTCTAATTCGCAGTCGATCTGCGGATCATCGTTGGACCAGTTCGCAATCCAGATCAGCGGCTTTTCGAAATCCCATGGCTTGACCAGCTCGACCACGTCAAAACCGATTGCCACAACGCAATCGGCCTCATCAAGCAAGTCGTAGACAGGATCGTCGCGTGTCAATCCAACCGTGCCAGCGAAGAGAGGATGATGCGCCGAGAGCGCGCCCTTGCTCTTCGGCGTGTCAATCACCGGCGCGTTCAGCGACTCGGCAAGGCGGCGAATTTGCCAATAGGGTCGATTCGGCTGCACGCCCAAGCCGACGACAATTATCGGTTTCCTTTTGTCAGCGAGAAGTCGGCGGGCCGCGAGGACATTGGACGCGTGTACGGCGACAGTCTTACGTTGCGGCTTAGCCGGGCTGACTGCCTGCATAGTTTGCGCCGCGATGCGATTGTGAATGCTTATGTGAACCGGTCCCGGACGATTCGCTTTAGCGAGGCTAAGCGCCCGCGGAATCGCGTCCGCGGCGTTTTCGACGGTCAGCTCCGCCGTGCGCTTGCAGACCGGGCGAAACATGGCCTTCAGATCGATAACTTGATGCGTGTGCTTGTCGATGAACTCCGGATCATTCGCAGCGGTGATCAGCAGAACGGGCGCGCGATCGAGATAGGCGTGCGCGAGCCCGGCAAAAGCGTTTGCCGCGCCGGGACCCAAGGTGGCCAGCGCGACGCCGATTGTGCCGGTCAGGCGCGCGTCGGTCGCCGCCATGAAGCAGGCGCTGCTTTCGTTCTTTACCAGCAGAAAGTCGATCCCGCGCCGCCGAATCGCATCCAGGATCTCAACATTTTCTCCGCCGGGCAAGCCATAAACGCGCTCCACGCCCGCGTCGATCAATTGCTCAGCGAAATATTCAGCGACTGTCGTCATTGTTAATATCCGTATGCTTATGTGCCCGAATTTGATTATGCAGCTTCGCGGCATTCTGTCAAAGATGCCGCTGAAGGTGTACAATTTGGCGCGATACGCGGCGATTGAGCGCGATAGGATGGAAGCAGCCATGACCTTTGTGAAGGTCGCCAAATCGGGAACCTTGTCCCTGAACGAAAAGACGCGGGAAATAAGAAATGCTGGACGCCCGGTTTACCGTTTTGGCTTTGGCGAATCGCCCTTTCCGCCACCGCAGCGCGTGCAAAACGCCTTGCGCGGCGCGGCGCATCGCAAGGAATACACGGCTGTAGCAGGATTGCCGGAATTGCGCCAGAAGGTCGCCGCCTTCCATCACGAAGTCGATGGCTATCCGGTCACGGCTGAACAGGTTCTCATCGCGCCGGGTACCAAGCCGCTGCTGCACAATATCATGCGCGCTTTTCACCGCGCCGAGGTATACCTTCCGGGTCCGTCCTGGGTCTCCTACGCGCCGCAAGCTCGCTTGGCAAGCCATGAGGTATTCATCATTCCGACATCCTTTGAAAGTCGCTGGCGAGTAAAGCCAGATCAACTTGAACGCGCCTTGAAAGGCGAAGGCAGAGCGGACCGTGAAAAGCTGCTCGTCTTGAATTATCCCGGCAATCCGGACGGCTTGACCTACTGCCGCGCGGAATTGGAAGCGCTGACGGTCATATTGCGCAAGCACGGCGTTTGGGTGATATCGGATGAGATCTATGCGCTGCTGGATCACCGAGGCCGCCATGTCTCGCTTGCGCGTCTTTATCCCGAGCGGACGCTGGTCACAACCGGCTTGTCGAAGTGGTGCGGAGCGGGCGGCTGGCGGCTGGGCGCGCTGATTTTGCCGCCGGACGCGCCCGGCGAATTGCGCGACGCGCTGGTCGGCTTGGGGTCGGAGACTTATTCCTGCGCCCCCGTGCCCATTCAGGCGGCGGCGCTTTCTGCCTACGAACTGAATGGCGAAACATACAGCTTTCTGGCGGCGCAGCGTCGGATTCTGCGCGCGATCGGCTCGGTCGTTCACGGCGCCTTGATCGAGTGCGGCATTCGCGCGCATGCGCCGCAAGGCGGCTTCTATCTGCTGCTGGATTTCAGTCGCTTCGCGAAAGACTTGGCTGAGCGCGGTATAGAAAGCGACGGTCAACTCTGCGAGCGGCTGCTCGCCGAGACTGGCGTTGCGCTGTTGCCGGGAGGCGCCTTTGGCATGCCTGGCAAGGCGCTCGCCGCGCGGATGGCTTACGTCGATTTTGATGGTGAAGCCGCGCTGCTAGACGCAGATCGGATTGAGGCGACCGCGGCGACACACGCGGCGAATATGCTGGATGGGATTCGCGCGCTGGGCAGGTGGCTCAATCAGCCGGAAAACAGCAGATAGACGCTTAGCGCCGCCAGCGGGATCATCATTATCCATTCGAATACCTGTTGATTGATATGGTCAATCAGGCGGCGCGCGACCAGCACTGACGGCGGAATCAGCAAGAATACCCAGGCAATGCTCAAGAGACGGTCATAATCGAACAGCTCAAGGGCGATGAAGCCCGGAACCTTGGTCAAGTTCATTACGGCGAAGAATAGCGTGGTGGTGCCGACGAAGCGGCGCGGCGTCATCTTCGGCTGCAGCAGCAAATATGCGGTGAATGGGGGCGCGCCAACATTCGCCAAGGTCGAGCCGAAGCCAGAAGCCCAGCCGGCGAAGTAGCCGTGCCAGATCCGCGGCTGATAGGCGAGCGATGCCAGACGGTCGCTGGCGATCTTGAAGCTCAGCGCCAACAAGGTCAGTCCGCCGATCAGGCGTTTGAGCGTGGTGGCGTCGATGGCATCCAGCACAAGCGCGCCCAGCAGAACGCCGATCAAGCCGGGCGCTATCATCAAGGCGATATAGTGGCGATCCCATTGCCGCCAATAGAAGTAGAGGGCGAAGACATCGGCGAAGATCAAGAGCGGAAGCACCAGAGCGACGGCGATCTGCGGATCAATGATCAGGGTCAGCAGCGGCACGGTCAAGGCGACGGGAACAGGTCCGCCGATCCCGCCTTTGGAAATCCCAACCAGGATGCCGACTATTGCATATAAGAGGACTTCTTCCACGCGCGGCTGGCCAATCGCTGTCGTTGACCAGGATTATATGATAGCGGCGCCAAGCTTGCGAGGCGGGAAAGCTGAAGGCTCGCTTGCGCTTCGCTTCTGCCGATGTATGGAATGTCGCCGCCGCGTTACAATGACGGTCCGCGAATCGAGACGGAGACAGACATTGGACATCAAGCGACTCAATGATGAAGGTCGTGAACTGTGGAATCGAAAGGCGCGTTTCTGGGACGCGCTGCATGGTGAATACGGCAACGCGTTTCATCAGTGGCTGGTCGAGCCTGGCCTAATGCAGCTGCTGGAGTTGCAGGCGGGCGAAGCCGTGCTGGATGTCGGCTGTGGCAATGGCGCCTTGGCGCGCAGTTTGGCGCAACGCGGCGCGCAGGTTACGGCATTCGACTTCAGCGAGGAACTGATTCGTCTGGCGACGGCAAGAGGCGCGGATCTCGCGGTGGAGGTAGATTTCCGCATCATCGACGGAACCGACGAGGCGGCGATGCTGGCGCTTGGCGTCGGACGATATGATGCTATCACCTGTACCATGGCATTGATGGATATGCCGACGATTGAGCCGCTGTTTCGGGCGGCGGCGCGCTTGCTCAGGCAGGGTGGGCGTTTCGTCTTCTCCACGCAGCACCCGGCTTTTAACTCCAACAACCCGATCTTTGTTCATGAGAAAGAAGATCGCGATGGCGTCGTGGCTGATCATTATGCGGTCAAGCTGCGAACATATCTCGATATGCCGCCGGTGAAAGGCTCGGGCGCGCCAGGCGAGCCAGACCCGCATTATTATTATCACCGAAGCTTGAGCGAGCTGCTCAGCGCCGCTTTCGCCGCCGGCTTCGCGCTGGACGGCTTGCTGGAGCCGGCCTTCGGCGCAGATGAGGCGGTCGCCTCGGAAGGACTGTCCTGGACTAAGCTAGCGCAGATTCCGCCAGTGCTCAGCGGTCGCTTGCGAATGATCTAGATCGCCGGATTGTCGGCATCAAGCAGGGCTGAATCGTAGCTGCCGCCGGCATATTCGGCGAATAGAGCCAGCAAATCCGCCAGGGCGTTTTCGATATCGTCGCTTCCTCCGTCGTGATGCGCCTCAATGGTGATGACGGCGTCGGTCGTGGAAGCGTTCGAGGCGCTGGTCGCGCTTTGCCGCCAACACCATCTTCTGGCGACTACCATACGCGCTTCATCGGAGAATATCACTTCGCCGGTCGCGGGGTGAACGATCTTGTCGCTGCCGAGGTCTATGAAATCTTCGCCGCCATCGGAGTAATGCACCGTAATCGGCGGCGCGATCTGGCCTGTATCGAAGATGGCGACGGGCAGGCCATAGCGGATGCTGACGAGGTTGCCGATATCGACCAGCGTATTGATACAAGGGATATCACCCTTTTTGGTCAAGCGGCGCAGCAATGACTCAGCGGCGCTGCGATATTTTGTTGGCGAAACACCGAAAGCGCTGATCGCCCGCCGCCAAGCGATGAGCGTCGGCAATTCGCTAAGCGGCGTCGTGCCGATGCGCGCTTTCACCGCCGTCTGCTCGTCCAAATAAAGATTGCGCAGCGCATCGGGCGACTGGGCGTTGGTCATGCCCTGCGCGACGATGACGCCGGCGGCCAGACTGGGGTAATTCTTAGTGATTCGCATATCGTATTGAAAGCTTGTCATATCAACCTCCTGGCGCCGGTTCGGGAGCGACAGAAACGCTGTGCGGCGCCCGCTTCTCCAACAATTGCACAATTCTCGTCCAAATGAAGAGCGGCGCAAGCGATATCAACGCCGCTCCGAAGACGATGGACTGTATGCCTGCGTTTCCCACGGCGTCGATCAGCAGACCAAGTACGACGATGCCGATGCTCTGCGCCAATTCGAAACCTGCGAAGTCGAGCGAAAAGGTCCGGCCCAGGTACTCATCGGGCACAACCTGCTGGATGATGACCGAGCTGTAAGTCCAATTCACTGAGCCGCCCATCGCCCGCACCACAACAGCCAGCGTCAGGAATTCCAACGATGGCGCCAAACCCCAAAACAGCCAGCCGAGCGCCATCAAGCCGAAGCCAACTATGATCAAGCGGCGCAGAATTCGGACCGAGCCATCGCTGAAGCGGTTGGTTATCAAGGGACCAATGATTGCGCCCACGCCAAATGCCGCCCAAAGTATCGCCATCGAAGTGATGCCGCCATCACCGAGAACGAAGACTTGCGTACCGTAAAGGATCAGCAGCGTATCGGAGCTGGTGATGCTCAGTCCCATCTTTACGAACAGCGGCGCCGCGGCTTCGCGCTGCCTGGCGAGGTAGCGGATGCCATCGCGGAAGGTGCGCTGTGATTTATCTATGACTTTGCGCGCATCGCCGCCGAGTTCAGAGCGTGGTCTTTCCGGTATCACGATGGTTACGACCAGCAAAGCGGAAACAACAAAGGTCAGCGAATCAATCAAAAGCGCCGCCTGGATGCCCAGCAGCTCGGCGACAAGGCCGCCGGTAATGGCGCCGATCGCCAGCATCGCCGACCAGGTCACGCTGCTGAGTGTATTGCCGATGACCAGTTGGTGACGGTAGAGGATGCTCGGCATGATTGCGTTCCGAGCCGGCTCGAATATCGATGAGACGAGAAACTGAATCACGATGAAAACATAAACCAGCGGCAGGAATTCGGGACCTTGGGTGGTGAACAACAAGCCGAGAACGGCTAATGCGCGTAAAATATCACTGGTGATGAGGAGCCGTTTACGATCAAAACGATCGGCGAGCACACCGGCCAGTGGACGCATCAAGAGAGGCGGGATCAGGCGGGCGATGAGAAAGGCGCTAACGGCGATACCCTGGAATCCGCTGCCTTCGGTATAAGAAACGATTAACGCTGAGATGACAATCGTGCTGAACCAGTCGCCAAGGAGACTGACGAGTTGCGCCGCCCATAACTTTGCGAAATCGTGATTGTTGCTGATGAGTTTGAGATAATCCATGCCTGTTTCCTGTCGCGAAAAGGTAGTGTACTTTACAAAAACGCTCGATGCACGGCGAAGATAGGCGCAGCGCATATCTCGACGGCTAGGGCCGCATGTTTGGTCTTGGGTGGTTAACAGCGCATCGAAATGAATCCTTTCGGGGGCGAAAGATGGACAGTCTGATTGTTGTGGGCATAGGCGGATTCTTCGGCGCCAACGCGCGCTACCTGCTCTCGCTCTGGACCGATAACTTGCTAATATCGCGCTGGGGCGCGTTCCCGTATGGCACGCTCTTGGTAAATGTCTTGGGTTCGTTCGGGCTCGCGCTATTTGGCGCCTGGTTCAGCGCCAGGGCGGGTATGCCTCCACAACTCCGTCTGCTTGTCGGCGCGGGTTTCTTCGGCGCATTCACTACTTTCTCGACTTTCGCCAACGAAAACATCGCTTTGATGCAGGGCGGCGCCACGGCGCTGTTCCTGTTAAACATACTGCTAACGAACGCCAGCTGCTTGCTCGGCGTCGTCGCCGGGCTATTCCTGGGACAGCGCCTGTTAGGCTTAACGTAAATGTCTTCGCATTCTGTTGATTCGCGCTCGATACGGACCCAGCGATGATAGACGATGTTGTTAAGGTAGTTCTCCTGGCGCTGATTGAAGGCGTCACCGAGTTCTTGCCTGTTTCATCTACCGGGCACCTGATCGTCGGCGCCGCCTTGCTCAACTTTGACGCCATGCTTCCGCCGGTCTTCGAGATATTCATTCAGGTCGGCGCGGTGGCGGCGGTTCTCGTCTACTATCGGCGGACTTTGCGCGAGAAGACAATTGCGCTGCCGTCTTCGTCTGAAACGCGCCGCTTTTGGCTGATGATCGCTTTAGCCAGCGCGCCAGTGGCTGCAATCGGAATCATTTTTCAGCAGCTGATCGAATCGCTGTTTTTCTCGGCTCATTTGGTGGCGGCTTCGCTGATTATCGGCGGGGTTGTTATCCTTATCGTCGAGCGAATGCCCCGATATCGATCGGCAGCCGTGGAAGCGCCAATGGATGTTTCGCAAGTGACTGCGCGTCAAGCGGCGATGGTCGGTCTGGTGCAAATTCTGGCGCTGGTTCCAGGCATGTCGCGCTCCGGATGTTCAATCGTAGGCGGCATGTTGGCGGGATTAAGTCGTCGCGTCGCAACTGAGTTTTCGTTTTTTTTGGCGATACCGCTGCTTGGCAGCGCGACGATCTACAAGTTCGTCACCACTCTCGATACGCTGGGGCCCGATCAATTGCTGCTGCTGCTGCTGGGCGCGGCCTTTTCCGGTGTGTTTTCCTTGCTTGCTATTGATCTGCTGTTGAAATACATCTCTCGCCACAGCTTTGTCGCCTTCGGCTATTACCGAATTGCCGCGGGCGCGTTCATCTTGCTGGCATTGCCATCGGACTTTATCGCCTGAACGGCTGACTGGTCTCGCATCCGGTTCTGGTCGAGCATTGCTGTAAAGCCTGTCGCAAACTCGTTTGTCCATAATTTGCACTCTACCTATAATGAAGCATGAACGCCGGAGAGAATCGTTGCCGATTCTAGCGTGTTTGACTTTTGCTAAACGTGGCGCATCGGGGACTAAGGCAGCGATGCTACGGTAGACCTTATGATAGGGAGCCGCCGACAGATGATTGAGCGCCGTGGAAGCTATCCGCTTATTTCACTGCTTGCCGGGTTGTCGCTGCTGTTGACTGCCTGTTTCCGCGATACGTCGGAGGTGATTCGGCAGGCGCCGGTTGCGCGTCAGGTTGCCTCACCGACCGCGGTCGAGGAAGCTGAACCGACTGCGGCGCCGCCAACGGCTACCGAGGAGATTGCGCCGACGGAACAGGAAGTCGATCAGTTTGCGCTGACAGCGACGGCGCTTATCGCGCAGCAAACGCAAGCGGCAGTTGGTGGGGAAATATCAAGCGGCGATGAGGCTGTTTCACCTCCCGTGGCGCAAGCAACGGCGATCCCGATCGCGCGCGCTACGATCCCGCCCGGCGAAGACTGTGTACACGAGATCCGCGTAGGCGATACCTTGTTCCAGCTTTCGCTGGCTTACGGTGTGAACGTCAATGACATTGCCAATGCGAGCGGTATCGACAATCCGGACCGGATTGCTGTGGGGCAGCAGGTCACGATACCCAAATGCGGGACGACGGGTTTCATCCCGCCGCCGACGTCGGCGCCGCCACCGACAGTCGACCCGGCATTGATACCGCCGACGCCTGAACCGGCAGAGCTGGAAATCGCCAGCGCCGATGATACAAGAAGCGCGCTTGTTGAGCAGGCGCAGACCTCGCTGCTCGACAATGCGCAGACGGACGCGGAAATCGAATTCAGCATCCAGTCGGCGGCTTTGCCAACGCCTGGCGGATCTTATACGGTTCAGCAGAACGATACGCTCTTTGGCATCGCGATTCAGCTCGGCACGTCCGTTGAACTATTGGCTGCGCTAAATGAAATCAGCGATGTGGATAGCCTTAGCGCGGGAGAGGTCTTGCAGACTCCCTAGCAGTCGTCAATCTCCTTCTTCATGCAAGCTGTTCAGCCATGAAACGCGCGCCAGCGGCTAATCAGCGCGCGCGCCCTTGAAATCCGCCACAGCGCTGTGCTAAAATGCGCCGATTGTGTGTGAATGAGAGTTGGCGCTTTAGGCGCCTGTTGTGGAAGGAAGCCAGCCATGAGCCAGGAATTGATGCAAGCCCTGGTCGTCAACAATCACAAGCATCCTAAAATCGAGTCGGGTGACACGGTCAAGGTTCATGTGCGCATCGTTGAAGGCGCGCGCGAACGCGTGCAGATATTCCAGGGCGTTGTGATACGAGCGCGAAAGGGCGGCAACGAAGCGAATTTCACCGTGCGCCGCATAGCCAGCCACGGGGTCGGTGTGGAGCGCACCTTCCTCCTGCGCAGTCCGCGGGTGGAGAAGGTGGAGATTCTTCGGCGGGCGAAAGTGCGGCGCGCCCAACTGTACTACCTTCGTGATCGACGTGGGAAATCCGCCCGTCTTAAGGAGCGCCGGCGTTAAGGCGCAGCGAATGGCAATTGATTGGGACGAGCGCAACAGTTTGCGCCCGTTTTGCTATCCGGCGCCTATTCACGCAGAACGTAATAGGTGCCTTTCTTGACGCCCATCTTGGTGAGGACGCCTTTTTCCACCAGATCGACCAGGTCCAGGCGCAAAGTCTCGGCTGATACAGTTTGTATCAGGCTCCGGTACTCGCGGTTTGTTATGGAGCCGGTTTCACGGATGTATTGCAAGGCGCGCGCCTGCCGGTGATTGGTATCGCGCGACCACTCGGGCAGTTCCGGCTGACTGCGTTCGTTGTGCAGCGCGATTGCGAAGCTGTATGGGCGGGCGTCGAATTTCGGCGGCGAATGGCCCGCCTGCTGCATGACTTCCATCATACGGTCAATGCCCAAGCCCAGTTCTTCGATATAGCCCCAATGAAATAGCCCGCCCACCAAACGCGGATTGCGCGAGAAGTGCTCGTCTTTGATATTTTCGACCGTGATAAAGCCGGGCAAGCCGCCGGGCGAGATCACTTCAAGCCGATCGGAAAACATCCGCACTTCTATGCGGCGTCCGCGCAAGCGATAGTCGCGATGGCAGATCGCGTTCACAAGCGCTTCGCGCACGGCGAATTGAGGATATTCGAAGGTTTCTTCACGCTCCAAGCCCTTGACCACGGCGCTGATAGCCATTTCGCTCCAAACTAGATTCCAGGTGGCTTCGATCAGCCGCGGCACTGGACCGATCAGTTCTTCGCGGCGGGTATAACCTGCCAGTCCGCTTTCGCCACGTGGAGTCGTGCCGACAAACTTGGCGAAGACGACTCCGCTCTGCGGCAGCCAGCGCTGCGGATATTCACTGAAGAGCAAGAGTCCGCAAACCGTCGGCTTGCCGTCGGCGGTGACGGCGCCGATCTCCGCCAGCATCCGATTGACCTCGCCACTATAGGGACGCTTGGTGCGTTCGGCGCGCTTTTCCAGGTATTCATCGATCATCGCGCGGCTGAAATCATCGATGGTTGCGCCGGCAACCGCCTCAGTTTCGAAGTCGCCAGTGTTCTTGGCGCTTGCGAGTCGTTGGATTTCTTGACCGCCAAGCGGACGATTGACGCTGCCGCTGCGTATGAGAACCCGTCCATCGGCCAGGGCATGCAATTCGGTGCTGCGCGGCACTTGGATGGCGAATGCTTTCGCGCGAGCGGAAAAGGCGGGTCCAGCGCCGCCGTTGTCGCCTCGGTCGGAAAGGCTCTCCGCCGGCTGCTCCGCCGAATGCAAAGCGATCTCTCCCCAGTTTTCGATGACGACTGGTGGATTATAGAGGTCATCGGCGCGCCGCAGCGCCTTTTCGATCTCGAAGCCTTTGGCAGGCAAGTTCAAAGGCGTGCCATCGGTTTGAAGGCCGATAATGATCGTTCCGCCTTCGGTATTGGCGAAGGCTACCATGTTTTCGGCGATGACGGCGGCATCAGCCGCTTGCACGAAAGCGAGCCTGGGTCCTTCGCTAAACTGAGTCATGGGCGCGGTGGGCATGTTTGAACTGTCGGAACGTTTTGCGTCGGGATCAACTGCTTCGCCGCGACACGATAATCGCGCAATGTCCTATCTGTCATTATAATGAAGTTTCCTTGCGGCAAGTCCGGCATATTGTGTCAGAAATGCGGGTAGGGCGCAAATGCTTGATCTCCTGATTTCCATGAGCAGTGTGCTGCTGACCTGGCTGCTGTTATCTTTGCTTTTCAGCGGCTTGGGCATTGGCTTGTTGAAGTCCATGGGTCAGCCGCTCGGCTCAAGTTGGGTTTGGCTGGACAGCTTCTGGCTCGGTTGGGCGCTCTCGCTTGGTGTCATGCAACTCTGGCACTTGCTGCTTCCCGTTAACGATGCGCTCATGCTGATCTTCGCTCTCGCGGCCGCGCCCATGCTCATGCGCGAGCGGCGCAGCCTGACGGACACGGTCAACCGTCTGGCGCGCAATAAGCCATTGCTTGCGCTTGTTGCCTTGCTTGCCATCTGGTTTTCCAATCGAGCGCTTGGAATGCCGATTGCTTACGATACGGGCTTTCGTGATATCCAGGCGGTCACCTGGATTGACACTTATCCCATAGTGCCCGGGCTGGGCAATCTGTTTTCGTCGCTTGCATTTAATCATTCGGTGTATCTTTACGACGCTCTATTGGATACGTCGATTTGGTCAGGAAGGTCGATTTACATCGCGAGAGGATTGCTGCTGCTGGTATACGGGGCTCATGCGCTAGGATCCGCCTTCTGCCTTTATCGGTCACGGACGGTCGACGACCTGCGCTGGTCCTCGCTATTTGCGACGCTTACGATTCCCTATATTCTATTTCAGACCGTTCGCTGGGGCGGTATCACGCACTTTCTCACGGATACCGTTGTCGATCTTATTGGTTTTTTGACCGTGATCTATTTGCTAGACTTTCTCCAAAATTGGCGCCCCGAGCGCGAATCTAGCGATTACTTCGCGTATCGCTTGGCGATCATTGTTTTGACCGGCTGTACGGTGAAGCAAAGTTACGTCGTCTTTGGATTGTCTTGCGCGGTATTGGTGATCGTCGTTTGGGCGCGGCGCGGCGGCTTTCGCTTGAAGCCTAAGACGGTCTGGTTCGTGACGCTGGTGGCCATCGGGCTGTTGCTCCCCTGGATGACGCGCGGCCTTATCACCAGCGGATACCTGGCTTATCCCCAGTCTTTTGGCAGAGTCGAGCTGGATTGGACGATCCCAGCGGAACAGGTCGAGTCTCGTCAGCAGACCTTGGCCACCAATACCCGCCACCGAGGCGGTGATCCTGAAGTAGTCTTGGCGTCGTTTGAATGGCTGCGTCCTTGGCTTCGAAATTACCTGACTAATGTCTTCCCGACTTTGCTGCCAACCCTTATTTCGATTGGCGCGATCGTCATGTACATCCTCGCCAGGCGGATGAATCCGGGGGGCGCGCCTGCGCCAGATTTGAGTTGGCGCGCGCTTCTTCCCCTGGTGGTTATGCTGCTGTTCTGGTTCTTTACCGTACCAAATGACAAGTACGTCCGCTATATCTTCTGGAGTCTCGCCGCGCTTTCTACTACCTTGGCGGCGCTGGCATGGCATTGGATCAATTGGCGGCGACGGCTCAAGGCGGTATACGCGCTTGTCCTGCTTTGCTTGTCCTACGTCCTTTTTCTTGTCATCAGACACGAAGAAGCGATTGTTCCGCCTGGCGCGAATGGTGGCTTCCATGCCCTCATTCAATCAGCCTATGAAGAGTTCGTGACCGCCGATGGCACAATTATCAACCGTCCGACGGGGCAGAACCAATGCTGGCAGGTTCCGCTGCCATGCGCGCCATATCCTCATGTCGGGATTTCGGCGCGCGTCCCGGGAGAACTCCGCCATGGATTCCGCCAAAATACAATTGAGGATGCGCTGTCGCCTCATGGTTGAGTATACTTCGGGGTTGGAGTCTAACTGTTGTGAGGTGGCAACGGGATAGAGCAATGTCTACTGTCGTGCCGCTGTTTATGTTCATTGCCACACTGTTTTTGCTGCGCGCCAGCCTGGTGACGCTGGGCTTCTACAAGGAACCGATTCTGACGGCATTTCAGCAATATGGCGATGAAGTGAGTTTTAGCCCCTTATTCGAGACGATCGCATGGGGCTGCGTCCTGGCTTATCTTGTGTTTATCGTCTTGGTGCCGTCATCGTTTCTCATATTGATCGGCGTGTTTTCCTTCGCCCTGTTTGTAATGCTGTATTGGCGGATCAAAGATAGCATCCTCAGCCATCCCGCCATATTCCTGCGCTTTCCCAATTGGTATCGCGAGATTGTCGATCGCACTTCGCGCGAGGAAAGGCGGAAACTTTCGTATATGTGGCTGGCATTGCCGCTGCGCACACGCCTGCTCTACAATGCGCAACATGAAGAATTTCGCAAGTGGGTCGAGTTGGTGGTTCTGTCGGTGTCTTAGTGAAAGTGGATGGATCAGTTGGATCGGGCTGCAAACAAACGCGGACTTCAAGTGCTGAGATCCGCGTAAACTACTGGGAGACCTGGACTCGAACCAGGAATGGCGGATCCAGAGTCCGCTGTTTTGC
>JAPOYT010000032.1 GCA_026706445.1 Chloroflexota bacterium
GGTTTCCTGCGTTTGCGCTTCGCCATCCGTTTCGCCTTCCGTTTAGCGGGCGACTGTACATCCATTATCACAAAGCGGGGCGGCGCTGGCAAGGCTGGGGGCGCCGCCTAGTCGGGCGGAATGCGCAAAAGGGCGTGAACTAGACCTGCTCTATAATGATTGAACCCAGCGGTATGCGAGCATCGGCAAATAGCTTACCGGCGGCATCCCGGGCAGGCAGTCGCTCAAGATCGGAGGCACGGTAGAGCCCGGTGTATACCTTGTAGGTCCCGGGCGCCAGGTCGGTTGGAATGGGCACCTGCCAAATTTCTGTGTCCGCGAGCCCGCTATACCACAGCCGCGTCGGCAAGCGCGCGCCCAGGGGCTGCTGGTCGTAGCCCCACTGGCCGCCGAGCTCGTCGTGAATAAAATGCAAGAACTGGGTGTAATCTTCAAGGACATCGTTTTCCGCGCTCCAACTGAAGGGAATCGAGAGCGTATCGCCTATGTGGGCTTTGGGCGGCAAGTGGACGTCTCCCAGCGCGAGTCCATGGTCAAACGACGCGAGCTGCTCAGCAGCAGCGGCAATCGAATCCTCCGGTAGAACTAGCTCGCCAAAGACAACTTGCGTGTCGCCAAGAAGCATTTGATCGCTTGAGAGGATCCTTTGGGGCGCGAATTCACCATTTTCCTCGCGCCAAGTGGTGAAAACAATCCAAGCGGCACGGTTGACCGGAGCTTCAGGCGGTATGTTCACCGCAATTAACTGTTTGAAAATATAGTGTCGGCTATTGCTTTTGCTGTCATATCTTCGTATTGATTGCGCGCGACTGGCGCCTTCGTCGGCGCTAGCAAAGGATGCGCCCGTAGCTTGATCAACCAAATGAATGGAGAATCCTGCGCCGCTGTAGTCTGTCCAATTGATAACTTTTGTGAAAAGCGTCACCGTGACAGATTTAGCGCCTTGCTTAATGCGGCGCGCTCTCAACTCTATGCCTGTTTCATAATCTACCGATGCTGGCTCAGAAAGAAAGCGAAATTCAAATTCCCAAATCCGATATGGTCCATGGAAGGAAAGCGCCCAAATCCAGGGCAAGAAGAACAGAATCATGCTTGGAACACGGCGCGATTTCGGAACCCATTCGGAAAACAATCCGAGCATGGCGACTAGCATGAGCCAGACGCCCAGCGTCTCAAGCGTTTCTTCATAGAAATGCTGCAAGCATCGTTCGCCGTGCGTGAAAGCGAACTTCTCACAGGTCTCCAATAAGCGCAACTGCTCTACCACAAGGGCGCCGGCCGCGCTCACTGCCAAGCCCGCCAATAGACATGTGTACCAAATCCGAGTTCGCCGCGACGAACGGGCAGCGACTATTAGCGTCGCCACAACTACACTGGCGCCCAGCGCGGTAAAGTGGATTATCCATTCCGAACCAAGCCGGTAATGACGACGTTCGATTAACTCTTCCTGCGCCAAATGCAAGAAGAACAGGCACAATGCGGTCAGAAATAGGCGAATCCACACCGGTTGCCCCCGTCCGAACCACGCAGCAGCAAAGGCGACGACGGCAACAAGCATCAGTTGCGCCGATGCAAATGTGGACGGAATATTGTTCTCACGGTCCGGGTGCCAGTGCCACCAATCGTCGTAAGATCCTGGCTGCCATTCGAC
This sequence comes from Chloroflexota bacterium, assembly GCA_026706445.1. Taxonomy (GTDB): domain Bacteria; phylum Chloroflexota; class Anaerolineae; order Aggregatilineales; family Phototrophicaceae; genus UBA6055. The sequence goes on from JAPOYT010000032.1 coordinate 1,652, forward strand.
CGCAACCAAGAGCATGAGCGCCTGAGCCGCCAGCATGGCAGTCGCCAACCACTGCGATGCAGTCGAAAGCCGCGGCATCAGCCGTCTGTACACAATGGCGCACACAGAGCCGTACAGCAGCAGGAGAAAGATACGAACTAGCGCTTCGGCTGAGACGTCCATTTCCATACCATCCGTAGCTTCAGCGGGTCGGCTTGCTAAGCATGTATCGAGATAAGCGTATGATATACCACCGATTCGGCAGAATGCAAGATACTGACAGAGCGGCGCGAAATCAAAGCCGAAGTAGCGCCTGCCTGGACGCTCGATCGTCCTTTCAAACGAGTTCAGTGATCGGCGCGGCCCCGCCCATCAGCCAATAGCGCCTGCAACTGCTCGAAGCTGATGCCATATTGACGGGCGATTTCACGTGCGTAGCTTTGTCCGCGCGGCGGCGCCGGCACGACTTGATAGGTGCGCCGTACGACATCCTCGTCCGCCTCAACTAGCGATATCAGGCTCTGTACGCGACTATCGCCGCATACTTCGCTGTTGATCGCCTCGCAATCGGCGGCCAGCTCGTGCAGATGCGTCACGTAAAGGGCGCGGGCGCCGAGCATACGCAAGCAGCAGACGACATCGCGCGCCAGGAAGTAACTCTCGGTCGCGCTGGTGCTCGCCAGCGATTCATTGAGCAGCAGCAGGCTATTTCGCGTTGCGCGGCTGAAGATTTCCCGCAGACGCGCCGCCTCTTCGCCCAGTCGGCCGCTCTCCATATTCGGCTTTTCTTCGGCGGGAAAATGCAGATAGATGCCATCGACCGGGCTGAGCGCCGCCGATTCGGCTGGCACAAACATGCCGCTTTGCGCCAGCACGTGCAGCAATCCGACCGCTTGAATATAGGTGGTTTTGCCGCCGCGGTTGGGTCCGGTCAGGATATGGATGCGCCCCTTGTCGCCGAAGGATACATCGTTGCCGACGATATGCGCTTTGAGATCGCCTTCTCGCTGCTGTCGCGCGAGGCGCAGCGCCAAGTCGAGATTGTAGAGCGCGCGCGCTTCCAGCCGACGCTCATCAGCCGGGAGCAGCCGGGGGCGGCAGAAGGGCAATCCGCGATCGCGCAAGTCGCTGACCAGCCCCGCGGCGCCCACATAAAAGGCGATCTCTGGCTCCAGCGCGCGCAGCAAGCCGCTGCGGATATGCGTGTAGCGCTCCAGAGCGCGGGCTATCGGGCGAATGACATCGTCAAGCACGACGCCCAGATCGCTAAACAGCACATTGGCCGCCAGCCGATCCAGCATATCCCGGCGCTCCGACAGGACGCTGCCGTTGCGATAAGCCTGCGCGTCTGGCGATTCGCGCAGCGTAGTGATGCCGCGCCAGTCGGCTTCATCGTCGATGCCCCAAAGCTTGCGGAAGAAGCGCGGTCCACGGAAACGCTCTTTGTTGATCGACAGCAGGGTCGCCGCGACCGGCTTCAGATCGGGCGACAGGTTGACGCCAATGGTGACGCTGACGACTTGGCGGATTTCCGCGCGCAGCTGCGGCAATTCCTCGGTCATTTGCACAAAGGCCGGCTCGCCCACAATGCGCCCCAGCTCCCGCGTCAGGTCGCGCCAGGCTCGCGCTTTCAGCGCCGTCAAATGCTTGCGCAGCAGCGCCTCCAGCGCGGTGACGCATTCAATGTAATCCTCCAACTCGGTCAAGCGGGAGAGCACAAGCGAGACTTGATTGCGGCGCGCGCGGATATCGCGCACGGTGTTGTGCAGGTTGCGCAGCTGTGGCAAGAGCGCGCGCAAGCCTTCGCTAAGAGGCGGGTTCGCCAAGCAATCTTCGAGGACATCTTGGCGGTAGCGCAGCGTCGCTTCGTCGGTCAGCAGGGTCGAAAGCAAATTGTGAATCGGCCGCAAGTAGTCGATGTGGGGCGACATGGCGTCGGCGATGACTTTGACGCGCAGGTCGGCGGCGGCGGCGAGAGTGCTGGACTTGGCGGCGCTGCTGGATTCGGCGTCGAGCCAAAGCAGGCTGATTGATCGCGGTTGCGGTTGGCTGTTTGAATACTGAGAAGACATCTACGGATGTCACCGCTAAGTTATTCGGGCAGAACGACTGAATCACAGCCGCCGAGCGCGCCGCTATCGAAGAAAACTTGTACGCAGTCACCAAGCAACTGCCCAACTTTCAAATGACCGGCGGTGTTCCAGTGGCCATCGGGCGGCGGCGCGTAGTCCGCCTCCGTCAAATTGCCTCGAAGATTCATGTATGGCAGCTCGAGTTCTTCCATCAGTGCGACCGCCGCCAAAAATCGCTCACTTGCGACCTTAACATCGTCGACGCTGGGGATCAACAGCGCCAAGACTTGGGAAGGCCGGGCTGTTGCCGCAGCACGAAGCTGGCGCAAATACTCACGCGTTGCCGCATGTCCCTTTGCGAAAAGTCGATCTTCAATGTTTAGCCTAATGATGCTGTCGCGCAGGCGCAACCCGAGCGTACCCAGCCTTGAGCTACCTAAGAGGCGCTCGATTTCATTGGGCGGAAGATGTATTCCGAAAGTGGCAAAATAGTGTAAAGCCGCCTCATCCAGACGAATAACATTGCCCCATTGATCAATACGATAGGGCCTGACGAAAGCCATGTTTCCGTCGGCGTCCTCGGTGACGAACCAAGAGTCAATCGGTGTCAAATTGCCTTCAAAGTCATTCATGACAAAGCCCAGAACCGTCAAATGGGGCTGTAGCAGCGGGGCAAGCGCTTCAAAGGTAGCCAGCGCCTGATTAGTCGCAGTAGACTTGAATGCAGCATTCCACACCATAAATCCGGGAAACCGCGCGTCGACAGCTTCGACGAATGAGCTTCCAACATCGGCGGAGAAGCCATGGGTAAAGGAATCACCGAGCATCAAGATTCGATTGCGGTCGACGAAATCATCGGGGATCTCAAAGTCTTTATGGTCAGGAAAACCTTGACGGTTCACAATGCATGGGCGGCCCTTCCATTTCCCCTTCGCGCAAGCTTCCGTGACGAGGTCGTAGTCATAACGACAGCCCGCTTCGTCGCAATAGAAGTTATTCTGCGTCGTGTTATAGTATTTTGGCTCTCGACTCCCGAAATATGCTGAAATGCCAAAGATCGCCAAGAGCAACTCAAGAATCAACAGCGTGAAAACGAGTATCAGCCACAGGGCAAGCGCGCTTTTCCAGCGACCGGCGCGGAAACGCCCCCCCGCGCGGTAGAAGCGATAAGCGGCAACAGCAATTGCGAAACCAAGGGCTATGATGAGCAATTGTGGCAAGTTTAGCCCCGGGTTGGCGCCAGGAAGGATATAATCGGCGCCGATGCCGAATAGCGCGATAATCATGCCGAGCAGTATCAGGAATCCACGAAATACCGCCGCCATCCTGCCTCGCTAGGTTAGCCATGCGTCGAAAAAAACGCCTGTGCTGATTAACAATTACTGATTCTAACGTTACTTTTTCATGTCGGCTTATGTCGTATGCCGGCGCATAAAGCCAGCCAGCAACGGGACGGCCGCGCCGAAGGCGGGAACATTATTGCCCCGAGCGCCGGGACGCGCCAGCGCAGCGCCAAGACTAGGCCCGCCTCACTTCAGCTTCATGCGGCGCAAGCCTTGGTAAGCCGGATCGCCCTGGATCTCTTTCCAGCGGGATTCGCCGCCGTCGGTATGCCATTCGACCACGAACATGCCGTCGCTGTCCTGGTAGGTGAAGCTCGGCTTGAGACCGAGAAGAATCTGCCGGATCGTGCCGATGACGTCTTTGCGCTCCTCGCCCATGCGCAGGGTGAAGTATTGCCCGGAGACGAACTCAAAATACATGGGAATGCCTTCGAGGCTGCCCTCCATCTGGATCGGCGCCTCGGCTTGCGTGCAGCTCATGAAGACGTTCTGCAGCCGGTTGTTCCAAAGCGAGTGATTGACGCGTTCTTCAATGTAGTAGGGGCGCGGCTCGGGCCTTGAATAAAACCACTGGCGGGCGGTATTTGCCATCGTGCGTCTCTCCAGGTAATGGGCGCTTTGCAGGGCTGCAAGTGTAACGCAAAAGCGCCAGCCGAGAAATAGTGAAAGATTCTTCAATCATATAGAACAAGTGTTCTAATCCTGTGTTATACTGCAATGGACTTGACGAATGGACCAGGCAAAGGATCAGGTTTATGAAATATCGCGACAATCGCAGCCGGCGCATATTCGCTTTTATCTGCCGTTACACCGCCGAATACGGCTTCCCGCCGACGCTTGGCGAGATCGCGGCGGACGAGGGCTTCAAATCGAATTCGGGCGTCATTCGTCATTTGGACAAACTGGAGAAATGGGGTTGGATCGAGCGTTATCACGGCAACGCGCGCAGCATCCGCATCTTGCGGCGCTGCGACGGCGCCCCGGCTAGTGCAGATAACGGGAATTCTTCTCGCCAATACTTTCGGCCGCGATAACCACGCCTGACTGCGGCAAGACATAATACTGATACAACTCGCCGGTGATGAATTGCTTCGCCAGCCCGCCATCCAGCAGCTTATAGGTTTGCAGTTCGATGCGCAGTGTATTGTAGAGGGGGTGCGTGCGCAGGGTGTAACGGCTCGTGCGCCCTTTGACGATGCGCACCGCTTCGGCCTCGCGGTCGAGCATGAGCTGCTGCACAAAGCGATTGAAGTCGGTCGTCAGGTAGAGCATGATGCCGACGACGGCGACTTCGATCGCCAGCGCAAGCGGCAGCAGGATAACCCGGACAAAGGTCAGCGTTACGACGGCGATGGTAATGCCGATCGCCAGCTTCACAGCGCGGCCCGTCAGCTGGGACAAGCGCGTTTGAAAGTGGTCGATCTGCGCTTGCAGCGTTGCCAACTGCTGCTGGCTCATGAGACCAAGGCGATTATTTTTGAGATCATTTTGCGAGGCGGCGATGATCTGCGAACTGACGCGTCGCATGGCTGATTCCCCGTGGGTCCGCTGCGCCCCAAGTATACCAAGTATCGCTGACAAGCGCATTTTTTGGCAGGTTTTGCGCAGGGGAGAAGTGTATCCTTTTCGGTTGAATTTCAAATCAGTCGCAGAATCCCTTTAGTTGCTAGCATGCGGAAGCTGTAGGGGCGAGCCAAGGGTAGCGTAGACACTAACCTACGCTCGCCCCTACAAATTGTCATTTGCCGGGGGCGGGATTAGACCGATATAGGGGCAGGCATGAATTCGGTGAGATATACCGCAAGCTGGTCGCGGGTGAAGGCATAGGCTTGGCGCTCAACGGCGGCCAGCGACTCGGGCGATACATGCCGCCAGAGGTACATGCGCATCAACTCGGGGTTATCCAGGGCAGCCCGGATTTCGGCCGGGGCGCGTTTGAGGCGGCGGCCGAAAATCGCCAGCGTTTCACTTTCGCCAGCGGGCATAATCTGCCGAGCCACCAGATCGCGCCAACTTCGCAGGACATCGTCGGTCATGAATGGCAGCCAGCTTGCGGGCTCGCAACGGGCGAGCGATTCCGCTTGCCAGCCTGCCAACAGCCTCTCATCGCGCTCGTCCATGACGGTGAGGATGAGGTGCAGCGCGAGGAATTTATCGCGCCGCTCGACGCCGAGCCAGTCGCGCTCCCAGAATTGCGGACGCACCATCTTCAGCGCCCAGGCTTCATCAGTCGCCAGATGCGCCACGTAGCCAGCCAGGAAAGCCAGGTGAGTTTCGTCATTCGCCTCCGTCAGCGACGGATGCCCGCGCAGCATAAGGCGCCAGGGGCGGGCGCTAATCGGGCGGCCGTAAGCGTAGAAATGGGTGACTTCGCGTCCGACGCCACTGGCGACGCGGGCGTCGGCGACTATGCTGCCCAGCTGGAAAGCGGGCAGCTGGCGATGCAGCAGCGCGCGGTAGAGGGGCGAAAGCATTTCGTCGGCGAGCAAGTTTTGGGCGATGAGAAGGTGCGTGAAGGGAGTCGGCATGGCGCACGATTGTAGAGGTTCAGGCGCGTCAATTATAGGGGCGACCTACAGCGCCCCGCCGACGGCGACCGCGCCATCGTCGCTGCGGCAACGCGGGTCTTCAGCCAGCGCCAAACGGGCGGCGCGCCGTCCAATCTCGACGGCGTAATTGGTGCCGCGGTCCCAGGGGTATACCTGCGACATGCTGGCCCAATACAAGCCGGGCATGGGCGTCGATATGTCGGGGAGCTTGCTGCTGTGATGCAGCTCGGGCACCGGCTGGGCGTAGGGCGCGCGCCAGATCCACGTTTTGCGAATCCAATCACGCTGAAAGGCGGGGTTCACCACGCTTAGCGCTGGAAGAAAACGTTCAGCCAGCGCCTCCTCGCTCAGCTGAAAATATTCATGCGTCGGCGGCACGTAATCGCCGCAATAGACGATGTGGTCGCCGCCATAATGCCGCCGTGAAATGAAGTTGGTATGCTCGACCAGCGCCAGAAAGGGAAAAGCCGATGTCGACTTGTCGGCGCTGGTCGCGGGCAAGTTAAGCCAATAGGTGTCGTCAAGCATGAGCGACTCTTTCAGTGCAAAGACGACGCAAATCCCGCCGATGCTTTTCAGCGCCGCAACCTGCCGGCCATAGTCGGTCTGCGCCAAGCCGTCGGTCATCTTCAGCAGCAAACGTGGCGAAGTTGTACTCAGCACGCGATCGAATGCTAAACGCTCGCCATTGCTGTTCAGCGTCGGCCTGCCCTCGGCTTGGGTGATGGCATCGACGCGCGCCTGAAGCTGAATCCTTACGCCCTTCGCGCGCAGCTGACGCGCCAGTTCATCAAGAAAAGCCTGGAAGCCGCCGACATAAGTTCCCAGCTTGAGCGTGCGCTTGACAATTCGCGCCCACATGAATGACATTGGCACCTGATCGTATTGCTCGGCGAATTTACCGATGAGCAGAGGCTTGAAGAACTTCTCGTAAGCCTCCTCCCCCATCCAGCGGCGCAGCCATTGATCGGCGGTGACGCGCTCGAATGGCTGCCAGCGCGGCGTCAGTTTGAGGTACATCCCAGCCAGCCCCATGCGCAGGGTCGATGCGAAGGAAAGCGGCAGGAAAAGCGCGGATGGCGATATCTCGCTGCGGATCGGCTTCCCGTCGATCCAGTAGCTGGTTTTCGGGCGAGGGAAGATGATGCGGTCGCGCAGGCCCATCTCCTCAGCGAGGGCGAGGATGTCGTGGTCGCTGGCGAACCAGTGATGATAAAACTTCTCCAGCGTCCAGTCCCAAGCCTCGTCTTTGAAGCCGGCGGCGAGCCCGCCGACGCGGTCAGCCGCTTCGAAGATCGTGACCTGATGGCCTGCGTCAGCGAAGTCCCAGGCGGCTGCCAGTCCAGTGGCGCCAGCGCCGATGATGGCGATGTTCATCTGGTCCATGATTATTCCCGGTTGCCGGTGACGGTAACAGCAACTTATTCTACAATCGCCAGTTGGAGTTTGCGCGGCTGCGAAGCGGTGGGTTATGTAGCTTCTGGCGCTAGGCGGTCAATCGGCGTAGACATCCTCGCTCAGGCGCCAACTGGCGCGCGCCTCAATATCGAGCGAAGCGCGATGACCAGCCAGGTAGCGGAAATGCGCGGCCGCGCCAATCATGGCGGCGTTGTCCGTGCAGAGGGTTAGAGGCGGATAATTGACCGGTACGCTCAGCTTCGCCCGCAGCTTTTCGCGCAGCATCGTATTGGCGCTGACGCCGCCGGACAGGTAAACCGCGTTGGCATTGAAGTCGCGCGCTGCCCGCTGTGCGCGCGCAACCAGCGCATCGGTCAGCGCCTCCTGAAACGAGGCGGCGACATCGCTGATATTGATGTCGTCTCGCAGTTGAGCGCCTTTTTCGGCGCCGCGGATGCGCTTGGCTCGTCGACCTCCGCTTGGCTGGATCGTCACCGCGCGCAAGACCGCCGTTTTCAAGCCGCTGAAGCTGAAATCGTAGGCGCCCTCAGTTTTCGCGCGCGGGAAGTGGTAAGCGTTTGCCGCGCCAGACTTCGCCGCCTCTTCGATGGCCGGTCCGCCGGGATAGGACAAGCCAAGCAGGCGCCCCACCTTGTCGAATGCTTCGCCGGCCGCATCATCAATCGTGCCGCCAATGCGCTGGTAGGCGCCGTGACCGCGCATGACCAGCAGTTCGCTGTGTCCGCCGGAGACGATCAGCGCCAGAACGGGGAACACTGCTTCGCTGAAAGCGGGCGCGAGCCAAAGCGAGTAGACATGCCCTTCCAGGTGGTTGATGCCGAGCAGCGGCAGCCCAGTCGCCAACGCCAGCCCTTTGGCGAAATTGATGCCCACCAGCAGCGAGCCGACCAGCCCCGGTCCCTGCGTCACGGCGAGGGCGTCGAGGTCGGTGTAAACCATGTCGGCTTGCGTCATCGCTTGGGCGACTACATCGCTAATGGATTCGGCGTGGGCGCGCGAGGCGACCTCGGGGAAGACGCCCCCGTATTGAGCGTGCAGGTCAAGCTGCGAGGCGACGATGTTGGACGCGATTGTCGCGCCGTCAATCACGACGGCGGCGGCGGTCTCGTCGCAGGAGGTTTCGATGGCGAGGATGGCGGTCATGCTGAGGATTGTAGCACTGGAATTGGCAGGCGCGGATGTATAATGATGTGCAGGCAGAATGCCTTGCATGGGGAGGCGCGCTATGTACAAGTCGTTTCGGGTGAAGAATTTCCGCTGTTTCAAGGACTTGCAGATTAACGATCTGGGTCGGGTGAATCTGATTGCGGGGCAGAATAATACCGGCAAGACGGCGTTGCTGGAGGCGGGACTCGTTCTCTCGGCGCCACTAACGCCAAATCTCCTTTTGGACTTACTAGATTCACGAGGTCTCATCATCCCAGACATAAACCGGCGCGATGTTTGGCAGCAGATCTTTTACGGGCTGGATACAACTCGCGAGATAAACTTGTCTGGAGTTGAACTCGAGAACGATGAGAAGAGTCGCCGCTTGTCCGTAAATGAGCTCAATCCAATGGAAAGCAACCATGAGCACTTCGCAAACTATGTTCAAGGATGCAAGCGAGACGGGTATTTCCCCGACGGATATATTGACACCCGAGGCGCGTCGATGCTGGTATATTCCTTTTCCTACCCAGATGCTACGCCAGATTCTGATCACGTCTATCTGGCTTCAAACCCTGAATTGCCATTCTTTACAAAAAACTATGCTGACAAAAGATATGTTTATTTTCCGGCGGAAGCGCGGCGAAATCCTCAGGACCGGGCGGACACGTTCAGCGCTTTAGAAGGTAATGGGAAGTTGCCAAAGTTGATTCATTATCTGGATGTCTTTGAACCAGGCTTGTCTGACATGCGAGTGCGAACGTTGTCGGGCAGCAGTACAATTTGGGGATACGTCAATTCGCATCAGATTCCGCTAAGGCTGATGGGAACGGCGCTAAATCGATTCGCCGACATTGCCATGGCATTTCTTGTTGAAAAGCCTCAAGTCATCTTCATCGACGAAATCGAGAACGGCATCCACCACTCTGTACAATCCAAAGTTTGGAAAGCCATCGGTCAAGTCGCACGCGAACTTGACATTCAAGTATTCGCCACCACACACAGCTATGAAATGATCGAAGCTGCTCACGAAGCGTTCAAAGACGACGACCCCTACGAGTTTCGATTTCACAGGTTAAATCGAAGAAGTGACGATGATTATAAAGATGAAATTGAGGCGATAACCTACAACAAGGCCGGGGTAGAAGCGTTTATCCGTTCGCATTATGAGGTGCGGGGATGAGGCGCGATCAGGTCAACAAGAGCTTCGACCGTCAGCTGCTCGTCGAGGGATTCGATGATTGGACCTTCTTTGATCAGCTGGCGAAACATCTAGCGTATCGTGGAAAATTCGGCATCGTCGAATGCGTTGGTTGGACGCAAATCGAAGACGAATTGAAGAACATCATAAGTGATACAGACTATTTTCGAACGCTAAAGCACATTGCCATAGTGCGCGATGCTGATCGAGATACAAACGCCTTCAGCAGCGTAAAGAGAGCGTTGGGCAACGCAAATCGCGAAGTGTCAAAGCGAAAAAACGAAGAAGGAGAATCGCAGCCGATCCACGAATATCCGATTCCTTCGCAACACCTACTGATGGTTGAAGGTTCTCCCTCTGTCTCAGTGATGATTCTGCCCGGTATTGATGACCAAGGTGCGCTGGAAAACTACGTCATCAAGGCGATCAAGAGCGACAAACTTTGGAATTGTGTCGAGGATTACTTCAATTGCCTACCGACTGTTGGGCTCAGCATTGCGCAAAACCGCCGCGCAAAAAGTGAAATCGGAGTTTTCATCTCAGGCAAAGTCGTCGACCCTGATGAGGCGACTAGCAGGGACTCTCGACGCAAACTACTAAGTGACATTTACAGACTCAAATGGTGGAAAGACAACAAGCTGTGGGACGACGAGAACTTCTCCGACGCATCCAAGTTTTTGAAACAGCTAGTTGAAGACATTCCTTTCGACGACCAGCCCTAGCCCAACCACCCAACTCCTCAAACCGTAGACCCGCCCTCACCAACTGTGGTAACCTAAAAGCAACCAGAAACGTTCCTTAGGGAGCGCGACCATGACCACATTCAACCACCGCCTCGGCTGGACGCTGACCGCAATCGCCGGCGCGCTCATCTTCGCCGGGTTCGCCGCATGGGGCGGCATCCCGACTGACGAGCAGTCAAGCGCGTTTTGGGCGCAAGCGGGCCTGTTCTTCTTGGTCATCTGCGCCTTTGCATTGGCATATTGGCATTTGCTCATTCGGCCATTGGTGCCGAACCTGCGCCAACCGCAATCGGATCAACTGCCATTGCGCGCGCGGGAGACGATCGCGCTTGTGCTGGCGAGCGGCGGCGGCGCAACCTTTATCGGCGGCGTCTGGGATGAATTGTGGCACCGCAGTTACGGCATCCCCTTCGGCGAAGACTTGTTGTGGCGGCCGCATCTGCTGATGTATTTCGGCTTCGCCACGGCCAGCATCGCCGGTTTCTGGGCGCTGCTCTACCTGAATCGAAACCTGCGCGGCAATTTTCAGCAGCGCTTTCGCTCAAATCCATTGGTCGGCGTCCTCATTTTGAATGCGGCCTTCTTGTTCTACGCATTGCCGGCCGACCCGCTGTGGCACTGGATATTTGGCGAAGATATCACCGCCTGGAGCATACCGCACCTGATCTTGCTAGCCAGCTTCGTATTCACGCAATTGCTCGCCTTCATCTTTCACGTGTCGACCTTGCGGAGACGCGATTGGCACAGCATATTTGAGTTTCGCTTAAGCGGCGGCTTGTCGCTGCTGATCCTCGCCGGCATTCTGCTGCTCTGGCTGCAACTCATGCTCATCGATTGGGACGCGATGCTGGCCGGCGTCCGGCCGGAATCGCTGGGATTGTATCGCCCGGAATGGCTGCTGGCGGCGAATCTGCTGGCATGCGTCACCTTTACCGGCGTCATCGCCACGCGCGTTTTGCGCTGCGCTGGCGCCGCGACCGCCGCCGGGCTGCTCGCGCTGGGTATCCGCGTGGGATTGATCGAGCTCTTTGACGCCGAAATGCTGCAGCATGTGGCTTGGATAGCCGCGCTGCTGCCGCTGCTCGCAATCGACATTTATGCCTATTACAGCAGCGCCATTCGCAAGCGCGAGCCGGAATGGCAGGGAACTGCGGCCGCCGTCATTTTCGCTATGGCGATCAATGCGCCAATAATTCGCAGCCTTTATCAACTTGAGGGCAGCAACAACCTGGCTTACGCCGCCGCGGTCATCCTGACTGGCATCGGCATGAGTTGGCTCGCCAACAAGGTGTCGGATGGCATTCGCCGGCAGCACGCGGCGAGTGTTAGCGGTCCGGCAGAGAACAGGACCATAAAGCCCAGCGTGTCCTTCGGCATTTTGGGCGCGTTTCTCCTTTTCATCTTCTTCTTCATCGTGACGGCGTCGCCCCCAATTTGACCTGGCTCGAACGCGGTATAATCAGCGCGTGAACGCGAACGTAACAGGGATGGCGGCTGCGCGCCTCATCGTCGTCGTTGCCGCGCTTATCGGTTGGGCGCTGGCGGGCTGCAGCGCGGTTGAATTGTACCAGCAAAGCGCTACAGCCGGCGCTGAGGCCGCTGAAAACGCGACGACAGCGACGGAAGACGCGACGCGGTTTGCGCTGGAAGCGGCGCATGACGCAGCCCAAGCGACGCTACAGGCGCTTGAGCAAGAGGCAAAGCGAGCAGCCGCCACCATCGCTGCGATGGCGGCGACGCCGACGAGCGCGCCGGCAGCCGCAAATTCGCTCCCCCTGCCCGCTTCCGCCGAGACTGTGGTCTATGGCAGCGTGCCAATCGACAGCGACCGGCTGAATATCATCGCGGCGCTGGCGTTTGACGCCGACGGACGGCTGCTGGCGGCCACGCGCGCGGGCGAGATCTACGCCATGCCCGACGGCGATGGCGATGGTCTTGCTGATGAGACGCGCCTCATCTTCGCCGACGAAGAAGAGCAGCTCGGGCAAGTATCCGGACTGATCGCGCGCGGCTGGGCGCTGATCGCGCTCAATGGCGAGCGCCTGAGCTTGCTGCGGGACGGGGACGGCGATGGCGTCTACGACGGGGTGAGGCATCTCAACGAGGGGCTGCCAGCCGATCAGAGTCCGTTGCAGGCGAGCAACAGTCTCGCGCAGGCGCCGGATGGGCGGCTGTTCACGGTCGATATCAACTCCGGCGAGATCTTGCGGATCGTCTTGCGCGAGTAGGCGATGGTCCGGCGCGTCATTGCGCTTTTAGGGGCGAGCCACCGCCGCGCGTAGACACTGCGCATTGGGAAGAGGCCACGCCGCGCAGGTCGCGTAGACACTGATCGTCGGTCGCGGGATGCGGGGGCTAATTAGCTAGGGTCGCTTTCGCCTTTGGGAAGTTCGGGGGACAGTGCATCGCGTTCGATTCGATCCCGGCGACGTTTGCGATCTCTGAACAGAAACGCGCCTGCAATCAAAGAGACAGAACCGCCTATGCCTAGCAACCCTTCAAGACTTTGCCCAGATCTAATGATGTCGATGCTCCCTGTTATCAATACGAGCGCCAAAACGAAAGCGGCTCCCAGCGTAAGATAGTCCCAAACAAAGAGTAGGATTTGCCTGCGGCTCTCCATTTTCGCTCGATGACGTCGGTTTTCAACCGACTCAGATCTGACAACTTGCCGCGTTTCTTGATCGTACCGATTCAATACATCTGGGGGCGGGAGGGGACCGGAGAAGCGCGAGTAGACCGCTATTTCACTGAAATACTGAATGAACTCAGCGCGTTTTTCTTCGGGAATATTATCAAGAAGATCGGGTGGCAAAACCGCATCAGGCGCACGATATTCGTCTCCGCGATTGCCGAGGGAAGGCTCCGGCGCGTCGCTCAACCCTTGTTGCCTTCTGCTATACGCCTCTCATGCTCGCCAATAGCGCGCCACAGGTCTGCGCCCACCGCTTCCCAATCAGCGCGCATATCGTCAGCGATTGAACGAGATAGGATTTCGTCCGTGAACTCGTCGCCTTCCGAACGAGTGAAATCCAACAAGCTGGCAAACCCGCGCAGAATGCTGTATTTTGGAAGATAGAATGAATTCGCGATTTTCTTCTTATCGAATGCCACGTCATCCCCCAGCTATGGTCTTAACTCAAAGTCAGCATGCTTAACAACTATACTTTAACACACTTTGTAACTATTCCATAGCATCTTAGCTATCTGCCCAGGGCAATCGCATCAAATTGAAATGACGCTGAAATCAACTATTTCCCCACAACT
>JAPOYT010000125.1 GCA_026706445.1 Chloroflexota bacterium
CGTCGCCGCGAATTGTCCCAGATCAGCGACTATGCTAAACCTGTCCTGTCCTCAGCAGCGAGCTAGGGAAGGGGTGTTTTCCTAGCGACGTTGTTGTTTTTCACGATTAACTTGGTTCTAGTCAGTTCGCGCTAGGCTGACGGACCCGGTGTCCCACCGGCGTTCAGCGCCAGGTTGCCGCCGTCGAAAGGAATCAAGGCGCCGGTGATCCAGGACGATGCGTCCGCTGCGAGAAAGACAGCCAAGCCAGCGATGTCCTCGGGCCGCCCCAAGCGACCAATGGGAATGCCGGAAAGAAATTGCGCCTCCAATTGCTCATCGGCTTGCATGCGCTCTTCCAAGCCGGGATTGATCACCTGCGCCGGCAGAATCGCATTGACGCGCAGGCCGCGGCCGCTCCATTCCGCGCTCAGTTCGCGCGTCATCTGGGCAACGCCGCCCATGCCGACGCTATAGGGGAAGTTGCCCCGCCCCAAGGCGCTGACGCCACCGATCGAGCACATATTGATAATGCTGCCCGCCCCCGCCGCCAGCATTCGCCGACCGGCCTCCTGGCAGCAGCAGAAGCGCGCCACAGTTAAGCCGTAGATGACATCCGCCATCAGCGCCAAGTCGATATCTTCGGGCGTCGCCAGTTCACCCGGTCCGGCGACATTGGCGAGAACGTCTATCCGTCCAAATTCGTTATCGAGCCGCTTGAACATCGCCCAGATTTGCTCAATGTCGGTCACATCGCAGGTCACTGGCAGGGCGCGCCGCCCCAGCGCCTCGATTTCGGCGGCAGTCGCGCCCAAGCCTTCCACGTTTATATCGGCAATCAGCAGATCGGCGCCGGCGTCCGCGAATGCCAGCGCCATGGCGCGACCCATTCCGCTGGCGGCGCCGGTGACGAGGGCGACGCGTCCCTCTAGGCTGAAGAGTTCTTGGATCATGGCAGGATCACTATTCGTTTCAATTCTTGTCGAAATGTAGGGGCGATCCTTGGATCGCCCGCAAACACACGGCAGGATAGAAACGGGCGACACAAGTGTCGCCCCTACGAGCTGTCGCCAAGCTAGGGCTTCAGGTAGGCTCCGGGAATGCGCGAGCCTTCGTATTCCGCATTGGGATCGCGTTCGAGGATCGCCGGCGGAATATCGCCCTGCCAGTAATCGGGAATAATGCCGGGCGGGCGGCGATGCCAGCTCAAAACCAGCGTGCGCCGCTGATCGGTGAAGTTTTTGCCGGCCGCATGCAGGATACGCGCGTCCATCAAAGCGAGATCGCCCGCTTTCACTTCGACGAAAGCCTGCTCAGGCGCATCGCTGAACATAATCGGGTCCGTCATCATGCACAAAGCGAGCGCCCTGTTCGTGCGCGGGAACGAGCTGGTCGTGGATGGGAAAGCGCCGCAGATGGCTGCCCGGGATCACTTTCAGGCAGCCGTTCGATACCGCTGTGTCGGTGAGATAATAACTGAGCGACATGAACTCGGGCCAAGGCGACATGCTCAGCGGGTCGTTCCACCACATCCAATCCTGATGCCAGTAAAGCGGCGGACCGCCCGGTTCCTTGGTTAAAATGATCACTTCCGCGGGCCGGTCGCGATCCGGCCGGAAGTCGCCGAAGCCCATCGCTGCCAGGGCTGCGTAAGCGGGCTCCCAGGTGAGCAGCTTCTTAATCAGGGCATTGTCGGCGGCGGCGACTTTGATGTGCTGCCCCTGAAAGCGATGCTCGGGCGCCTCTTCGTGCGCCGCGATCAGCCGCTCGGTTTCGACGCGCAATTCTTCGAGAAAGCCGCCCGGCAAGATGTTTTCAATCAGCGCGTAACCATCGCGCAGCATTTGCTCGCGCTTGGCATTCGCGACTTCCGGTGCGAGCATCTGGCGCCTCCTTGCATTGGCTTCTCGTCAATGTCTGATTCATAACCTAGCTGGAGCGTGATTGCAAGTGCGCGCGCGCTGCGGTGAGGGAGATGGGAGGGGTTTTTTCACCACAGAGGGAAATGAGAAAACACAGAGGGCACAGAGGGTTTTCTTTACCACCGAGGGTCGCCTAGACACTGACCTACTACTCCGAGTTTAAGCGAGGTCACTGAGGGTTCTGTAAAGAGAGGGCGCGTAGGCAATCCAGCAAGTGTGTGTGGGCGAGGTCGCGTAGACACTGACCGCCGGCGGCGGCTCGCCCACTGATTCCAAGTTACTAGGCCGCGTGCGGGATAGAGAGGCAAATGTGGCGCGAAGCCCATGTTATTCGGTAAGGTAAGTGCAGTAATCGGTTGCGCCCAATCCGCGCTGGACTCGCCGAATTCCAACGCGCCAAGTGATTGATAAGGAGCAAGCCATGACAAATGCGCCAATTCTCGTACGTTTTCAGCAGCCGGGCGAGGGAGCGCGGCTCGGCCTGCTGCGCGGGGATACCGTGCATGACGTGAGCCAGGCATTCGCCTCGCTGGCTGAGTTTTTCCGCGATTCCTGCGGGGTGGTCGAGCGCGCCATCGCCGCCGTGACATCCGCCGCCGATGCGTCGTCGCGCCGCTTCCCCGCGGGCGAGCTCGACAATGCGCCCGCACCCGATCTTCCCCATTGGCTGCCGCCGCTGGACGAGCAGGAGGTGTGGGCGGCTGGCGTCACCTACCTCGACAGCCGCAAAGCGCGCCAGGAGGAAGCCCTTGACGGCGGCGATGTTTACGCGCGCGTCTACGGCGCCGAACGGCCCGAGATTTTCTTCAAGGCATCAGCCAAGAATACGGTGGGGCATCTGGACGCAGCCGGCTTCCGCGCCGACTCAAGCTGGAATGTGCCGGAGCCGGAGTTGGCGCTGGTCGTCAATCCGGCGATGGAGATGCTCGGTTTCACCATCGGCAACGATATGAGCAGCCGCGAAATCGAAGGCGAGAATCCGCTCTACCTGCCGCAGGCGAAGGTCTACACCGCCTCCTGCGCCATCGGTCCGGGCATTCTGCTCGCGCCGTCCGACGAATGGCTGGATACCACGATACGGCTTGCCATCCGCCGTGAAGGCGCGGAGGTCTTCAGTGATTCCGTGTCAACGGACCAAATCAAGCGCAGCATCCCGGAGCTGATCGATTATCTGGGGCGCAGCAACACCTACCCCGGCGGCGCCATCTTGCTGACCGGCACCGCGATCGTGCCGCCCGCTGAATTCACGCTGCAGCCGGATGATGTCGTCAGCATCACCATTGACGGAATCGGGACGCTGCAGAATCGCGTCAGGGAGGTTTGAGGCGCCCGGCATGGCAAATCGTGTCGAATTGGCGGAGTTGGAACTGCCCGAGTTCGGATTGCCGACGGTCCAGCCGGCTATTCCGCTAGAGACCTACGAGGCGCGTATCAAGGCCGTCATGACGCGCGCGTCCGCCGCCGGCTATGACGCCCTGCTCGTCTACGGCGACCGCGAGCATTTCGCCAATCTGGCTTACTTGACGGGATACGATCCACGTTTCGAAGAAGCGCTGCTGATCTTGCTACCGGGGCGAAAGCCAACGCTCCTGCTGGGCAACGAGGGCATGGGTTACAGTGGCGTCTCGCCAGTCAATCTCAACCGAGTGCTTTATCAAAGTTTCAGCCTCTTGGGTCAGCCGCGCGGCGACAGCCCCCTGCTGAAGGACATCCTAAAGGCGGCCGGCTTGCGCGGGGGTCAACGCCTCGGCATCGCCGGCTGGAAGTCTTTCGACCAGCGCGAAGCGAGCGATCCCGCGCGCGCCTTGGAGATTCCCGCATTCATCGTCGAAGTCTTGACCGAACTCGTCGGCGACCGCGATCGGCTCTACAACGCTACCGACATCTTTATGCATCCGTCGACTGGCGCCCGCGCCATCAACGATGTCGATCAATTAGCCTATTTTGAATTCGCCGCCGCGCATACATCGCAAGCGGTACGCCAACTGATCTTCGGCGTCGAAGCGGGCATGAGCGAGTTTGACGCGGTCGCGCTGATGCGGCTGACCGGCTTGCCGCAGTCCTGTCATTTGATGTTTTCCAGTGGCGAGCGCGCCGCTCTCGGCTTGGCCAGCCCATCGCTGCGCCGCCTGCAAGCGGGCGATCCCGTCTTCCTGGCTTATGGCCTCTGGGGCGCGCTCAACGCTCGCGGCGGCTGGCTGGCGCGTGACGCGGACGACTTGCCTGCGGCTCTGCGGGATTACCTTGATAAACTGGTCGCTCCCTACTTCCGCGCAATCGTTGAATGGTACGAAGCCATCGGCATCGGCGTGACCGGCGGCGAATTGCAGCGAATCATCGAATCGCATTTGGGCGATCCCTTCTTCGGCATCGGCTTGAATCCCGGGCATCTGATACACCTGGACGAATGGCTGCATTCGCCGATATACGCTAATTCCGAGATCCCGCTGCGGTCGGGCATGGCGATCCAAGTCGATGTCATCCCGGCGACGCACTCGCCCTACCACACAACCAACATTGAAGACGGCATCGCCCTCGCCGATAAAGAATTGCGACTGGCATTCTGGCAAAAGTATCCGGCCGCCTGGGACCGCATTCAGCATCGGCGCAATTTCATGCGGCACGCGCTGGGCATCAAGCTCAAGCCGGAAGTGCTGCCCTTCTCGAACATGCCCGCGTACTTGCCGCCCTTCTCGCTGTCGCCGGGGCGGACGATGCGGGCGGTCGAGTAGCGGATCGTTTTGTTTATTTTACCACCGAGTACACCGAGATAATTGAGGTCACCGAGGAATAGCGCTACAAAACCGAGCGAGCCACGCGAATGAATATCGCTAATCTTTAGCAAGCGCAGGCACAACGAATAACGGATCCCTCTGTGCCCTCGAACTGCTCGGTGTACTCGGTGGTAAAGTTTTAGCGAAGGGCGCCCCAATGAAAATCACTCGGATCGAAACGCTGCAATGGAAAGCCTATCCGCGCCTGCTCACCGTGCGCGTCCACACCGACAGCGGCTTGATCGGCTTGGGCGAAACCGTCGACAAGATCCCCGGCGCCAAAGCGGCGCTGCATGGCACAATCGCGCCGCTCGCGCTGGGTCAGGACCCGCTCGATATCGAAGGACTCTGGCGCTTCGTGATGGATAACATCATGTACCACGGTTACGCCGGCGCCGAGACGCGCGCGCTTTCCGCCTTTGAAGTCGCCCTCTGGGACATCATGGGCAAGTACTACGGCGCGCCGCTCTATCACTTGCTGGGCGGCAAGACGCGCGACGAAATCCCCACCTACAACACCTGTCTCAGTTTCGGTCGGATTCGCGATTATGAAGCCTGGCACGAAGACGCGGGCAAGCTGGCGCGGAGCCTGCTGGCCGATGAAATAATGGCGATGAAAATCTGGCCCTTCGATCAATTCAGCGAGCGCAGTTTCGGTCAGCGCATCACGCCAGCCGAAATCGAAAAGGGGCTGATCCCGGTCAAACAGATCCGCGACGCCGTCGGCGATCAAATGGAGATCGGCATCGAATGCCATTTTCGCTGGAACCGCGTATCCATGGAGCGGATCGCCCGCGCCCTCGAGCCATACAATATCCTCTTCCTGGAAGATGTGATGCCGGCTGTTTACCCGGACGAGATCAAAGCGCTGTCGGACCGCACCACCATCCCCATCGTTGGTTCGGAACTGTTAATGACCCGCTGGCAGCTGCGCGAATGGCTGGAGAAGCACGTCACGCAGATTGTAATGACCGACGCCGT
Source organism: Chloroflexota bacterium (assembly GCA_026706445.1). Lineage (GTDB taxonomy): Bacteria > Chloroflexota > Anaerolineae > Aggregatilineales > Phototrophicaceae > UBA6055. Next base: position 5,657 of record JAPOYT010000125.1, read on the forward strand.
CTGGAACGGCGGCATCGCCGAGACGCGCAAGATCGCGGCGCTGGCGGAGACCTTCGGCCTGCCGCTGGTGCTGCACAATGTCGCGGGACCTATCTGCCACGCCACTTGCATGCACCTCGGCGCCCATATCCCCAACCTCTTCTATGTGGAGTCGGCGCGCGCCTTCTATCGCGAGTATTTTCCCGTCCTGTCGGATCTCGAGCCGACCGTCCGCGATGGCCATCTGGATATCCCCGAAGGACCGGGCTTGGGCGTTAGCCTTTTGGATTCGGCGCTGGAGCGCGCAGACCTCATCCGCGAGGTAACCGAGGGCGAGGGCTTGGCGGGCGGACGGCGGGCGATGGGCGATCACTGGGCGGTGGAGGCGATCCGCTGAAAGACGCCAAGAGCAGGCGCATATTCCCGCCTTTCCAAGATTGGCGAAATTGCGCTATAATGTCACGCACTTTGTCGTACGCGCCGCAAACTTGCGTAGGCAGGGCGCTAAGAATCGGTCTCAAACGGGCGTTTTGCCCGAGACAACCGTATATTCATGTATTCCCTGGAGGAATTTCAAAATGAGAAAGTTGCTTCGTTCAATCCCGGTGCTGCTTTTGGCGCTGGGTGTCATGATTGCCGGCATCGGCGGCGTTGGCGCGCAAGACCAACTGACCTTCAGCATGGTCAGCCATGGCGGTCACGGCAATCCCTTTTGGGTCGTAGTCATCAAGGGTATGGAAGATGCCTGCGCCTTGCTGGACGCCGACTGCGCCTGGTTGGCCGATCCCGTCGACAGCATCGACGACATGGCTGGTTATTGGGATGACGCGCTGGCGCGCAATAACGACGGCATCGGCACCACGGTTCCGAATCCGGAAGTGATTCGCGATGGCGTCAACCGCGCGGCCGAAGCGGGCATACCGGTGATCGTCTTCAATACGGCCGATCCCAACGCTGGCACGCCGGACGCGCTGCCGACCCTCTTCTACATCGGCGCCAACGAATTCCTCGGCGGGCGCTCCAACGCCAACGCCGTGCTTGACGCAGCCGACATGGCCGGCGTCGAGATCGCCCGGGCGGTCTGCCCGATCCAGGAAGTTGGGCACAGTGGTCTGGAAGCCCGCTGCGCTGGCGTTCGCTCGGTATTTGAAGAAGCTGGCATTCCGCTGGACGGCTTGACCATCAGCAATGATGTGACTGCGTCCGCCGGCGTCTTTGCCGATTACTTCGCCGCCAACCCCGATACCAACGCTGTATTCAGCCTTGGTCCGAACCCGGCAAGCGCGCTGAATCTCTACATCCAGGAAGCTGGCGTCATGGCTGGCGAGATTTTCGCCACCACGCACGATACCAGCGCCGAGATCTACGAGATGATCCAAAATGGATACTTGATCCAGGCGATCGATCAGCAGCCCTATCTGCAAGGTTTCGAAACCATCATGTGGCTCTACCTGAACAGCCAATTCAAGATGGCGCCGGGCGGCGACATTTTGACGGGACCGGGCATCATTGACGGCGGCAACGTTGACGCCATCATTGAACTGACGGCACAGGGTTATCGTTAAGGCGATAACTGATAACCAAATGGGTGGGGAGTTAGTTCCCCGCCCATTTTCTTTCCGCTCCTTCCCGCAATTTTTGCGCGCTTGATTTGCGGGGCGGCGGGCTGCGAGCGGGCTCCCTAAGGTTCTTTTAGTTCTTTTCGAGAAACTGCTTATGATGCAAGCATACTTGGAAGGCAAGCGCGAAGCGTCGACTATTGGCGCGCTCGTGGCGGCGCTGATATTTGGCTTTGCGATCGTCGGCTTCTGCATCGCCTATGGGGTCTTCTTCGGCTGGATACCTTTGGGCGAGCGCGCGAATGTCCTTCGCAGCGACCTGAACCCCTATGAATACATCGTCGCTATCGGTGGCTTGATTTACGCGCTCGGCTGCGCGCGGACCGCCTACGGATTGATAAACCGCGAGCAAGCCAGCCTGCGCTGGTCGCAATGGATGTATTTCGTCACCGTCATCATCGGCGGCGCCATTTTGCTCAGCGTCGTGATTCCAGTCGGGCTGAAGTTCGCGCTGCTGCTGGGGCAAGAGAAAGACCTGCGCGCCTTGATCAACGACGATATCGGCGGGCTGGCGCCGATTGCGCTGGCGATCGGCGAATCCTTGATCAGCATCAGTCTGCTGGTCGCCGGTCTGGTGGCTTTGCTGTCGCTGCTGGTGTTTTTGATCCCGCCATTGGAACAGCTGCGCGAAACCGATGGCGTTCGCTGGATCGTTGCGCCGCCAGCGAAGTTCGTTCGGGCGATACTGCTGGTGTTTTTCGTCGGCGTCATTGGCATCATTATCGCCGGAACATTTGTCGTCCCGCTATACCCCGGTTACACCACCATTCGCGATGTGGAGACACATCGAATCGCCGCCGGCCTGCTTTTCTTGCTGCCTGGTTTATTCGGGTATTTGCAGGCGCGCCAGGTGGAAGAGCAATCCGATGAGTTGCGCCGCGCGCTGGCGCTGACCCCGGGCAAATTCATTCGAGCGGAATTGGCTAAATCGCCGAGCGCCGGGGCGATTATCGGCTTCATCGCCATCTTTATGGGTTTCACGATGGCGACCGACCTCTTCCTCGAACCGAGCTCGGTCGCGTCATTCCTCAGCAACGTGGCGACCAAAGGCGTCATCGCCATCGGCGTCACCTACCTGATGATCTCTGGCGAATTCGACCTGTCGGTTGGCTCAATCCTGGGTGTGACCGCCCTGTCATTTATGCAATTCTTGACGATCGGCGCGCCGGTCTTCGGTGTGATGGAGCCGATCCCGGCCGCTATGTTGGCTATATTCGTCGCCTTCATCCTTGGCGCGATCAACGGCATCTTGCTTATTTCCACGCGAATACCATCCTTTATCGTCACTTTGGGGACCATGCTCGCCTTTCGCGCGATTACGCTGGTCGCTATCGCTGGCGGACGCATCCTGCGCTACAGCGACCATCACGAAGCCCTGCCCGTCATCGGCATCAGCAATATCGTTTTCCTGGTCCTCGCTGTGATCGGCTTGGCAATTGTCGCCTTCACCGCCTATCGCGTTTTGCCCGTCTTATACCGGGGGGCGATGCAGGCTTGGTCCGTCCGTGAAAACAGCGGCGACTTCGGAACCAGCAGCGCGCTCGCGCGTGGCGTGGCTTTTGCCGTGACGCTGTTGATCTTGCTGGCGATTGTCGTCTGGCTGGCGGCCGTCCTCGCCTATCATGGCAGCGCCAGCGGCGGGCAAATCGTTGAAGTCGGTTACTTCGACCTGTTCAATGGCCGCGTGCTGTCTATCGGCGCCGAAGGCGACTTCTTCCACATGCAAATCCCGCGCAGCGCCAATGTGCGGCTGGCGATCGTCTGGTGGTTCATCTTTGTGGTGATCTTCCACGTCATTCTGACCAGCACTTCCTTCGGCAACAGCATCTTCGCCACCGGCGGCAACGAAGGCGCGGCGCGCGCGCAAGGCGTCAATGTCGATCGGGTCAAGATGCAGAACTTCGTTATTGTCGCGCTGCTGACTGGCATCGCCGCTATATACGAGGTATCGCGCAACCCTGGCGTTGACCCGCGCAAGGGCACCGGCTTGGAACTGGAAGTGATCGCGATGACGGTGATCGGCGGGGCGCTGCTCTCCGGCGGTTACGGCAGCGTGGTCGGCTCGCTGCTCGGCGCTATGATATTCGGTATGCTGCAAACCGGTCTGGTGCTGGTCGGCATCGAATCGCGCGTTTTTGCCGGGACGATTGGCGTCATTATTATTGTTGCCGTCATCCTCAACACCCTGGTCCGCGGCGCGCAGCGAAATTAGGGAGCCACAATTATGGAATACGTTCAAAAAAATGATGACGCTCTGGTGGATATGATCGATATCCACAAGTATTTCGGCAGCGTACAGGTCTTGCGCGGCATTGATTTCCACGTTGACCGCGGCGAGATTGTCGGCTTGCTGGGCGATAACGGCGCGGGAAAATCGACCCTGATCAAGGTTTTGACCGGCTACCACTCGCTGACGCGGGGCCAGATCTACTTTGACGGTGAAGCGGTAAGAATCTATTCGCCGCATGACGCCCGCGAGTTGGGCATCGAGACGGTGCATCAGGATCTGGCGCTCGTCCCGCTGATGAGCATCGCCCGCAACTTCTGGCTGGGGCAAGAGCCGACCTACGAAGTCGGACCCTTCAAATTCCTCGACAAGAAGATGATGGCGAGCGAGTCTATCAGCGCCTTGGCTGATGTCGGCATTCACATCCGTGATTCGGAAGAGACCGTCGGCAATATGTCCGGCGGCGAGCGGCAGTCAGTGGCGATCGGCCGCGCCGTCTATTTTGGCAAGAAGCTGCTGATTCTCGACGAGCCGACCTCGGCGCTGTCGGTGGGCGAGACGCAGAAGGTGCTTGATTACACAATTGCCGCCAAAGAAAAAGGCATGAGCGTTATATTCATCACCCATAATATCCGCCACGTTTACGAAGTGGCCGACCGCTTCACGATTATTGAGCGCGGGCACAAATTGGGCGACTTTTACAAGAGCGAAGTGAGTGAAAACGAAGTCGCCGATATGATCGTGACCGGGCAAATCCCCGAGCGCTTGCGTCTCTACGACGAAGAAAATGGAGATGTAGCATGAACCGGACTCCGTTTGCGCAGAGTCGCCTGCTGGTTTTGGCGCTGGTCGCCTTGTTGGCGCTGTCCGCTTGCCGGCCCGACGACACGCTCGACATCACACCATCGCCGACGCCAACGCCGGAACCGTCGGCGACGCCATCGCCAACGCCCCCGCCGGCTGACTTTGTCGATCCTTACGAGGTCAATCTGAGCATTATCGAAAGCCTGATTGAGCTGCTGCCGGATCCACTGCCTGCGGGCGAAGAAGAATGGAGGCGCAACTTTGAAGTCGGCAACGAGGGTGTGAAGAATATCCGCGGCATCCGCCGGCCCGCCGTCGGCCGAGAGATATATTATTACACCCAGCAGGGCAGCAAGATGAGCCTGAATTTCGCTGTCTTCCCGGACGCGGAAGCGGCTCTCGCGGAATTCCACCGCAAGCAGGAACTCCGTTCGTCGCTGGTAAACCTCAAAGAAAACGATTCATTCCCGAAACCCAACTTTATCGGCGGCGGTTTGTACGGCTCATTTGGGCTCTTTCAGATCGAAAATTACTTCATCGAGGTTTTTGTCGAGATCTTCACCACTTCGACCAGCCCGATGCAGCCGCTCTCAACCGAGACGATCAAGTTCTTCGAGAATAACCGCGCAGCCTTTGAAGCGGTCGCCGACAGCTCGGCGACGGACGATGGCGGGCCAGATGTCTTGCAGGTTATTTTGGACAGCATGCCCAAAGAAATCGTCACGACGACGCAGTGGCGGCGCGACTTCTCCCGTTTTGACGAGGGCGTGGGCACACCGCGGAACATCCAGAATGGACGCGGTTTTCGCGTCGCTTATATCGATCAGATGGCGAACAACTTCCAGATGACCTATGCGCAATTCGACTCGGCCGACGACGCGATGGCGCATTATCTGCGGATGAAAGACATCCGCGAGGGCATCGAGGAAGAAAACTCGATTGAAGATTTTCCGCAGCCACATGTGCTCGGGCGGGGCTTATATGGCTCGGTGGCGCTTTTTTCCATTGACGAGTTTTTCCTCGAAGTGCTGATGGAGCGGGCGCCGGGCACCAGCGCCAACCCCACGGTTGCCATCGCCCGCAAAGCCTTGGCCATCCTTGAAGAAGCGCGCAGCGGTTAGCCAGCCTACCCGCCCGCCGACGCTATGCTATAATCCGCGCCATTAGCAAAATGAGGAGCGAATTATGTCACCACTGCCCAGATATCGGCGCTGGCAAATCGCGGCGATGGAAAAGAATATGCTCAATATCGAGCATATCGTCACAACCATTAGCGATCCCGCGATTTTCGACCGGCGCGATGGCGGCGATGGCTGGACCATCTCGGAAGTCCTGGGGCACCTCGCCGATACCGACAGCTACTTCCTGGCGCGGGCGCAGGCTCTGGCCGCGGGCGAGGAACCGCCGGCCGGTTCGGGCATGAGCGTGGATGAACGGGTCAAGGATGCTGGCTACGCCGAGCAAGACGCCTCAGCTCTGCTGCAACGGTGGCTGGGTGTCAGCGCGGCTTATCATGAGTTTCTGGCCTCCTTGCCGGACGATGATGAGGAGCTTTGGGAGCGCCCTGGTCGAGACGCCGACGGCGGCGGGTTCACGCTGAATGACCAACTGATTCTGAGCGCTTTTCATGATCTGGATCACTTGCATCAGATTGTGAAGATTATTCGGGGGATTTGATCCCGTATTCGCTCAAGTCAACATTTAGCGGGTGGCTTAACCATTCAATCGCAGCTTCACCACGAAGTGATACTATATTGCTCATGTCACGGTTGTGCTTCAGCGCGTTTCGGTATTCGCGTAAGTCTCCAAAATTGCGATTGCACTCGCCTTTTGAGCCGAAGTCACCTTGGAACAAGTCCCAGTTTGACTTGCTAAGAATGATGTCCGCGTAGTCGGTGACATCACAATAATCCAGTTTAATTCGCGGCGAGTCTAATCGATTCGCGCTGTTTCCAGGTGCTTTGCGCGCCTCCTGCTCAATCTTGCGGTGGAGATTGTCATGAGTATGAGTGGGAATATGCTGCGACCAATATTCAGAGGTCTGAACGTGCAACGTCTCATGAATCTTGTTGCGCAGCGCGACTTCCAGCCGATTGACGACCGAATCTTGGTCTTCCGTATTGATGCGCGAGCCGATCCCACACCTGCGTTTAATCTCGTATAGAAGCAGCCGGGCGCGCTGTTGCAGGAACAATTCGTAGTCGTCGGTCCAGATTCCCGAGTCCTCACCGACAGGGATCAGGTGTGTGCTCATGACACGCTTGAATTCATCTTGGCTTTCATAGCCATCGCGAATTTCAGTCATATAGTCGCTCGGCGCGCGGTTGGATATTTTCTTATTCAGATCCGCAGGGATGAAACAGAAATTTGCTAAGCTACGTGTCTGATACCATTTATATCCCCCTTTGGAAAGGAATGCCGCAGGAAAGATGTGATGCCGTTCGGCACTTGTGAATTTCGAGAAATGATCGGTGTTCAGATTAACTTTGGCTTTGCTAGTGAAATGACGCGGCTGCTGTAAGTTAAGGATACATAGAATGCCGCGCGCAATGGCGGATGTTCTTGACATGTAGGTGTCCGGTAGGTCGAGATTGTCAACCTGAAGTTGCCGAAACGGTGTGTTCTCTATGATTAACTGTCTCAACCATTGCGCGTCTTCTGTCATTCGCGTGTCGGTCGCGCTGCTATATCTCTGGGAGAATGTGCTTCTCCAATACCAATATTCAAGTTGTCGCCGCTGCTCATGCGAACTGATACCTTGCAGGCCTATCTCGGAAAAGTACTTTGTTAAGACAGGTAGGAAAGCGTCATAAGGGAGAAAATCGCTTCTGGCAACTCCAAGGTTTTCGCGGACAAGGTCGATAGCTAGTTGGAATCCCTTGACGGTCTTATCCCAAACGCTTATGACTTGCTCAACTTCTAGGGCGAATTGATGACGCTCTTCGGCACTGTCTCTTGTAATCAGCGCAAGCGCCTGCGGTATTCTAGCTTCGGGAATTTTACCAAACACCGAACTAAACTTCGAAACAATGTCATGACTTACACGTTCTCGAAGGTTAAAATCATCCGACCATACGCTGGCGCAAATGAGGTCATATCGCGTTAATCTCTTGCCTCGCTGATTGATGCGCTCAAATATTTTTACTGCATCTCGGATATTGTCTGCGTTTACTGTGACGACCGGAATGGGGTATTTCAGTAGGACGTCTCGAATTGACTCGAACTTGAACTGTTGCTCTTCATTTAGATTTTTGATTATTGAAAACGGCATCTGCGACAACAGATTCTTCACAGACACGAATCGCAAATCGTCAGGCTGCCGATCCTTGAAGTAGGTTTCTGTTTCCGTGTCCAAATCGACGACGACTCTGCCAAAATCAGTACTGCCTATCTTCAATGTGTTGACTACCGCATATAGAGAAGTCAGTCGCTGCTGTCCATCCAATATGACTTTGTATTGTTTGTGTTTCTCAATGGGTGGCTGCGACAGATCGGCGATTTCACGCAGCATGTGATTGTATTGTGATGGCATATCCCACAAGAATATCGTCCCTATCGGATATTCCTCGTACATACTGTCAAACAGTTTCAAAGTATCTTTCATCTTCCATACATATTCCCGTTGAAAGCGAGGAATACGTATGTCTCCCTTGTGAATATCATTGATCAGGGAACCAAGGGTTTCGTCCGAAACTTTGAGTTTCTGTTCTTTCATCAGCATAGAGTATGAACCTTTCCACAACGCCTTCAACTCATAGTGCAAACTACTTTATACGATGGCTTCATACATTTCCAGTTATGCTATGCTTCCGGGCGGCGATGCTGGCAAGCAAACTCTCCTGCTATAATATCCACATCCGCAGACAGCCGAGGCAAATTACCGATTCATGCAGCAGTCTCCTCAACCGCTAGCCGAGCGCATCCGCCCGCGTGACCTGAGCGGGTTCATCGGGCAGTCGCATCTGGTCGGCGCTGGCAAGCCGCTGAGCCGCGCCCTCCAGCAAAAGACCGTGCCCAGCATGATCTTTTGGGGACCGCCCGGCGTCGGCAAGACCACCCTCGCACGCATGATTGCCGAAGTCAGCGAGAAGCCCTTTTACAATCTCTCGGCGGTGTCGGCCGGCAAGGCGGAGTTGCGGCAGATCGTCGAAACGGTCAATGGGAGGACCGCCGCCAAAAGCAGCCAGCCGAGCCTGTTCGCCGCGCCCCAAGCCGAGGCGCCTGCTGATGGCGTGATCCTCTTCCTGGATGAAATCCACCGCTTCAACAAAGCGCAGCAAGACTTCCTGCTGCCTTATGTCGAGGACGGCACGATCACGCTGATCGGCGCCACCACCGAGAATCCCAGCTTTGAAGTGATCTCGGCCCTGCTATCGCGCATGCAAGTCTTCACGCTCAATCCGCTGACGACAGCCGAGATTGAGCAGATCATCGCTCGCGGAATTGCGGCGCTGGCGATTGATATCGACGAAGACGCCGTCGCCTTTCTCGCCAATTACGCCAACGGCGATGCGCGCGCCGCCCTAAATCTGCTGGAGAACGCCGCTCGGCTCTACCGCGCCGCAGAGATCACGGTCGCCCATTTGCGCGAGACCTTGCAATCGAAGCACCTGCGCTACGACAAGACCGGCGAAGAGCATTACAACACCATCAGCGCCTTCATCAAGAGCATGCGCGCCAGCGATGTC
>JAPOYT010000265.1 GCA_026706445.1 Chloroflexota bacterium
GCAGAGCATCCGGTTTACACCCGGAAGGTTATAAGTTCGAGTCTTATAGCGCCCACACAACTTGTTTCTGGATGATGGGCGCTTGTGCAGGCGCCTTTTGCTTTTGAGTTGCGGTCAAGCCGCGCTGCGATTCGCCATTGCCGTAGTCTGGTCGATTCCAGTTTTCATCGATCCTGGATAACTTGACAGCCAATGCTCAATTGTCTACCATATCGTGACTGCCGCCCGGACCCGACTGCGCCCCATGTCTCAGAATTCAGAAAATGTTTTGGAAGTACGCGATTTAAGAACTTACTTTCACTTGACCGAGGGTACACTCAAGGCTGTGGACGGGGTCGACTTTACGATCGCCCCCCACCAGACTGTAGGCATCATCGGCGAATCTGGGTCTGGCAAGAGCGTCACCGCGCAATCCATCTTGCAGATCGTTCCTCCACCAGGCGCAATTGAGACCGGCGAGATAATCCTGCGGCGCAACGACGGCAGCACGGTCGATGTGGGAAAACTGGATCCGCGCAGTCGCGCGATTCGCGCCATTCGCGGCGCCGAAGTCTCAATGGTGTTTCAGGAGCCGATGACCAGTCTTTCGCCGGTCCATACGATAGGCGCGCAGATCGTGGAGGCGATTCGGCTGCATATTGAGAGCGACAAGAAGAAAGCCAAGGAGATGGCGCTGGATATGATCAATCGCGTCGGCATCTCGAATCCGGCGCAGCGCTTCGACGAATACCCGCATCAGCTATCGGGCGGCATGCGGCAGCGGGCGATGATTGCGATGGCGCTGTCTTGCAGCCCTTCGCTGCTAATCGCAGATGAACCGACCACAGCGCTTGATGTCACGGTGCAGGCGCAAATCCTCGAATTGATGAAAGAATTGCAGGCGCAATTCGGCATGGCGATTATGTATATCACGCATGACTTGGGCGTCATCGCCGAGATTGCCGACGAAGTCAATGTCATGTACCTCGGACGGGTCGTGGAGCGCGCCTCGACAGTCGAACTATTCAAGAATCCGCTGCATCCCTATACACAGCGGCTGCTCAAGTCAATTCCACGTTTGGGCGGCCGGGGGCGCGGTCGCCTGGACGCCATCCGCGGCAACGTGCCCGTGCCGATGAATCCGCCGCCGCAATGTGGTTTCGCCTCGCGCTGCGATGAGTTCATCAGCGGCAAATGCGACGCCGCCGTTCCCTCATTGGTGGATATGGGAAACGATCATTTTGTGCGCTGCTACTTGCACAGCGAAGAAAGCGAGCCGGTTTATGCCTAAGCCGGATGGCGGCGCCAAGAAACAGATCGGCGATGTGCTGCTCGACGTGCGAGAACTCAAGAAGCATTTTCCGATCGAAAAGGGCTTTTTCCGCACGGTGCAGGGCCAAGTGAAGGCGGTTGACGGCGTCAGCTTCACGATTCGCGAAGGCGAGACCTTCGGACTGGTAGGCGAATCCGGCAGCGGAAAAACTACCTTGGGGCGCTGCATAGTACGCGGGATCGAGCCGACCGATGGCCAGATTCTCTTCCGCCTGCCTGAGGGCGACGAAGTCGACATCGCGGCGCTGGACAAAAAGGGATTGCGCAAGGCGCGCAAGCACTTTCACATGATTTTCCAGGATCCTTATTCTTCGCTGGATCCGCGAATGTCGATTCTCGATATCATCGCCGAACCGATCCGCAACAATAAGCTCCTTTCCGACACGCGCGAGATTCAAGACCGCGTGCGCGAGTTGATGGACAAGGTCGGCCTGGATATCCAGCACCTTAACCGTTATCCGCACGCCTTTTCTGGCGGGCAGCGGCAACGCATCGGCATCGCCCGGTCGCTCGCGCCCAGCCCGCTTCTGATCGTCTGCGATGAGGCGGTATCGGCGCTGGATGTTTCGATTCAAGCGCAGATTCTGAACTTGCTGGAAGATTTGCAGGAAGAGTTCAACCTGACCTTCCTGTTCATCGCGCATGACCTATCGGTGGTTGAGCATATCTCCGACCGCGTCGGCGTGATGTACGTCGGTCAATTGGTCGAAATGGCTGACACCGAGTCCTTGTTTACAGCGCCAAAACATCCTTATACGGAGGCGCTGCTTTCGGCTGTACCGACCACCGATCCTGAAATCAAAATGGATCGCATCATCTTGCCGGGCGAAGTCGCCAATCCGGCGGCGCCGCCTTCCGGCTGCTATTTCCATCCGCGCTGCCGTTACGCCCAGGAAGTCTGCAAGACCGACGCGCCCGAATGGATCGAAGTCGAGGCTGGTCATTACACCGCCTGTCACTTCGCTGAGGAGTTGGAATTGCGCGGGGTCGATCAAGAGCGCTGATGGATCTGCTTGCTTTCTTCATCATCGCATCGGCAGTCGGCGCTGGATTGGTCGCCTGGGTAATCGTATGGACGACCAGCCGCGCTTCAGAATCCGCGATAACACGCTATTTCAAAGCCAGCGAATACATCCTGGATACAGGCGAACCGCCGCCTGAATGGCGCGCCGCTCCAGTGTGGAAGCATCTGCTGGGCGCGGCGCCGGCAAAAGCCAGCGAGGAGGCGATCATGATTCGCCTTGAGGAGTTGATTCGCTTCTTTGAGAATTGCAGCTTCTACGAAGACGAGTTCGCGCGCGAGCAGCATTTGAGCCAATTGGAAGATATTCGACAAGCCTGGCGAGCGGGCGACCTTTCATAAGCTTTACTCCAGCTTGATGATCGCCCACATGTCCAATTCCGGTACCGTCACGACCGTGCGCTCGTCATTCACGCGGCAATCGATCCGGCACGGCGCCGTCCCGGGCGCATACACGGTCGCGCGCGAATATGAGCGGGCCAGCGCCTCCTTGGCAATCTCCACCTGGACATCGCGTACTGGTCTAAACTGGTCCGTCTCCAGCTCGTAATTGCTGTTTAGCAGATGAATGATAAGCGGCGCGTCGGCGCTTCCAGGTTTATGCCGCAGTTGTACGCTGATATATTCAGCGCCGACGACGTAAACATCTCGACTTAGCCTGTCCAGCAAGTTGTCGTCGCCCGTCCAGGTGATAAGGCGCTCGCCCGCGGTCTGGAGCTTGGCTTCTTGCTCGACGCTAAGAAAGGACGGCTCAAAGCGCAGAACCGCGCGATAAGGCGAAAGGTCGGCCTCCAGCAAGCGGTCTTCCAGCCAGTCATCGCCGGCGACGAGGATGCGAAATGGCAAGTTCGCCCGGCTCAGCGCGAAGCATGCGTTAGCCAAGTCGGTGCGTGGCGCGCTGCGATTTTGTCCGCCGAGATGACCGCCGCTCAAACGATCGCCGAGATATTGCCGCACCGATTGATTGCTGAAGATTAGGGCGATGGCGGCGAAGGACTCGTATCCATCAAATAGCTCCGGATAGGCTCGTATGAAATGATAAACGGGTTCATAATCGCCGGGCTTGCTATGATACCAGCGGTCGGGCTCGCCAGCGAAACGCAAGGTCCACATCTTGTCCGGCGCCATGAAGACATGGCCATGGGCGTAAGCCTGCGCGATCCAGAGACGAATATGCCGAGGCCGATCATTGAGCCGGCAAGGCTCAAACGCGCGTGGCACACCGGTAATCGCCAGCAGCCGATCCAAGGCGTCCGCCAGCTTAAAGGTATAAACCGGATCGGTGGGCAGGATTTCGTCTTCGGGCGGCAGGTATTGCATCTCATTGGTGTAGAAGTCGTGCGCATCGACGGCGTACATGAACTCCGCCCAGTAGAAAGGCGAATTTGAACTCATGGGCACATCGTCGCCGAATTCCTGAGCGTATCGCTTGAAGGCGCGGAATAGCGAATTGACTTCCTTCCATTGGAAGTCGAAATACTCGCCGGCCAAAGGAATGATGGGCGGGAAAGCCAGTATCTCCGCCCGATAGCGCTCGTCTGTGAAGCCACGCGCCAGGAGGTATTCGCGGTAATTGAAGGACTCCAGATCGGCGATCTCCCAGGACGCGAGTTCGGCATCGCTCAGGTTTGCTCGCAGGCAATCACGAAAGCCGGTCATGCAGTGCTGGCAGAAGCAGCCGCCATAGCGAGCGTTGAGCGAGGCGATCGTTGGAATCGCCGAATCAATCATGAGCCAGTCGGTTCCCGCCTGCATCACGCGCCGAAGCTGGTACATCAAGTAGTGACGATAAGCGGGCGAGTTAGTGCAGAAAAAATAAGGCGGATGCCCTTTGTAACGGTGCGCCCACCAGGTAATCGCGGGCTTATCATTGAGGTCGCGCACGGTCGATTCCATGAAGTTGGAATCAAAATCGATCACGCCCATCCAGTCGGCATCCAGCTCGACGCGTCCTTGAAACTTGACGCCGCAGCGATGCGCCTCGTCCACATCGCGCATCATCTCTTCATCAGGCGGCAGACCGCGGCGGTCCGGCTCGGGCAAGAAGCCCCAACCCAGAGCGGTCGCGCGATAACGCCGATACACATCCATGCCGCAAGGTCGGGTGATTACTACATCCGATCGCTTCAAAGACATTTGCGTTTCTCCACAAGCTAGTCTATACGCTGCACATAGACATAGTATGCGCCGCGTTCCCGCTGCTCATTTGCTTCGCTCAAAACGGCGCTCAATGATGTAGGTCCCGCGGCCAGCGCAAGTTCAAAGCTGACGCTGCAGTCCTGGGCGGCAAGGCCAACTGTCCAACTCTTGTCGCCAATGATGAGCTGCGCTCGCTTAATCTTCATCGGCTGGTCCGCCTCGCGCGGATGCGTCCGCAATTCGACTCGATAGCGACCGGCGCGCGCCACATCGATCGTCCAGAAGCCGTTGGCGTCAAAATCCGGATCGTCAATCCAACTCTGCTTCCATGGAACGCGACCGGCCGTCGGATGCCAATCGCGGGCGGATAGCAGCACGGGGTTCTCGCGCTCTACGCCGACGGGTATCGAAACGATTTGCGCGAAGCTTTCTTGCATTTCGTTCCAGAAATCATCGTAGTCGCGGCGCAGAGCCGACAGCACTTGCGGATGCTCGGCAGCGACATCATGCGCTTGCGCGCGATCACGCTCGACATCGTAAAGTTCCGCGCCATTCACCAAACGCCAGCGGCCGTTCAGCACAGCTGTCTGATGCCACTTCCGCGGCTGGTCTGGCTGAAGCTGCACAACGATTGAACGCTCAGGCAAGTCATCCGCTCCGCCCAACAGCAGACTCGCAAGACTGACGCCGTCGAATTCCTGGCCACCATCGCGGCTCAACTCGCAAATGTCAATCAGCGTTGGCAGAATGTCAATATGCGCTGTCAACTGGTTTACTTTGCGCTCGGCCGGAAGACGCGTATTCCAGCGCATGAAGAAGTTTACCTGATGCCCGCCATCGTAGACCGAGCCCTTTTTGCCGCGCAGTCCCGCGTTGAAGCCTTCGCCGGTCGCTGGATCGAATCCGGCCGCGGTTCCATGGTCAGCGGTGAAGATGACAAGGCTGTCTTCGTCGAGGCCGAGCGCCCGCAGTCGCGCAAATAGAGCGCCCATGTTCTCGTCGAAGTTGGCGATCATGCCATAAAACTTGGCGCGATCCGCCGGGATACCCTGATCCAGGTAAGGCGCGGAGTACTCATCTGGCACGATATGCGGCGCATGCATCGCATTCGGCGCCAGATAAACAAAGAAGGGCGCCGCCGGCTGCGCTTCAATGAATCTAAGCGCGGCGTCAAAGAACACATCAGTGCAATAGCCCTCGCATTGATGCGGTTCGCCATTTCGGAAGTAGACATCGTCAAAATAATCGTTGCCCCAAAAATCGGGCAATTCGCCGACGCCGCCGCCGCGATGACAAAGCGTTTCGTCAAAGCCGCGATACTGGGGAGCGAAGGGATAATTGTCGCCCAGATGCCATTTGCCGAACATGCCCGTGCGGTAGCCGCTCTCAGCGAAAAACTCCGCCATTGTTGTAGCAGCCGGATGCAAGAGATGACGCCCGTGGATCACATGCCAAACGCCATTGCGACAGGCATATTGACCGGTGAGTAGCGCCGCGCGGGAGGGCGAACACAAGGGATCGTGATGGTGGTTGTCCAGCTGTACGCTCTCACGCGCCATCCGGTCGAGATTGGGGGTCTTCAGGACGGGATTGCCATGATAGCCGATATCGCCATATCCCTGATCGTCGGTGATCACGAAGATGACATTGGGGGACCGCGTCATATCTGCGCTCCGGCGCCGTTGGGGCTTTATACCCATCCGAGCGACTGATCGTGGCGCTCCCAGCGTATGAGGAAATCCCAGGGAGCGTCGATTGAGGCAATGCCAAGATCATCCCTACCCTGCTGAATGGCATGCGGGCTCCATTGGGTGACGTGGCTTAAGCCCCAACTCAAGCCGGACAGCGGTTCAGTGTTCTCGCCCTCCGGGACGCGCAAGGCGCCGGCCGCCTGGGGCGGATCTATGATGGATGCCTTCACCTCGAAGTTTATGCCGTCGGCGGCGAACTGAATCGTGTTTTTCTCCGGACCGCAGCGTGTCAATAGCGCGCCAACACCGCCAGCGTAATTCCAGACCATCACCTCATGCCCACTGTTGGTTATGGGGTTGAACGGCGACTTTTCGTATGGACCTGCGGGATCGTCAGCGATGGCGACGCCCCATTTGCTTTCCATGTTACTGTGCCCAATGCCTTCGCCCTTGTAATAGAGCCAGTAGCGTCCGTCGCGGAAAAGCAGCGCTGGATCGTGCGCGCGCAGGCTGTCGAATGTACCCTGCACAGTCGCTTCCAGCGGATGGGCGCGGACATCGACTGCGCCCGATGGATCCGGCTCGACGACCGGCGCCGGCGATTTCGTCCAGGGACCGCGCGGCGAATCGGCATAAGCAAGCGCGATTGACTCCGGCGTGCTGCGCCAGGTCGGCGCTTTTGTCACTTGGTAAACGAGGTAGTAGCGGCCCTCATGCGCCAAGACATCGGGCGTGAAGATGCTGCGCTCGTCGTAGCTGCCAGCTGGACCGCGTTCGACAGCCGGTCCCTGTTCGCGCCAGCTATGTCCGTCGGTGGATGTGGCGTACCAGACATCCGTCAGATCCCAGGGCATTGCCGGGATCGTATCGGTCGCCTGTTCGTGGCCGACTGCCGGGCAGGAATGCGCGCCGCGGGTGTACCAAACGTAGTAGAGGCCATCCACTTGAACGATGCAGCTTGGGTCGCGCCGGACGATCCCCTTTTCGTAGCCCAGGCCTTGAATTGTCGTGTAGCGAAACTTGGCGAACCAGGGATTCTCCCGGTCCCGCAATTGGAAGCGTTGCATCGCGGCGCTTCGAGGCATTGTCAATTTCCTCGCGCAAAAAATCGTGGCGTGACACAAGCCACGCCACAATCACTGATTTCGGTCCTTCGGCAAACTACATGTCTTCCGCGAAGTACCATTGTTCGGGCATGAACATGACCCATTGGCGATAGCTAAAGCTCCACAAGCCATCGGTATCGTTCGGCGGCGTGTTCTTCAAGGTCTCCTTGAAGAGCAATGGCTGCGGCGGGCGCTGCACGGTACCAATCTGATAGAGGCCGCGGAAGGTCATGTCGTGGAATTGCTTGCCGATCTCCAGATAGGTTTCCGAGCCGTAGGGCTGCTGCAGCCACAGCTGGCTCAGATCCCACAATTCCTTGATATCGGCGGGCGGTTCGCTGCCCCGTTCGCCACCGCTATTGAGCCAGTCGGTCCACTCCTTCGAACCAGCGCGCGCGCCCCAATGCGGTCTGATATTGTTAATCGCGCCGGAGAATTCGCCGATGTCGACGATGTCCAGGCCCCAGCCAGCGATATCATGCGCGCCAGTCCCGCGCAGCTCATTGTAGTAACTGCGCTCGATCAGCTTAAGCTGCGTCTTGACGCCGACGGCGTTCCAATACGAGACGACGAGCTCGGCGATCTGACCCCAAGCCTCTTCCGGCACGGCAACTTGCATGTTGATGAAGAGAGTCTCGCCATCGGAACGAAGCCGGTTGCCATCGCCATCACGTTGATCGAGACCCATCTCGTCGAGCAGCGCGTTCGCCCGTTCCGGATCATATTCGGCGAAGTAATCGGTCATCCAGGCTTCATAGAAGCTGGAGTCAGGCGTGGGCGCCGATTGCGACGGAGTCGCCAAGCCGAAGTAAATCAATTCGTTGATTTCGCTTCGATCGATCGCCACTGACATCGCCTGGCGGAAGCGGACATCGTTGAAGATCTCGCGCATTGCCGGGTCGGGATGGGTCAAGTTGAACATCATGCTGTATTCGTTGCCGCGATTGTAGGTCACCAGCGCGGTGCGATAACCGCCCACTTCTTCGTTATCGCGATAAGTCGGCACGCTGAGCAGCTTGCCCCAGCCGAAATGACTGTACTCGCCAGCGATGGCGCGCAGATCCTGCACCTGCAAATCTTCGACGAGGACGCGCCGCAACGCGTCGGTGTAAGGAAGCTGATTGCCAGCGATATCCACCTTGAAGAAATAGGGATTGCGCTCGAAATGCTTGTTGCCGAAGGAGTCCTCGCCGATATAGACGAAGGTGTTCAATGTCGGAATGCCGACGACCGTGTCCGTCGCTGTCGTGCCTGTGTTGGTATTGGGGCGCAGCCGCGCATTCAATAACTGGGTCCAGCCGTCAAAGCCCGCCTCCGCCGCCAGATCATTGGCGTCCTCGTTGTAGTCGAGGTGGAATTGCTTGAAATAGTGCGCGGCGCGGAAACCGCGGTGGCGCGGATTACTGGCCATGCGCACAATCATGGATGGGTGCGGCTGGGCGAAGGTATAGCGGAGCGTCGTCTCATCAATGATCTCGAGCAAAGGCTTCTCGTTGCCGGGGCGCCATTCGCCGGGAATGCCGCCGGTGACTTCCTCGTTCCAAAGAACGTCTTCGAACCAGAAGCGGAAATCTTCCGATGTGAAAGGATGGCCATCCGACCACTTGTGACCTTCGCGCAAGTGAATCGTCAACTGCGTTTGATCGTCGGAAACCTCGTAGCCACTGGCGATATTGGGGATGATGGACTGGAGGTCGGTGTCGATGGTGAAGAGTTTCTGCATCACCATTTCCGACACATCCCAGCCGCAGCAAGTCGGGCTGGTTGACGGGCCCGCCAGCTCGCCGCCATAAGCGCCGATCGCGTCCAGGGGCTCAACGACAACCGGCGCCGCGGGCAAGCGCTCCTCAATCGGCGGCAATTCTCCAGCGGCGACCCGCTCAGCCAGCATGGGCGCTTCGTTGTACATGCCGACAGTACCCCCGGTCGCCGCTTCATAATCGCTGGGCGAGCCGTATTGCTGCGGGTAGGTCTTTTCGCCGATGGACTGCCCGAAGACGGCGCTTCCCAAAATGAACAGAATCAAAAGTACAAGAGTTAGCGATAACCTTTTCATGCTCTTTTCCTCATTCGGCCGAAAACATAAGGGACTGGCAGAATCTGCCAGTCCCTCGGATTGTAACACAGGCGCGGCGCTTTAGCCGCCAGCCTCGAAATACCACTGTTCAGGCAGGAACAAGACCCATTGGCGATAGGTCCAGCTCCATTGCCCGGTGGTGTCATTGGGCGGCGTGTTCTTCAAGTTCGTCTTGAAGAGCAGCGGCTGCGGTGGGCGCTGAATTGTGCCGATCTGATAGAGCCCTTCCATCGACATATTGTAGAATTCTTTGCCAAGCGCGATCCATTCGTCGGAGCCGTAGGTGGCTTCGAGGAAAGCCTCGCCAGCAGCCCAGAGGTCTTTGATCTCTTGCGGCGGCTCTTCGCCATTTTCGCCATCGGATTGCAGCCATTGACGCCAGAGATGGCCCGATGCGCGCGCGCCCCAATGCGGACGCAGATTCGCCAGGCTGTTGGATATCTCGCCGATGTCCAGAATGTCGGCGCCCCAGGCGGCCATGTCTACCTTATTCCCGTTGCGCGCTTCACGGTACAAGCCAATCTCGATGAGTTTGTAGCTGGTCTTGACGCCAACCGCATTCCAGTAGCTGGTCACGAGCTCGCCGATTTTCTGCCAGGCGTCTTCGGGTACGGAGACCTGGAAGTTGATAAACAGCGTTTCGCCATCGGGCCGCAGACGGAAGCCATCGGCATCACGCTGATCAAGGCCCATCTCGTCCAGCAGTTGATTGGCCAGATCGGGATCGAATTGCGCATAGTGCCCGGGCATCCAATCTTCAAAGAAGAGCGAAGAGGGAACTGGCGCCGTCTGCTGGGCGTTGGCCAGTCCAAAGTAAACCAACTCGTTGATCTCGTCGCGATTAATAGCTACTGACATCGCTTGACGGAAACGCTTGTCCCAGTAGATCTCGCGCAGCGGCAGGTTCTCGGTCGTGAAGTTGAACATGATCGAGTATTCGTTGCCGCGGCTATATTCGGCCAGCGCCGTGCGATAACCGCCCGTCTCCTCGTTTTCGCGATAGGTCGGGAAGCTCAATAGCGTGCCCCAGCCGTAGTGGCTGTATTCGCCGGCGATGCCTTTGAGATCTTGCACTTGAAGATCCTCAACCAGAATCCGACGGAGGGTGTCCGTGTAGGGCAGCTGATTGCCAGCGGTATCGACCTTGAAGAAGTAGGGGTTGCGCTCGTATAGCTTGTTGCCGAAGGCGTCTTCGCTGACGAAAACGAAGGTGTTCAGCGTCGGCGAGTAGGGGTCGGACTCCGAGCCAAGATTCCAGGTGAAGTTGTAGGGCGACATCTTGGCGTTGAACATCTGGACCCAGTCTTCAAAGCCATTCTCTGCGGCGAGAGCGTTGGCATTCTCATTGTAATCGATATGGAATTGCATGAAGTAATGCGCCGGACGGAAGCCGCGATTGCCCACTTCACTGCCCAAGGCGATCGCCAGGGTTGGACGCGCCTCGGCGTAGGTCAAGCGGATGCTGGTTTCGCTAAGGATTTCGATCTGTGGCAAGGCGCCGTCCTGTCCCCAAGGACCTCCGATATTAGGCGTCAGATCGGAATTGCCCAAAACGTCTTCGAAATAGAAGCGGAAGTCCTCCGTAGTGAAGGGTTCGCCATCCGACCATTTGTGGCCCTCGCGCAAATTGATGGTGAAGGTGGTCTGATCCTCCGAGATATCCATCGACTGCGCGATGTTGGGGATGATGGATGTCAGGTCGGTGTCGATGGTGAGCAGCTTCTGCAAGCGCATCTCGAGCACGTCCCAGCCGCAGCAGACCGGGTTGGTTGAGGGTCCGGCCAATTCGCCGCCATATTCGCCAATCGCCTCAAGCGGCTGCACGACAACCGGTTGGGCGGGCAAGCGCTCTTCAACTGGCGGCAATTCGCCGGCGGCAACGCGGTCAGCCAGCATCGGCGCTTCGCCCCACATATCAATCGAATTGCCAGTGGCGGCGGTATAGGCGTCCAAATCGGCGTATTGGAATGGGTAGACGAGCATTTCATCGGCAAAGCTGCCAACCGAAGGCAAAAGCAGGGTTGCAGCCAGCAGAAGCGTAAACAGTATTCGTTTCATGGGTAAGTTCCTCTCTCGAACTAGGTACGGTTTTGGTTTCACTGGATTCTACTTGATTTCCAGTTCGCCTCCTTTCATCCTGAAACTATAGCGCATAGCTTGCGGTCGCCAAAACGCATAAAGTGGCGTCGTTGTCTTATTCGCGCATCAAATGACTCTCGTCCGCTTCACCTCAGTCAGCCTCATGCTCACGCAGACGATTCCAATCGAATTCCACTCCGTGCCCGGGCGCGCCCGGCGCTTTCATGATCCCGTCCCAAAGCTGAGGCGGATTCTTTATGAAGCGTTCCAAACCAAAGCTGTGCACTTCCAGGAAAGATGGATTGGGTATCGCCGCCAGCAAATGCAGATGCAGCTCGTGCACGCCATGCGAAGTGACAGGCAAGTTGTGCGCATAGGCAAGCCTGGCAACCCGCATCCAATTGGTGACCCCGCCGATATTCGAGACGTCCGGCTCCGGGAACGCGATCTTGGCATCTTCTATCGTGTGACGAAACTCATAGATCGTGTGCAGGTTCTCGCCGGCGGCAATTGGCAGGCCGCCTTCAGACGCAATGCGCGCCATGCCCTTGTAATCGTCGGGAATGGTCGGCTCTTCAAACCAGTAGACGTCAAAGTCGCGGAATTTGCGGGCGGCGCTTATCGCTTGCTCAACTGAATAGCGCATATTGGCGTCGACCATCAGGGGCATATCGGGTCCGATGCATTCGCGGACCGCTTGAACGCGCGTCACATCTTCCGAGAGCTTCTCGCGCCCGACTTTGATTTTGATAGCGCGAAAACCCTTCCGCAGATTGCAGCGCGTCTGTTCCGCCAACTCGTCGGGATCCAGCTGCAAGTCAATGCCGCCGGCATAAGCGCGCGCCTGGCCGGAGTATCCGCCGAGCAGCTTCCAGAGCGGCAGATTCTCGCGCTTTCCCTTGAGATCCCAAAGCGCAATGTCGACGGCGGACATGGCGAATGAAACCAAGCCGCCGCGCCCAACATAGTGCAGATGCCGCCAC
Source organism: Chloroflexota bacterium (assembly GCA_026706445.1). Taxonomy (GTDB): domain Bacteria; phylum Chloroflexota; class Anaerolineae; order Aggregatilineales; family Phototrophicaceae; genus UBA6055. The sequence continues at coordinate 12,408 of JAPOYT010000265.1, forward strand.
ATGCGATCCCATATCTGTTCAATGCGATTGGCATCGGCGCCCAGCAGAATCGACTTGAGATCTTTGTCGATCAACGATCGGATCGCGGCGCCGCCACAGCCAATGGTATAGGTGTATCCGTAGCCGGTATGACCGGCATCCGTTTGCAACTCAACCATGATGACTTCGAAATGCGTCATAACGCCATGCGACGCATCGGTCATGGGATGCGTCAGCGGCAAAAGGTAGCGCTTTGTCTGAATGTTTTCGATGCGCAAAATTCTGTCTTCGCCGATTTTGTGGTTAAGTTTGCAATGCTTGGGTATGATCGCCGCAGGATACAATCTCTTTGGCCAACCCACCCAAGACTGATGATAACGCAAGCGCGGGAGATTTACAAAAGATTGTAAAGTGTATATTGTTGACAATCCTTGTTGTTATCGATAAGATCTGCCGGATCCTACAGCGAGATTCAAATATGCGACAAGCCTGCGGAAGCATGACCGGATGAAACACTACGTCTTTCAACGTATCATCTATATGTTTTTCGTATTTTGGCTGGTCTCGGTGGTCACCTTTGTGATCATCCAGCTGCCCCCAGGCGATTATCTATCCACCTACATCAGCCGACTGGAGCAGGCGGGTGAAGAATTAAGCGAGGAAGAAGCCTTAAATCTGCGCCGGCAGTATGGCTTGGACCAGCCGCTTTTCGCGCGCTATGTGAAGTGGATCGGGCAAGTGCTGCGGGGAGAGTTTGGCTTTTCATTTGATTGGCAGAAGCCAATAAGAGAAATCATCGGCGAGCGCCTCGCGCTGACATTTACTATCGCGATACTCAGCACCATTTTCACATTTGCCGTCGCCATTCCAATTGGCATTTACTCAGCTACGCATCAATACTCCTTAGGCGACTACGTCGTTTCTATCATCGGATTCATCGGTCTGGCGATACCCAACTTCATGTTGGCGCTGATCATGCTCTATGTCGCCTGGAAAAACTATGGGCTGAATTTGACGGGTCTGTTTTCGCCTGAGTATCTCGATGCGCCCTGGGACATTGCGAAAGTCGGCGATCTGCTGCTGCATCTGCCAATTCCGGTCATCGTTAATGGCACGGCCGGCACCGCCGGTTTGATTCGTGTAATGCGCGGCACGCTGCTCGATGAATTAAACAAACAGTACGTGATCACGGCGCGAAGCAAAGGCGTCGGCGAAGTGAAGTTGCTGTTCAAATACCCGGTGCGGGTAGCGCTTAATCCGATTGTCAGCGGCTTGGCCTGGTTGTTCCCATCGCTGATTTCGGCTGGCACTATCACCGCTTGGGTGCTGGGGCTGCCGACCGCGGGACCGATGCTGGTACGCTCGTTGATTACACAAGATACATTCTTGAGCGCCACCCTGCTGATGTTCGTCACGATTTTAACCGTGATCGGCACAACAGTGTCCGATATCTTGCTGGTTGTGGTCGACCCGCGCATCCGCATGGAACGCGCGGCTAGCTAGCCAAGGATTGACATGCTGCGCCGCTTAGACAGCCGACGAACAAAGGCTAACCAGCAAACTGACGGAATCGACGAGGGTTACTACCTCGCGTCGCAGTGGCAGCTGATTTGGCGCAAGTTTCGCCGTCACCGGCTGGCGATGCTCTCGGCACTTGTGATCATCTTCCTGTATTCACTGGCTGTTTTTGCGGAGTTTTACTCAGTCAATGATTATCACAAGCGCCATGTGAAGTACGCCAAAGCGCCGCCGCATACCGTTCGCTTCATCGACGAAGAGGGTAATTTCCATCTCAATCCCTTCATTTACGACATGACACAGAAACTTGATATGGATACCCTCAAACGCATATACACTGAGGACCGATCAAAGCGCTATCCTGTTCGCTTCTTCGTTAGGGGCGAGCCGTACAAGCTGCTGGGATTGATCGACAGCGACATTCATTTGATGGGCGTGGATGATCCGGCGCTCTTCTTTCCCTTTGGCACCGATGAATTGGGAAGAGATTTGTTTTCACGCACGATGCACGCGGCTCGGATTTCGCTGTCGATCGGTTTCCTCGGCATGGTGACCAGTTTCGTACTCGGCTGCCTGATCGGAGGCGTCTCCGGCTACTTCGGTGGATCAGTTGACATCGTTGTACAGCGCGTGATCGAATTCCTGGTGTCAATACCGCATATTCCGCTGATCATGGCGCTTTCAGCCGCGTTTCCGTCGGAGTGGAGTTCCACTCAGGTTTATTTCGCCATCACAAAGTCGGCTTCGCGCAATTCCAGCAGCTTGCCGCGAACGGCGCGCGCGAGCGGCGGCCAGCTCACGCTTGCCAGCACCACCGTGATGCCGAAATAAACCTGAGTGGAACTCCACTCCGACGGAAACGCGGCTGAAAGCGCCAT
>JAPOYT010000131.1 GCA_026706445.1 Chloroflexota bacterium
CGAGCGGACGGCGAGTTGGCTGGCGCGGAATCCGATTTTGGTGACGGCGCTGAATCCCATCATCGGTTACAACAACGGGGCGCGGGTGGCGAAGCAGGCGCTGGCTGAGGGCAAGAGCGTGCGCGAAGTGGTGCTGGAGCTGGGCTTGATGGAGGCGGCTGAGTTGGACGCGGCGCTGGATGCCTATGCGATGACCGAAGGCGGGATTGCGCGGTAGTGGCGGCGTATGGAGTTGGTAAGGCGCAGTCTGCGGGAATGTTAGCGTGGGTTGTGGTGGATGGGGTGAGTGGATGGTCGCGTGGGCGCGCCTGTCTCTCATCCTCGCAATCGTTTATCCAGACTGGCAAGCCTGCTACAATGGTAAGTCAGTGGTGTCACGGAGTTTCCATCAGTTGGCATTCAGATGATTACTAAAGCTCAACTTCATGACTACAAGGAAAACGACATTGATATTCTTTACGAGCACTTGCAATCGTGTTCGTCGTCGCTCGAAGCAAGAGTCATTTTGGAGAATCTAGGAAGGTTGCCCAAGGATTTCGACGGCGAAGTCCTTATTCCGTTCTTGAGCGATGCGATACGCGATACTCGCTATTGGGCTGTGAAGAATCTCGGCAAGCTCGAGAATGTACATTTTCTTCATCGATTAAGCGAAGTCGCGCTAAGCGATCAAAGTTCAATCGTTAGGCGCGAAGCAGTATCCGCCATCGGACGGATGAGGAATAAGCGCGCGATTCCGACCTTGGTGCGATTCCTGCAAGACGATGATCCGACTGTCGTGCTGCAGGCGATAAGAGGGCTATTGGTCTTCAAGACACATGACCGCGTACGAGACTGTTTGCGGTCGCTTGAAGACCATCCTAACGAGCAGATTCAGTACGTGCTGCAATCGGAGTTCGAGCCTAAGCCGGCAATCTCTGACTATGGCATGCATTACGAGTCGCCGGACTATATGAAGAACGTAGTTGTCGAAGGCGATACACGGGAAGTAATGAAACTGCTCCCCGATGGCTGCATACATCTTACGTTTACTTCACCGCCTTATTATAATGCGCGCGATTATTCGATATACAAGAGCTATCAGCAATATCTTGATTTTCTAGGCGAAGTGTTTGCATCTGTACACCGGATAACAAAAGAAGGCAGGTTTCTTCTAATCAACACGTCTCCTGTGATCGTGCCACGATTCAGCCGACAATATGCGAGCCGCCGCTATCCGATTCCATTTGACTTGCACAATATCGTATGTAATTTGGGCTGGGAGTTCATCGACGACATCGTTTGGGCAAAGCCGGAATCGTCGGTCAAGAATCGTATCGGTGGCTTCCAGCAGCACCGTAAGCCGCTAGGCTACAAGCCAAACATGGTCACGGAATATGTGATGGTTTATCGCAAGAAGACCACGCGCTTGATTGATTGGAATATGCGCCAGTATCCAAAAACAGTGGTGGATGACAGCAAAGTTCGCGGCCAATTCGAGACGACAAATCTTTGGCAAATTGACCCTATGAGTGACAAAGTGCACAGCGCAGTGTTTCCGCATGACCTATGCGACCGCGTGGTGAAATACTATTCTTTCAAAGGCGATCTTGTGTTTGACCCATTTGCTGGGAGCGGGACATTCGGGCTGGCTGCAAGGCGGCACAAGCGGAATTTCTTTCTTACGGAGATAAAGAATGAATTTGTAGACAGAATGAAACAGACGATGTCGTCTGCCAACGCAAATGGGGCGGTCGCCCAATTTCAAACGGTCAAGACATTCGAACAAGACTTGGCTACATCAGTTCGTCAAACAGAGTAATAAGGGAGCGCAATAGAATGAACGCTACAGCTATATCTGGCTTTGTCATTCAGAGCAAAGTGTTTGGACTGCAAGGAGAAATAGCGCGGTGGGCACAAATGAAGAGTTGCGAGAGCGAATGGGATGTCACTCGTTATCTAATGGAGTCGATATTGCCGCTTGGGCAATACGACAGTTACAGGATTGCGATGACTGACCGACGCGGCGATGGCGAGAAAACCAGACGCTATCTCAGCGTTGAAGACTGGTTTGAATCGCGACAGATGCCAAACCTACAAATGGAAGGCTTGAAAGAATAATGGCATTATCTGGTGACGCTTTGCAAAATGTTCTGAGAATGATCCTCAAAGGCGAGCATTACCGCATGGCGGTCACAAATGAAATCAGCAATGACTTTCTCCGCTTCACAGTGAACTTCTTTAAGGATCTGGCCAAAGCCAAGATTGAAGGAATCGCGGTTACGGAGGACTGGTATAGCAGATACTTTCTTGAAGGCAGGTTTCCTCCAAAAGAGTCGCTGGTCTATACAGGCTTGAATGACAAGACCGTGCTCAACACATACGGCAGTTCCTCGCGTAAAGTCATTCTTGAAGTCATCCCAGAGTATTATGATGACTTGATGAATCGGGTGGCTGACCTTATATCAAGCGATTTCCCTGAAATCCGATTGAGTATGACGATTCGGTACAATGATTGCAGCGTAGAACTAAGCTTTAGGGAAACCCTCATTGTCGTCAACACACTAGCCGCAAAGCACGCCGAAATCCGCGGCGGCGCCTGGAGCGGCCTGGGCAAGCGACTCGAGCTGCCGCTCATGCTGACACTGGCAAAGCTGTATCAAGTCCCGTCAAGCCACTACGCTGGAAAAGGATTGACCGGTGAAGCGCGGGAGATTGATTTCCACTTCTTGAGCAAATCTGGGGACCAATTCTTTTGCGAAGTCAAGCTCATGGGCAAGGGCAATCCCGAAAGCGCCGACAGCACGATTGCCCGTCGCTCGAATATCTTCATCGCGCAGACATTGTCCGACAAGAATAAGAGCCAGCTGACCAATCGCGGTCATCATTGGGTGGAGTTGGGCGCGCAGGACGGCTACAAGCGGATATACACCGTCTTCAAGTATCTGGATGTGCCATGCGTTGAGTTTGCGGGCGACCTGGATGCGGCGCTGGACGAAATCATCCCCGCTGTGTTTGCTGAAATCGCCTGAAACTCCTAATCGCAATTCGCAACCCCTACCCGAATCCGCTATACTCCCCACATCTCGCGGACCGCGCCGATGGCGTTGCTGCGCCTACATCCATTCAGCCGAAGGGAGCGCCTACTGGCATCTTCTAGCGTGTCGCCTCAAAGTCAATTTCGATCACATGTATCACCATGAAAGGTAAGAAAATGAAGAAAGCAATGCTAATCCTTATGCTCGTTGCACTGCTGCTGCCGGCCGGAGCGCTGGCGCAGGACATGCCCCACGCAGGTGTGGAAGTCGTCGCGACTTACATGCAGTCCGGCACCTACGATGTGGGCGCGGAGAATATCGAAGAGGCCTTCGAGGAAGCGACCGGCATCGAGCTGGAATTGGTGGCGTCGCCCTGGGCGGTGCTGAATCAGAACCACATCACCGATTTGACCACAGGCACGGGCGAATTTGATGTGATGTCGGGCGAATTCTGGATCGCCAGCGTCTATGACAAGATGCTGCCGCTGGATGATCTTGTGGCGCGCGACAGCTTCGGCGGCGATTACATCCCGACCATCTGGCAGCCGGGACCCTCGGGTTATTTTGATGGCCAGCGGATCGGCATCCCCTACAGCGCCGATGCTTATGGCATTGTTTATCGCACCGATATCTTCGAGGAAGCAGGCGTCTCGGCTGATTGGGAGACTTGGGACGATTATTTCGCGGCGCTGGATAAGCTGGCGATGCACCTGGACGGCACGGATATCGCGCCCAGCGTCTTCTCTTGGGGCGCGTCTGAGCAGACGCCCGCCATTTTCCTCGGCATGTATGATGGCTATCTGGTCGATGCCGATGGCAACTACGCGCTCGACGAAGAGAGCGCGCTTGCGGCGCTTAACCAGATGGCGAGCCTGCTGGATTACAACCCGGACGGCGCGGCTGGTTTGAGCATTGATGAATCCAATGCGGTCTTCTTGACTGGCAATGCCGCGACGATGATCTGCTGGGTTAGTTTCATGCGCGCCTCGGCGCAGAATCCCGATGCGTCGCTGGTGGTTGACAACTGGGCGGTTGCTCCTTTCCCGGGTCCTGGCTTCCCCTTCTTGTCAGCGTGGAATTTGTTCATCTCGGAGTACAGCGAGAACCCTGAAGCGGCTTGGGAGTGGGTCAAATACTACATCAATCCGGAACAGTCGACTCAGCGCTTCGTTGAGTTGGGGGTGGGCTCGCCTTATCTCAGCACCTACGAAGATCCGGAGTTGATGGAAGCCTACAGCCATGACTTCCCGGGCATGGTCGCCAATTTGAGCCGGGCGCAGTCAGTGCCTTGGGTCTTTGAAGCTTTCGAGATTTTCTTCCGCAATACCAGCGAACTGGTCATCGGTTCGATCAACGCGGAAGAGGCGCTGGCGAATACGCTGGCGGGCTGGGCTGATGTGACGGTGCCGCCGGCGCTGGTGCAATCGGCTGCGGCGCAGGGTCAGCAGCAGGATATGTAAGCGGCTCAATGTCATGCGCTTGGGGCGGGCGACTAACACGGCTGCCCATGAACCGACATTTATGACACAGCAGGCCAGAATGTCCCTCCCTCTTTATGGGGGAGGGATTTAGGGTGGGGGATACCATGTCATGACCTGGCACAGCAGGCACGATTTGCCTTGGCTGCTCGCCTTTGTTTTGCCGGCTTTTGTCATTGTCGTGGCGGTGCAGTTTTATCCGCTGGCTTATTCGGCGGTGCTGTCGGTGCAGGAATGGTCGCTGACCGAGTCGCAAGCGCCGCTGGGTTTCGTCGGCTTGGATAACTTCCGGGAGGAATTGGGCGATTCGACCTTTCAGCGATCGGTTCGCAACAGCATCGTAATCACGGGCGGGGCGGTCATCCTGGAAATGTTTCTGGGCGTCTTCCTCGCTTATTTGACGATGGGCTCAAGCTGGCGCATGCGGGCGGTGCGCACGCTGCTCATCTTGCCGATGGTGATTGCGCCGGTCGCGGCTGGCACGCTGTGGCGCATCCTGCTGAATTCGCGCGCCGGCTTGGTCAATCACCTGTTGAGCGCCATCGGCGTCCAGGGACCGGAGTGGCTGGCATCGCCCGACTGGGCGCTGGTGTCGGTGATTATGCTGGATACCTGGCAGTGGACGCCATTCGTCTTGCTGGTCGCTGGCGCCGCGATTGCGAGTATTCCGACGGATCTGCTGGAAGTGGCGGCGATTGACGGCGCCTCTCGCTGGCGGACCTTCCTGCATGTTGAGTTGCCGCTGCTGATGCCGCTCTTGCTGCTTACGCTGGTATTCCGCATGCTGGAGTCGCTTTTGTCGCTCGATTCCATCTATTCGCTGACATTCGGCGGTCCGGGATTCAGCACTTATACGATGACATTCTACATTTATACGCAGGGTTTGCGGAACTTCAATTTTGGGGCGGCGGCGGCATCGTCCTGGATATTCATGGCATTCGCCAGCCTAAGCATCTGGCTGGCATTCCGCTTTCAGCGACGGGATTGGTAGGGGCTTTGGTCCCCCGATTCGAGAATCAAACTTGAGCCGAAGCAATTCTTTCAGTCGAAATATTCTCGCGCTTCTTCGCTTGCTCATACTGGCTATCGCCTGCCTGGCGGTGCTTGTGCCGCTGGCTTATTTGGTCATCAACAGCATCAAGCTGCCGCGCGAATTCTTAACGGTGCCGCCGACGATACTGCCGACGGAAGTCACCTTCCAGCATTATGAAGAGTTGATTGATGACAGCAAGACCATACGATATTTCCGCAACAGCCTCACGGTTGCGCTGTGGACCACGGCGATCACGATTTTGAGCGGGACGCTGGCCGCATACGGGCTGGCTCGCATGCGCCTCGCGGCTCGTTTCCTGGCGCTGATTACCTTCTTGTTTTTGTTTATACGCTTCTATCCGCGCGTGACGACGGTCATCCCCTTTTTTCTGGTGATGCGCGAGCTTGACCTGTTGGATACGGTCTGGGCGATCATCATCGGCCAGCTCGGCATTACAATTCCCTTCGTGACCTGGCTGATGCTGGTGGTCTTTCAGGATTTGCCGGCGGAAATTGAAGAGGCGGCGATTGTCGATGGCGCTAGCATCTGGCAGCGATTCTGGCGCGTTGTTTTGCCGATTGTAATGCCGAGCGTATCGGCAGCTGCGATATTGACTGCTTTCTTGTCCTGGAACGAGTTTCTGATCGCCTCAAGCGTGGCGCGGCGCAAGGCGAGCGTCCTGTCCATCGCGGTCGCCAGTTTTGTCAGCGACAAGGGCATCCAGTGGGGACCCATGGCCGCCATGAGCGTGGTGATGATTGTGCCGATGATCATATTCGCCTTATTCGCGCAGAAGTATCTGATCCGCGGGATCACCTTCGGCGCGGTGAAGGGTTAGGCTGGCTGGCTGAGGTTTTCGGGCGAGAGATTCCGCCGTTGGCAGGCGGGAATTGATTTCGACCTTTGTGCATTTTATGATGTTCGTGGGCGAGCCACCGTCTCGCCCCTATAAAGCCGCCAATACAGCAAACGCTATGCGAGACGCATTGGACATTAGACCTGGCGCATTGGCGCTAAGGACTGCTGAATCGGGAGGTGGGATAAATTGGATAGAGACACAGCCTACGACATCGTCTGCGAGCATGTAAAAGCGGACTCGCTGCGCAAGCACATGCTGGCGGTCGAGTTTGCCATGCGCGCTTATGCCGAGCACTATGACGAAGATCCTGAGCCATGGGGACTGGTCGGCTTGCTGCACGACTTTGACTGGGAGGTCCACCCCTCGCTGGAGCAGCATCCGATGGATGGGGCGCCGATTCTGCGCGAGCGCGGACTGGGCGAGGAGGACATCCGCACGATCCTGAGTCACGGTCCGCTGGCGGCTGATGACCGGACCACGCTGCGCGACAAGGCGCTATACGCGGTCGACGAGCTGACCGGCTTGATCACGGCGGTGGCGCTGGTCAGACCGAGCAAAGATATCCGCGACGTCAAGGTGCGCAGCATCCGCAAGAAGTGGAAGGACAAGGCTTTCGCGGCCGGGGTCAATCGGCAGGATGTGATTGATGGCTGCGCCGCCTTGGGCGTGGACGTCTGGGAGTTTCACGTGCCGCTGGTGCTTAAAGCGATGCAGGATCACGCCGCCGAGTTGGGGCTCGACGGCGTGAAGAGTCAAAACTGAAGTTTTCCGCTTAGTGGCGGACGTGGACGGGCGTGCCAAGCGGCGCGAATTCCCAGAACCATTGGGCGTCCGCATTCGTGAGGTTGACGCAGCCATGGCTCATGGGCGTGCCAAACATCGTGTGCCACCAAGTGCCGTGGATGGCGTAGCCTGCGTAGAAATACATGGGCCATTCCACGTTGTCCAAGCTGTAACCCGGACCGCTCATTGTCTGCGAACGATACTTGCGATAGATCTCATAGTCTCCCAGCACTGTCGGCGTCACCATTTTGCCGCTGGACATTAGCGCCCGCTTCTTTAGGGCGCCGTTTTCATAGGCGTAAATGGATTGCCGTCCTAGCTCGATGACGATCTCCTTTCCGACGCCGACACGCGGTCCAGGATGATGATGAGTGGTATAGAAGAGACGGTAACTCGAATTGTCGGGCAGGTAGCTCAAGTACTCCGCGAACGAAGGCATGCGCAGAATCTGATGGCGCCGCAGCCCAAAAGGATGGCTTATGTCGTTGATGTCGGCGAGCACACGCCAGTCCATATTGAAGCGCACGCCGAGTTGCGTCAGGAATTCGCCGGGGCGGACGGTATATTGGCCGATGTCGCCCGCAGGATAGACGCCGGGAACGGGCGCAGTCGTTACGACCGGAAGCGCGCGCGCTGCTGGAGCGGCTGGGGCAGCTGCTGGGGCGGCTTGCGGAGCTGCCGGCGCCTCGCTGGGCGCGTCGTTGGCGATCGCTGTTGGCGGACTTTCTACCAGGTGGCTGACGCGGAGCTCGTTGCCGGCGTGGATGCGCGTCACATCCTCAATGCCGTTGAAACGGATCAAGGCATCAAGCGAGATGCCATATTGTCTCGCGATGCTGAACAGGGTTTCGCCACGCGCGACGGCGTGGATGGTTGCTGAATGCGCTGACGCAATCGCTTGCGATCGCGGCGCTGGCGCTGGAGCCGACTGGGGCGGGGCGTCGCGTATTTCCGGTGGACTTCCGCCGGCCGGGATTGCGAGCTCGTGCCCCACGTAGAGGAGCGAGGTCCAGATGTTGTTCAGCGCCTGCAGGTCGTTGAGCGAAACGCCATAAGCAGCCGCGATTATGGACATCGATTCGCCCGGGCGGACGATATGCGTTTCTGCCGTCGTTCGCTGCGCCTGCGCGGCGCCGGTCAGCGCTAGTAGGAGCGCCGCGATCAGCAGCCGCAGCGCAATTGACAGCGAGGGTTTGCTCGACGCCGGGCGACGAAGCCAAGCGACAGGCAGTCGCTTGCCGCAACGAGCCCGACATGGGCTGTTCAAAATCGAAGCGGGCGCCCGTCCATTGTAGTATGCTAAAGATGCGTTTGACACGACAGTCTCCTTTCGCTACCTGTGATGCCCGTGTTGCCTATAGTCAAACCAATGCAAATTGAGAAGGCAATGCCACAGGCGCAGACGCTGGGCAGGCGAAGGGTGTTAGTCTGGCAAGCGTATGGAAAATCCGTTACACTTCGATTTGCAACGTCAGCTAATGCGCTGCGGGTCGGGAGGACTGCCGATATGTCCGAAACAAAAACGAAGAGGCTTGGGCGCTTTGGGACGCTGGCAATATGCTTGGTGGCGTCTCTGTTTTTTGTTGTGTCGCCTGGCTTGGCGCAGAGTTCGATCAATATATTGGCGCCTGGCTCAACCGTTTCCGGCGTGCTCGGCCCCGCCAGCACCGCGACAACTTATGTATTCGACGCGGGCGCGAATTGGTCAGCGACGGTTTCGCTGGAGAACATCAGCGGCGGCTCGCTCGCCATGTTGATCAGCGATATCAACGGCAATACAATTGCGCAGGCGGCGGATACGGCGGGCGCAGGTTCGCTGGCCGCGAACGATTTGCTGCTGGGCAATGGCGGCCGCTACAACGTTTTTGTCTATTTCGCGCCTGGAAGCGGCGCGCCCGATACGACCTTCGACATCCGATTGGACCTGGCGGAAGGCGGCGCGGCGGATACCGCGGCCCAAGAGGCATCGGCGGCAGAGCCCCAGCTCTTATTGTTGGGCGCCGGCATTGATGTGCGGCTGAATTGGAATGGCGCTGCTGATTTGAATCTCGAAGTGCGCGACCCGACCGGGCAGGCGCTTCACTGGAACTCACGCGCGACGACCAACGGCGGCGAATTCGGATTTGACGCCAACGGATTGTGCCAGGTGATCAGCGGCGCTCCAGAGGAAAGCGCCATTTGGCGGCCCGGTTTCCTGTCGACTGGCAGTTACGAGGTCATCGTCTATTACGAGCAGGCATGCGATGCGCTTACGGGCTCTGTGCCGTTTCAGCTTGAAGTCATGGTGGATGGCGTATCAGCCGGGCGTGTGGATGCCGTGCTCTCGCCCAGTGGCGCTACGGGTAGGAACGTATATGTGACGCGCTTTGAGATTGGGGCGGACGGCAGCGCCGTACTCAATACTGGCGGCGCTAATCCGGATTCGAGCTTGACGCTGCTGCCCGCTGGCTTTGATTTCGCCTCGGCGGCGGCGACGCCGATCGTGCGCAATGTTGCGGTCCTGGGCGAAATCAGCAACGAGCAACCCTTCCTCATTTATTCATTCGCGGGCGCCGCCAACGAACTTGTCTCGGTTGAGATGCAAGCGATTGGTCCTAATCTGGATACATTGCTGCAGATCCTTGACCCCGCCGGCAAAGTCGTCAACGTCAATGACGACGAATTTGGGGGATCGACAGACTCTGCAATCGCCAATGCGCGCTTACTGAGCACGGGCGCATACACGATCATCGCCTCGCGTTACGCCAAGGAAATCGGCGGCACGGAGGGCGCCTTTCAGATTACATTGACGGGCCCCAGCAATGAGGTGGCGAGCCAACTGACCGACTTGAGCCTGCCGCAGGGCGATATCGAGGTCAGCCTGTTTTGGAGCACAAACGCGGATCTGCAGCTGCTGGTGCGAGATCCGGCTGGCGAATCGGTATTTGATGACAATCCCTTGGTCGCCAGCGGCGGCATTTTGCAGGAAGCGGGAAATGTCAATTGCGTTCCCGCGGCGACCGGCACACCGGCATCTTATATCTATTGGCCCCCCGGCACGATGCGTCCGGGCACTTACGAAGTCGAGGTCTGGTATCAAAATGCATGTTCGGAGTTGCCGCCGCCGGTTGATTTCACGCTGCTGATTGAGGTCAACGGACAAGTGGTCGCCGATGCGCGCGAATTCCCCCAAGCTGGGCAGCGCTTTGTGACGAACTTCACCGTGACGCCCGCGGGCGCGGCATTTGCCGGGGAAGCGGGCTTCATCGACGCCGGCAGCCGCACGCTGGCTTATCAGGAGGAAGCCTTCGACGCGCCCTTGATTGAAAGCGGACAGAATGTAACGGGCGTCATCAGCGCGGAAAACCCCTTTGATGTTTACCGATTTAATGGCGTCGCGGGCGAGTCGGTGACGATCAGCATGCTAGCGGCGACGCAGACATTGGATACTAATCTTTATCTGATCAGCCCGGGCGATCGGCAGATTGCGGCGAACGACGATGCCGATCCGGTGTTGCTGGGCACGGCGGGCCGCACAACGGATTCGCTTATCAGTGGCTACGTCTTGACGGAGAACGGTCCCTACACGATCATTGCGACGCGCTACGCCAATCAATATGGCGGTACGCTGGGCGTATATTCACTGATCTTGCGTGTGAACTAAGTGAGGCGAAACCCGCTTTTCTGACAGTACTGTACAAAGCTGGCGGCATTTGCTATGATGCGCGCCTATTGCCGCCCGAATGCTTGCGAAAGCGCTATTAAATGAAACGCCGCCCACTCCATATTTTCCTGCTCTTGCTAACAGTGGCGCTGGCTGCCTGTGCCGGCGAAGTCAACCTCCTTGATGAGACAAAACTTCAAGACACAAGCCTACTGAGCGGCGATCCCTGTGAGGCGCCTTGCTGGAACGGCATCACGCCGGGGGAGACGACCTATCGAGACGCCAAGCTGATACTTGGGAGCGACAATCGCTACAAGATCTCAGACGAATCCGAAGCAGAGGGTGAAGAGCTGGGACGGGTTTTCTCCTTCGCTGAAGGCGAGAACCAGCCCTGCTGCCAAATGATCAGTCGCGATGGCGAAACGATCAGTTCGTTCATGCTGCAGCTCGCGCCGCAAATGTCCTTCGGCCCAGCCTTTGACAAGTTTGGCGAGCCGCGCTACATCATAGGGCAAGCGGTTAGCGAGGAGCAGGCTTACGCGGTTTCTGTTTATCCAGAGGCGCCAATGGTGATTTACGCCTTTGTCGCTGGCGGCGAGCAGGGCAATGTGTCGGTAGACAACAAGATTATCGCCTTGAGCTATATGGCGCCGAGCGAAATGCAGCATTTGCTCACCTGCGCCAGGTTGCATGAATGGAAGGGCTTTGTCTCCCTGGCCACCTATGCTGGCGCGGAAGAATTTGACTATGTTGGCAGCGGCGTTGGCGATGAGGAAATCTGTCCGGAGGGTTAGACAGGGCGTCGATTGGACGGCGGATTCACGTTTCGAAGGAGCGGTACAAGATGGCAGCAGAAGCGGGCGCGCTAAGAGTTGGCGTGGAAGTAAAAGGTACGGTCAGGCATATTGGCGTCTACGGCGCCCTGGTTGATATCGGAACCGGGCAAGACGCGTTGCTGCATATATCCCAGCTGGCTCGCGACGACAAGCGAAACATTGAAGACGTTGCGCCGCCCGGCAGCGAGCTCACCGCCTTTGTTTACAAGACTCGTCAAGACGGCTATATCGCCTTGACTATGGAAAAGCCGCCGCTGGTTCCCTGGGGCAAAGTTCGGCAAGGGAGAACTTACAGGGGCCAGGTGATCCGCGTCGAAGACTTCGGCGTCTTCGTCGATTTCGGCGCCGAGCGCCCTGGCATGGTGCATGTTTCTGAAATGTCGGATAACTACGTAAGGACGCCGAGCGATGTCGCCGAGGTTGGGCAGGAAGTTGAAGTGCGCGTGATCAAGAAGAATGGTCGCTCGCGGCAGATTGATCTGACGATGAAGGCGGCGCCGGAAGAGGAAGAGATCGGCATTGACGAGGACGAAGAGGAAGCCGTGCCGACCGCTATGGCGCAGGCTTTTCGCCGAGCGATGCAAAGCGAACCGCTGGAAGAGGCGGCGGGAAACCACCGCGAGAGCGCCCTTTCGAATCATCGCCGGCAGCAGGAAGATATTCTGGCGCGAACCTTGCGCGGATCTTAAGCCTTAGCGTGGTTGAATACGAAACGGAGCTGGGCGGGCTTGCTGGCGCGCCTCGTCGCATTTTTTCACGACTCGCTGAAGATCTCGCGGTATACCCGATAGCAGATCAGGGCGAATAGAAGGGTGAAGTTGGTCTCGTGGCTTAGGCACCAGGGGCAGAGCGCCTGAAGCAGGGCGAATTGCACATAGACCAGCCACATCGAAAATAGCCAGGCAAAGAGACCAATGCCGAAGGCGATCAGTCTTCCCCAAACCCGCAGAAACGCGATCCGATTCTCCAGCAATAGAATCGCCCCAATCGCAAGGTAGATGGCGAAACCCAAGTAGGCGATCGGCAGTCCAGCCAATTCCGAGTACTGACTGTTGAGCACCACATTGCAATTGAAGGGTCCCGACTCAACGCAGACGGCGGGCGCGTCTTCGAGCTTGAGATAGCTCAGATAGCCGGCGACCACCAGGCCGATCAGCACAAAGAGCAACTGGGCGCGGCGAAGGATCAGGTCGCGATTGTTAGATGCCGGCTCGGCTTCGAGTATGTCTGTCATCTACGTTTCCTCGCAGTTTGGAAACCGCCCTTAGTGATTCACTGTACGCAGCAGGAGCACATTCAGTTCGCTGCCGGCTCGCACGAATGTCTGGCCTTCGGGGATGATCGCCAGTCCGTCGGCCAGCACCATAGACATCAGGGCGCCGGAGCTTTGGATGCCGGTGGCGCGGGCGATGAGGCGGTCGCCTTCGCGCGAAAGCGTGACGCGGGCGTAGGTGCGCCTTCCATCGGAGCGCATGTCGTCGACTGTCGTCGCTTTGACCGCGCGCTGGCTGATGGAGCGACCGGCGATCTTGGCCAGCGCCGGGCGGACAAGGGCCTCGAAGGTCACCATGGTCGAAACGGGATTGCCCGGCAGACCGAAGAATGGCACACCCTGGATCGTTCCGTAGGCGAGGGGCTTGCCGGGCCGCATATTGATGCGCCAGAAGTCGATCTCGCCCAGTTCGCCCATCACCACGCGCACCAAGTCGGCGGCGCCGACGGATACGCCGGCCGTGCTGATCAACAGGTCTGGGTTGATGGATAGGGCGCGGCGATAGAGCGCGCGGATGGAATCCAGCGTATCTTTGGCGATGGGCAGGCGAATGGGAATGCCGCCCGCCTGACGCGCCAAGCCGGCCAGCGTGTAGCCGTTGGTATCGCGGATTTTGCCCGGCGTCAGCTCGTCGTAGATATCGACCAGCTCGTCGCCGCTGCTGAGGATGACGACCTTGGGCTGGCGGATGACCGCGACTCGCGGGCGGCCAATGCCGGCTAGCATGCCAATTTCGGCCGGACCAATGACGGCGCCGGCCTTCATTATTATTTCGCCCGCCTTGATGTTTTCGCCGGACAGCCGGATGTTCTCGCCGCAATCCAGGCCGCGAAACAGGCTTACGCTGGAAGGGAGCGGGCTGCCTTCGCCTTTGCTCCAGTCGTCGTCGGTGTCCTCGACTGGGATGACGGCGCTGGCGCCGGCGGGGATGGGCGCGCCGGTCATGATGCGGGCGGCTTGCCCTGGCTGCAGCTGACCGTCGGGAGCGCTGCCGGCCATGATGTCCATCGTGACCGACAAAACGGCGGGCTTGTCGAGGCTGGCGTCGGCGCTGTCTTCATAGCGTATGGCGTAGCCGTCCATCGCTGAGTTGTCAAATGGCGGCAGGTCAATGGGCGAGATGATGTCTTCGGCGAGCACGCGGTCCTGCGCATCGGGCAGGGAGACGGTCTCCGCCTCCAGCGGTTGCAAGTCGGCGAGGATGCGTTCAAGCGCTTGGTCGACGTTGAGGAGTGGATTCACGGCGCTCCTTCCTGGCTTAGGTTTCGCGCGCGCATTATAGCATAATCTGCGCGAATCTACGGGGCTGCGAGCCAGACTGGGTTTGACAAGCGCAACCGCAGGGCGTTATCCTCTTGAAGTTGCATGCTAAGTTCTGTTGCTTGTACCTAATGGGAGGATGAAATGAGAGGGCTACTTACAATCGGGCTGCTGTTGTTGGCTTGCGCCTTGCTTTGGGCGGCGGCGCTGCCGGCTGCGGCGCAAGACGCCAGCGAAGTGACGCTGACCATGTGGACGCATGACGGCTTGTATGTGCAGTTCTTCAGCGCGCGCGCCGAAGAATGGAAAGAGCGTCACCCGGACGTCAATTTCACATTTGAATTCGAGGTTGTGCCTAGCGTATTTGACAAGGTGCTGGGCAATTTGGCCGCTGGCGAAGAGATTCCCGATTTGCTGGGCATCGAACAAGGTTCGTTCCCGCGCTTCATGCAGGGCGGCATAATCGAGAGCAAATTCCTCGATTTGACCGATCTGCTGGCCGACGATTATGACCTGATCGTGGAAGGGCGACACACGCCTTACAAATATCAGGGTCGGGTTTATGGCGTGGACAGCTCGCTTTGCGCCGTTGTCTATTAC
>JAPOYT010000250.1 GCA_026706445.1 Chloroflexota bacterium
GAAAACCCGGAAAACTTTCATACTGAACCGCACCATCTTACTTCGGGACTATACAGCTAGACAGGGTTGACGCCGTGCTGATCGCTAACCCGGATGTCTTTCATGCGGAGGTCACCATCGCGGCTTTGCGGGCGGGGGCGCATGTGCTGGTCGAGAAACCGATGTGCCTGAACCTGGCCGAGAACGATGCTATCATCGCGGCGGAAAGGGAAACCGGGAAAACAGTTCAGGTAGGCACGATGCGCCGTTACGCGCCGGCTTTCATCGAGGCTTGTCGGCTGGTTCGAGGCATGGACGAGATTCGGCTGGCGAAAGTGCACGACCTCATTGGCCGGAATTCACTGGTGCTCGAGCCGACATCGCGGGTGGTCGCCGCCGACGACAACCCTCCGTCCGTGAGCGAAGCCCTGCGCGAGCGCGCCGCCGAAGGGATTCGCGCCGCCATCGGTGATGCGCCCGCTGCGCTGGGTACGGCCTATCGCATGATGCTCGGTTTGAGCACGCATGATACATCAGCGATGCGCGAAATGTTGGGGATGCCGCAGCGGGTATTGCATGCCTCGCAGCACAGTGGCGGACGCTTCCAGACTGCCGCCTTCGACTATGGCGATTTCATCTGCCAGTTCTCGACCGGCGTCGACAATATCCCGCGCTTTGACACCTATCTGCAAGTCTACGGCGATGACTGTGTCCTGCGCGTCGATTACGATACGCCTTTCGTGCGCAACTTGCCCATCACGCTCACGGTCACCGAAACTACGGATGGCGCGAACAAACAGCAGAAGGTGACGCATCCTGGCTGGGGCGATGCTTTCACCGAGGAGTGGCGCGCCTTCCATCACAATGTCATCAATGGCGAGCGGGCGAAGACCAGCCCGCAAGATTTCCGCCATGACCTTGTCCTGTTTCGCGACATGATTCAGTTGATGAGTGGCGCCAGCGGCTAGGCGCATCCACCGCTACGCATACCCCAGAATGGCAAGGATCGTGCAAGTTTGTTGAACCGCTGCACACGATTTTGATTCTATGCCTAGTCCAGTTGACTGTATATGACAAGAACAACATTATCAAACGAACGCTTCTCATCAGCCTACTGTTGAGCCTTGCGCTTATCACTTCGGCGATTGTCGTGGCGCCAGGCGCTTCCTCATGAATGATTAATTTAACACTAAGCTATGGTTAAACATCGAATTGAATAATTGAATTAACGCATGGGAGGTCGTAGCTTGCCAAAATACACGGGAATCCGACATGCGATGAGCCGCGGCCAACATTGACAGAATCGCAGAGATGCTGATTGGAGGAATCACATGAAAAGCCTAATCTTTTTCGTCGTAATGCTGGGGCTGCTCCTTCCCGCGATAGTGGACAGTGCGCAAGATTCGACGACTTTCCATCATGGGTCGTTTTCGTGCAAACTCAAAGGAAGCACCAAGGACGGGAGTTCCTTTGACATCGTAATATCGTATCAAGAGAACCGTCGGGGTGAAATCACATCCGCGAGTGTATTCAGATGGAAGGTTCCTTGGTATCTCAAAGCCAGCTGGAGTTGGTTTGCTTATGAGGTGAACATCGAGGTCAAGCAATATAGCGAGCGGTACAAGAAGCGATGTAAAGCAAGCGCCAGATATTGACAGATTCGTTGCCGGCTGACGCATAGGAGAAGATCCCCTCCAATAGCGCGGCTGAGCCAGCGGCTGCGGCCGATCGAATTCCACTTTGTGGCGCAGCAGTGAAATATCCAGTACAATCCTCCGTCTAGCAATATTCGCCCATGCAGTTAGACGGAGGAAGAAATGTTCAAACGCATTCTGTTCATTTGCTTGGTGCTGAGCATCTTGCTCATCACAACTTCAGTTGTCTTGGCGCAAGACGACATTTTGCTCTATAGCGGCAATCAAGACATCGACAATATCGACCCGGCAACCGGCGAGAATTATTCGATTAACGCAGCGCTGCGCAGCCTGTATGACGCGCTTTATATCTACCGCGGCGCTGATACCGAACCACATCTGGTGGAAAGTCATGAAGTGAATGAAGACGCGAGCGTCTGGACATTCAAGCTGCACGAAAACGCCGTCTTCCATGATGGCAGCCCGGTCAACGCCGAAGCAGTCGTTTACAGCTTCAATCGCCTGCTCGCGATTTCCGGTCCGCCAAGTTGGCGCTGGGAATCGATTGCGGATGAGAATACCGCCGAAGCGCTTGATGAGTTCACCGTACAATTTTCGCTGACCCAACCGTACGCGCCCTTCATCGGCACGCTGCCGCAGCTCTTTGTGGTCAACCCGGCAATAGTCGAAGCGAACCTTGGCGATGATATGGGGCAGACCTATCTCAAAGAGAACGCGGCTGGTTCGGGTCCCTTCATGCAAGGGCGTTGGGAGATTGGCAACCTTTACGAGTTCATCGCTGTTCCGGATTACTGGGCGGGCTGGACCGGTGACGACCACCTGGACGGGTTCATCTGGATCATCCAACGCGACCATACGACCAAGCTTAACTCCTTGCTCGCGGGCGAAGTGCACGTTTCAGATGCGCCCTCCGGCACGGAAAAGGAAGAAATCATCGCATCGCCAGATCATATCTGGGAAGAACACGGCGGTTTCTTCGTCAATACGCTGAAGATGAATACCCAGAGCGAATACACCAGCGATGTCAACTTGCGTAAAGCCGTCGCGCACGCCATGAATTACGAAGAGATGAAAGCGGCGCAGGATGTATCAGTCACGCTGATGCCCGGTCCGACGCCAGCCGATTTTGTCGGAGCGGTTGAAGGGCTGGATTACCCCACCTACGACCTCGACAAAGCGCGCGAATACTTGGCGCAAACACCCTGGCCCGATGGCGGCATCAGCCTGGATTACGTCTACGTCACCGAACTTTCGCATGAGATCATCCCCGGTTTGATCCTGCTCGAAGGTTTGGCTGAACTGAATATCGAGCTCAATATGATCCCAATGTTGTGGCCCGATATGGTCGCCAGTTGCGCCTCGCCGGAAACCGGCCCGCACATCATCAACATCTACACCTTGCCGCCATTCATGGATCCCGATGCCCACCTATACAACCAATATCACTCGGACCAATGGGGCAGCTTCAATTCTTGCAGCTTCTATCAAAATGAGCGCGTGAATGAATTGCTTGACGCTGCTCGCGTCACTGGCGATGCCGAAACACGCGCCGCCATGTACACGGAGGCGCAAGAGATCATCAATGCCGAGCAGCCTTCAGTTTGGATGTATACGCTGGACAACAGCATTGCCCTGCATACATGCGTGAAGGGTTACCGCTACTCGCCGCTGTATCCGATCACGGTCTTGTTCCAGGATCTGTGGATGGAAGATTGCTAGCGCTGAATTGACTAGTCGTGCGTGGGCGATCTGACTATCTAGTCGCCCTTGCCGCGAAACTGCAAGGGGCGTCTCGCCATGGCGCCCCTAGAGTTGAATCATGATGTCGTTTCTACGCATGCGTTGCGTTTGCGAGAATAAGTTGAAATTCCATTTATGAATATCCGCGTCTACATCCTGCGGCGAATCGCCTTGATCATCCCGACACTGATCGGACTGAGCGTCTTGACATTTTCCATCGCCCGCATTGTCCCCGGCGATCCGGTTGGCTTGGCCGCCGGTCCGCGCGCTACGGAGGAAATCAAGGAAGCGCTGCGCCGCGAATTCGGCTTTGATCAGCCATTGCCCATTCAATACGTCAGTTATATGGCGGGGCTATTCCGCGGCGACTGGGGCGAATCGCTTTACACGCGCCGCAAAGTGGTCAGCGAATTGCGCGCCTTCTGGCCCGCCACGCTCGAATTGACGACCGCCGCTGTGATCATTGCGACGCTGCTGGGCGTGCCGGCCGGCGTCATCTCCGCCATGTATCGCAATCGACTGCCCGATCATGTCGCGCGCGTGCTGTCGCTGTTTTTTGTCAGCTTTCCTTCATTCTGGCTAGCGATGATTTTTCAGACCTGGTTCGGGCGCGATCTCGGTCTGTTCCCGATCGGCAAGCGCCTGCCGGTGCTGGTATCGCCGCCGGCGCCAACGACTGGTTTATTCTTGATCGACAGCCTTGTGCAATTGGACTTCGAGACCTTTCTGGTCTCCTTGCGCCATTTATTCATACCCGCCTTAGTGCTGTCATTCGGCGCCTTCGCCAGCATCACGCGCATCACCCGCGCCAGCATGGTCGAGGCGCTGGAGAAAGATTTCGTGCGCATGGAGCGCGCCATCGGCATCCCTTACCGCGTCATCATATTCAAATATGTGCTGCGCAACGCCCTCATCGCCACCATCACCGTGATCTCGCTCAACTTTGGCTGGCTGATGGCGGGCGCGATTTTAATCGAGACGATCTTCGACTGGCCCGGCTTGGGCTTATATGCCGTGCATGCTTCGCTCAGCCTCGATTTTCAGCCAATCATGGGCATCGCCATTCTTTACGGCGTCGTCTTCAGCGTCGTCAATATCTTGACGGACATCGTCTACGGCATCCTTGACCCGAGGATTCGCTATGGCTGAACGTCACCCCCACCCTAAATCCTTCCCCCATAAAGAGGGAGGGACTTCATCGCCTGTTAGCTCCCCTTCCCTCCCTGGTGGGGGAAGGGGCCGGGGGATGGGACGAAGCCAGACCGCTCGTTCCGCCCGCTGGGAGAATATCGCGCGCGGCTTGTATCGCTTCCGTTCCAACCGGCTCTCGATGATTGGTCTCATGATGCTTATCTGCATCCTGCTGATAGCGGTCTTCGCGCCGGTCATCGCGCCCTATCCCGAAGACGCCGCCGGCAAGACCCGCGTCAGCGCGCGTTTGCAGCCGCCGAGCGAGGACTTCGCCTTCGGTACAGACAAAGTGGGCCGCGATATCTTCAGCCGCGTGGTGATGGGCGCCGGGCTCGCCCTTCAAGTCGGCACGGTTATCATCCTGCTGGCGACGAGCATCGGCGTGACCATCGGCGCAATCTCGGGTTACGCCGGCGGCTGGATCGACGATCTGCTGATGCGCGTCACCGACATCTTTCTGACTGTGCCGGCGCTAGTCTTGGCAATTGCGATATCGGCGGCGCTGGGCAAAGGCATCATCAATGCCATGATCGGCATTTCTTTGGTTTGGTGGCCCGGTTTCGCCCGCTTGACGCGCAGCTTGGTGCTATCCTTGCGCGAAGAACCATTCGTCGAAGCGGCTTATGGCATCGGCGCCGGTCACATGCGCATCATCTTCCGGCACATCCTGCCCAATGCGGTTTCGCCGATCATCATCAAAATGACCACCGACTTCGGTTTCGCTGTATTGACCGCGGCCGCGCTTGGCTTTATCGGCTTGGGCGCGCAGCCGCCGACGCCGGAGTGGGGCGCCATGATTAATGACGGCCGCCGCTATTTCCCCGACGAGTGGTGGATCGCCACCTTCCCCGGCTTGGCGATCTGGCTGATGGTTTTCAGTTGGAATCTGATCGGCGATGGGCTGCGAGATGTGCTCGACCCGCGCTCGCGGCGGTAAAGCGCCAATGTCCGAACTGCTCGACATAGACGACTTGCACCTGGAATTTGACACCTACGATGGCGTGGTCAAAGTGCTGGCCGGCGTCAACTTGAAGATGCGGCGCGGCGATGTGCTGGGCTTGGTTGGCGAGACCGGCTGCGGCAAATCGATGACTGCGCTTTCGGTGCCCCGCTTGATTCCGATGCCACCGGGAAGGATCACCGCCGGACGCGTGACCTTTGACGGCGAGGACATCCTCAGCAAAAGCGAAAGCGAGATGGAGACTTTCCGCGCCCGGCATGTCGGCATGATCTTTCAAGACCCGGTGACGAACCTCAATCCGCTTTTTACGATACGCGAGCAATTGGTGGACGCGGTGCTATATCAGCGGCAGGGTGGACAGAAAACGCCCGGGCGCTGGCGCGGATTCCTGCCTTCGGTGAAGCAAATGCGAAAAGAAGCGCACGAACGCGCCGTCGAATTGATTCGACTGACCGGTATCCCGGACGGGGACAAACGCATTTATGATTATCCTCATCAATTCAGCGGCGGCATGCGGCAGCGCGTGCTGATAGCGATGGCATTGGCCGGCGATCCCGATCTGCTGATCGCCGATGAACCGACAACAGCGCTTGATGTAACCATTCAGGCGCAGATCTTGCGTCTGATCCGTTCGCTGGTGGCGCAATTGGGTTTAACTGTCCTGCTCATCACCCACAATCTTGGCGTAGTGGCGCGCAGCTGCGAGCGGGTCGCCGTCATGTACGCGGGCCGCGTCGTCGAAGACTCGCCCGTGCGCGACCTATTCCACAATCCCAAACATCCCTACACGCGCGGCTTGATGGCAGCGGTGCCGCAGAAGGATGTCAATCGTGGCGGCCTGCATGGCATACCGGGGATCATTCCCAATTTGATCAATCCGCCTCCGGGCTGCCGCTTCAACCCTCGCTGCGAACATGTGATGGGTATCTGCCGGGAGAGCGTTCCACCGGCGATCGAAGTTGGCGCCCAGCACAGCGCTTCCTGTTTTCTCTATGGGCAGGACGCATGAATCATCTGCTCGAAGTCCGGGATCTGCGAAAGTTTTTTCCCGTTCATGGCGGCTTGCTAAACCGCAAAGTGGCGGACTTCCGCGCTGTTGATGGCGTCAGTTTCGCGCTGCAGGAGGGCAAGACGCTCGGTCTGGTTGGCGAGTCCGGCTCGGGCAAAACGACGATTGGCAAGTGCATTCTGCGCTTGATGGAACCCAGCGCCGGGCAGATCTTTTACGACGGTGGCGACATAACGCATTTGAAACAGCGCGACTTGCGCCGCCTGCGCAGCGAGATCCAGATGATCTATCAGGCGCCGGCCGCCTCGCTGAATGGGCGTATGACCGTGGGGCAGATCATCGGCGAGCCGCTCTGGATCCACGAGCGTCTGAAGGGCGACGCCGCGCGCGAACGCGTCCTTGAACTGATGAACGTGGTCGGTTTGAAAGACGAACACTATTACCGGTATCCGCATGAATTCAGCGGCGGGCAGCAGCAGCGCATCGGCATCGCGCGCGCCCTGGCGGTGCAGCCGAGACTGATCGTGCTGGATGAGCCCACCTCGGCGCTGGATGTGTCGGTGCAAGCGCAAATCCTGAACCTGCTGCAAGACTTGCAGGATCAGTTTGACTTGACGTATCTATTCATCTCTCACGATCTCGGCGTCGTGCGTTATATGTGTGATGAGGTGGCGCTGCTATATTTGGGCAAGATCGTCGAAGTCGCGGCCACCGAGGTCATTTTTGAAGATCCCAAACATCCTTATACGCAAGCGCTGATCTCCGCCATTCCTGAGCCGGATCCCGATATGCGGGGTGGAGAAATCATCATTCGCGGCGATCTGTCTCACGCGTTTCCCCAGCGAGGCTGCCCCTTCGCGCCGCGCTGCCATGCCGAAAAGCTGGCGACCTGCGAGAGCGTTCCGCCACCGCTGCTCGAAGTAGAGGGCGCTCATCTGGTCGCTTGCCACTTGCATCCACCCTTGTCGGCCGCGGAGCCCGCCTGATGCTGCGCGAGGTGACATTGGAAGACATCCGCCCGATCGCCATCGGCGCCGGCATCCTGGGCACGGGCGGTGGCGGCAATCCCTACCTGGGCGGGCTGCACTTGGCGTCGGTCATCCGCGAGAAGGGTCCGCAAACGTTGATGGATCCATTCACACTGGCGGATGAGGCCCTCGTCTGCGTCGCCGGCACGATCGGCGCGCCGACCGTCAGCATCGAGAAACTGCCCGAAGGCACGGAGATGCTGCGCGCGCTGCGCCTGCTGGAGCAGCATACGGGCCGCCAATTTGACGCGGTCGCCATCGCTGAGATCGGCGGGTCCAATTCGATGCAGCCGCTGATCGCCGGCTTGCAGGCGGGCATCCCGACCGTGGATAGCGACAGTATGGGGCGCGCTTTTCCCGAGATTCAGATGTCTTCGTATCTCTTTGGCAGCGATGCGAAAGTCGCGCCCTACGCCATGGTGGACGCCGCTGATAACGCCGCCGTCGTACCATCGGCCGTGAGCGATCTCTGGGGCGAGCGGATCGCCCGCAATATCGCCGTCAGCATGGGCGCGCGCGCTGGTCTGGTCGCATGTATGATGAGCGGCGCGCAACTCAAGGCATCGGGTGTGCATTACACCATGTCGCTGGCGCATCACCTGGGCGCGCGCGCCATCGAGGCGCAGGAGCAGAAATCGGATGTGCCGCAGGTCGCAGCTGATGTGCTGGACGGGGAGGTCATCTTCCGCGGCAAAATCTCGGATGTCAACCGGCGCACGGCCAAAGGCTTCGCCCGCGGCCATGTACGGATCGACCGCTTTTCCCCTGTGTCTGCGCGGGGCAGCAAGGACGACCGACTGGAGATCGAATTTCAGAATGAATTGCTGATCGTGCGGATCAACGGCGAGGTGGTGGTGACCACGCCCGATTTGATTTGCATCGTCACGGAAGAGGAGGGCGAGCCGGTGACGACCGAGCTGCTGCGCTACGGGACGCGGGTCGCTGTCATTGCGGCGCCGGCGCCGGCGCAACTCAAGAGCGAGGTCGCGTTGGAGGTGGTGGGTCCGCGCGCCTTCGGCTACGATGTCGAGTTTTGCCCGCTGCCGGGCGGCGTGATTGGGCGACGGCCAGCAGGATGATGTGGCAAAGAAAAGCTTTACCACCGAGGACACCGAGTTAATTTGAGGGCACCGAGGAAGACTATGCAAGAGGAGCAACTACTCGGAAATTCCGATTTTTTAATAAACCCAGACGTATGTAGGGGCGACTCGGTGAGTCGCCCGTGTCCAAAACTTAGAAATCAGCGGGCGAGCCACCGGCTCGCCCCTACAGATTCTTGTTTTCGCGGGTTCATTATTTTGTGTGAGCCAAGTTGGGACTTGCGAGCGGCTGTGGTTAAGAATTATATGACCCAAGCCAACTTCGCCAGCGGCGCAGTCTGCGACAGTCAATTATACTTGCGGCTAACGCAATCCCTTATGTGAGTTTGTACGGAGGCCCAATCATGAAACGTCTGCTAGGCTGCATTGCGGCTGCGTTCATTTTTTCGCTGCCGATTTCGCTCCAAGCCGAGGCCGCCTGCGACGCCGCCAAGCTGAAAGAAGGCATTCAAGCGGAACTGGATACGCTTGAGGAGAATCCTGTAAGCGCGTTCCGGGCGATCATTTCTTTAGCGATCAGCGGGGTCTTCGATTGTGAGGATGAGGGACATTCTTTCAGCGATGTTGCTGGCGCGCAGCCGGTCTTGGGCCCCCTAGCGGTATCCGAAGGGTTGCACATCATCACGCTGACTACCGAAGGAAGCGCGCGCGTTGACGGCGTCGCCCTCGAGGGCTGCGGGAATGATTTGGACGCCGTGATACTCAGTTTCGAAGCTGGGCAAGCCCTTCGCGGGGCGGCCAATCTTGTCAAAGTGGAAGGCGACTGTGTGCTTTATCTCGAGCTCAGCCGAATAACGGCGCCTTGGACGCTGACGATCACAAGAGCGCCATGACCCACAAACCCAACTTCGCCAGCGGCACGGTCTGGACGGGCGACAATCTGCCCGTCATGCGTGGCATCAACAGCGGCTGCATTGACCTCATCTACCTCGACCCGCCCTTCAACTCCAACGAAGATTACGCCGCGCCCATCGGCAGCCAAGCGGCCGGCGCCGCTTTCAAAGACACCTGGACGCTCTCCGATATCGACGTCTACGAACATGGCGAATTAGCCGAGCGCAGCCCCGCCGCCTACGCTGTCATCGACGCCGCGCGTCAGACGCATGGCAAGAGCATGATGAGCTATCTGATTATGATGGCCGTGCGCTTGATCGAGATGCGCCGCATCCTCAAGTCTTCGGGGTCAATCTATTTGCACTGCGACGACACGGCGAGCCATTATCTCAAGCTGCTGATGGACGCTATTTTTGGGGCGAAACACTATCGAAACCACGTCACATGGCGACGCGCCACTTCGCATAATGACCCCGGACGTTTTGGGCGCATCTGCGACCATATTCTCTACTATGTCAAATCAGACGCGGCGAATTGGAATGACGTCAGACAACCCCGCTCGCCTGAATCGCTGGAAAGAGCTTATCCTAGCCAAGACGAGCGAGGTCGCTTTCGGAGCGATAATCTAACTGGTCCTAGACATAGCACTGATGCGATGGCGCCAAGCAGTCTGGCCTGGCGTGGTTACGATGTCTTCGGTCGTGGGCGAGTCTGGTCCGCGCCGAAAACTGGTAAGTATGCCGAATACATTGAGAAGCATTTCATCCCAGGCTATCGCAGTATCGAAGGTGTACATGAGCGACTGGACGCTTTGGACGCGGCGGGCTTGATTCACCATCCAGAGCGCGGCAAATGGCCTGGTCTCAAGCGATACGCCACCGCCGACGCTGGGACGCCCCCGCAAAATCTGATACTAAATCCTATCGGCTTCACCAATTACAGCGCCAGTAGCAAAGAATACACAGGGTATCCGACGCAAAAGCGGGTTGAAATGATGGAACGCATAATTGAAATCTCCAGCAACGAGGGCGACATGGTCTTCGACCCCTTCTGCGGTTGCGCCACGACGCTGGTAGCGGCTGACCGGCTGCACCGCCAATGGGCCGGCATTGACCTGTCGCCGCTGGCGGTCAAGCTGGTGGACCAACGCATCCGCGACGACCGCGGCGCGCTCTGGGGCGGGGCGATTGTGCTGGAGGAGCCGCCGCTGCGCAGTGACTTTGGAAAGCTGCCCAATTATCGCACGCACCGCCACCGGCTCTATGGCGAGCAGGAAGGCGTCTGCGCCGGCTGCGATACGCATTTCCCCTTCAAAGTCATGGAAGTAGATCACATCTTGCCCCGTAGCAAGGGTGGCAGCGACCATTACGAGAACTTGCAGCTGCTATGTACGCATTGCAACAAGAGCAAAGGCAACAAGACCATGGCGGAATGGCGCGCGGCGCAAGCGGGCTAGGCGCTGTGGTATAGTTAGTCAAATCGGAATTGTACGCGAGGTCACGATGGCAATCCAGCAGCGCCGCTACGACATAGACGATCTGTGGCGCATCGCCTGCGAGGCGGACGATGACAAGCGCTATGAACTCATCGAGGGAGAGATTATTGAGATGGCGCCAACAGGAATATGGCATGGGCGGCTGGTGATCCGCTTGGGAGGCTATCTGGACCGCTTTGTCGAAGCCAATCAGCTGGGCATCGTCACCGGTGATACCGGCTATTATCAGCCCGCCGATCGGCATAATTTGTTGGGTCCAGATATCGCCTTTGCCAGCATTGACCGGATAAAGCAGCCGAAATCTCAAGAATTTGCGCCCCTGATGCCCGACTTGGCGGTGGAAATCAAATCGCCGAGCAACTCGCTGGCTGAGCTCCGCCGCAAAGCCGATATCTACTTGCGACATGGCACGCGACTGGTCTGGATCATCATACCGGATTCGGAAAGCGTGGAAGTTCACCGGCTCGGCGCGGACGGCGCAAGGCAGCGCGAAGTCATCGGCCTCGCGGGACAGCTTTCCGGCGAGGAAGTCCTGCCTGGCTTCACATTGACGCTGACGAAGCTCTTCGCCTGAGTATAAAAGGAGCGAGGTCAAGATGGAAATCAAGCAGCGTCTCTCTGATATTGACGACCTGTGGCGCATGGTTTGCGAGGCGGACAATGACAAGCGCTATGAGCTTATCGAGGGAGAGATTATTGAGATGTCGCCTGTGGGAGAAGAGCATGGTTTCTTGGCAGGTAAAATATTCCACTATTTTCTGCTCAACGACCCGTTACAACGGAAGGGTATCCCATCCGTCGAGACTGGATTCTATACCCTTGCCGACCGAAGCACCTTGCTCTCGCCCGATGTCGCCTTCCGCTGTATCTCTGTGGCAACCGCAAGCCCACAGAAACGTTGGGTATCCAAAATGCCAGACATTGCTGTCGAAATCAAGTCGCCCAACGATAGCCTGCCCCAACTCCGCCGCAAAGCCGATATCTACTTGCGACATGGCACGCGACTGGTCTGGATCATCATACCGGATTCGGAAAGTGTGGAAGTTCACCGGCTCGGCGCGGACGGCGCAAGGCAGCGCGAAGTCATCGGCCTCGCGGGACAGCTTTCCGGCGAGGAAGTCTTGCCGGGCTTTCGCCTCGCGCTTTCGACGCTCTATGCTTGAGGGGATGCGGCGGGGTTCTCCGCGTTGTTTCCGGCGCTGAAGCCGGCCAGGTTTCAATCTCAATTTCAGTAGGGTCAGCGACAGCTTCCAAGCGACCAATTCAGCAAGACAATGCTTTAGTGGAGTGCCGCGCTGACCGTATCCGCTTGATGAATCCATAGGCAAAGGAGCGCAGAACATGAGAATCGGAGTAGATGTCGGCGGGACGAACACCGACGCCGTCTTGATGGATGGCAGTACTGTCGTCAGCTCGACCAAAACGCCGACCACCGCCAATGTATCGGAGGGCATCGCCAAAGCCTTGCGCGCGGTGATTGAAGATTCCGGCATCGACCGGGCGGCGATCGATGGCGTGATGATCGGCACAACGCATTTCACCAACGCGGTGGTCGAGCGCAAGCATCTGACGCCGACCGCTTGCGTCCGCCTCGGCTTGCCGGCGACGGTCTGCCTGCCGCCGATGGTTGATTGGCCCGATGATCTGCGGGAGATTGTCGGCGGCAATGCGCACCTCGCGCATGGCGGGCATGAATTCGACGGGCGCGAAATCTCCGAGTTTCAGCCCGAAGAGGTGCGCGCCATCGCCGAGAAGATCCGCGATGCCGGCATGGACGCCATTGCTATTTCATCCGTTTTTTCTCCGGTCAATGCGACCTTCGAAGAGCAGAGCGCGGAGATCGTGCGTTCGGTCATTCCTGACGCCAACATCACGCTCTCGAGCGAGATCGGGCGCATCGGTCTTTTGGAGCGGGAGAACGCCGCCATCATGAATTCCTGCCTGCGGCAACTGGCGGCGCGCACCGTTGACGGCTTCAAAGCGGCGCTGGACGAACTGCGGATCACCGCGCCATTTTACATCAGCCAGAACGACGGCACGCTGATGAATGCCGACTTTGCCAAGGAATATCCGGTTCTCACTTTTGCCTCTGGTCCAACCAATAGCATGCGCGGCGCAGCATTCCTCAGCGGCTTGCGCGATGCCATCGTGGTCGATGTCGGCGGCACGACAACAGATATCGGCGTCTTGCAGCACGGCTTCCCGCGGGTGGCGGCGCTGGCGGTCGATATCGGCGGCGTGCGCACCAACTTCCGCATGCCCGATACCTATTCCATTGGCTTGGGCGGCGGCAGCTTGGTGACCCCCCATCCTAAATCCCTCCCTGGCGGGTCAGTGTCTACGCGACCTCATGAAGAGGGAGGGACTACATTGGCGCCTGACACCCCTTCCCTCCTTGTGGGGGAAGGGGCCGGGGGATGGGGGGACATCAAAGTCGGCCCGCGCAGCGTCGGCTACGAGCTGACCGAGAAAGCCCTCGTCTTTGGCGGCGATGTCCTGACCGCGACCGATGTGATTGTGGCGGGCGGCTCGGAAGACATTGGCGATGCGAGCGCCGTCGCCGATCTTGACGCGTCTCTCGTGACCGCCGTCCAAGAGCGCATTATGGAGATGATCGCCATCGCCGTCGATCGCATGAAGACGAGCGCGACGCCGGCGCCGGTCATCGTCGTTGGCGGCGGCAGCATCTTGGTCACCGGCGCCATCGAAGGCGCTTCCGAGATCATCAAGCCTGATCATTTCCCGGTCGCCAATGCCATCGGCGCCGCCATCGCCCAGGTCGGCGGCGAGTGCGACCGCATCTTCTCTCTCGCCGAGCTCAGCCGCGATGAAGCGCTGGATCAAGCCAAGGGCGAAGCGAGCGAGCGCGCGGTCAACGCCGGCGCCGACGCGGAGAGCATCGAGATCGTCGATGTGGAAGAAGTCCCGCTGGCTTACCTGCCGGGCAATGCCACCCGCATCATGGTCAAAGCCATCGGCGACTTGGTGGAGGCCTAATCATGCGCATGATAAATTACAACATCATTCGCTGTAGGGGCGAGGCGGTGACTCGCCCGCCAACCACACCCAAATCTGTAGGGGCGAGCCGTCGGCTCGCCCGTACGAGGAATTGCATTGAAATTATCGCCCGCAACCGGCAGGGGGGCATAAATGCGAATTATTGACGAAACTGTCCTCGAAGATCTCGCTCTTGGCGCGGCCGTCCTGGGCACGGGCGGGGGCGGCGATCCATACATCGGCAAGCTGATGGCGCGCCAAGCCATCCGCGATTATGGACCGGTCGAGCTCTACACCCTTGACGAGCTCGACGATGACGACCTGGTTGTGCCGACGGCGATGATGGGCGCGCCGACGGTCATGGTGGAAAAGATGCCCAACGGCGATGACATCGTGAATGCTTTTCAGTCGGTGGGCAAATATATTGGGACGCCAGTCAAAGCGACGATGAGCATCGAAGCGGGCGGACTGAACTCGGTTGTGCCGATTTATTGCGCCGCCCGCCTGCGCGTGCCAATGGTCGATTGCGATGGCATGGGCAGAGCTTTCCCTGAGCTGCAGATGGTGACGCATACGATTCACGGCATTTCTTCGACGCCCTTCGCCATGTCCGATGAGCGCGGCAACACCGTCTTGATGGAGACGATCAGCAACTTGTGGACGGAGACCTTCGCCCGCAGCGTCACCGTCAACATGGGCGCGATGGCGAT
>JAPOYT010000101.1 GCA_026706445.1 Chloroflexota bacterium
GATCAACTGAAGACGGCGAAATGACTTCTACGACAAGAATCGGATTGAGCAGAATTCGCGTATCGGCTTCCGTCTCGGGCTCGCCGGAGACAACACTGACATCCGGCGCCACCAGGCTCGCTTCCCCCACTCTAACAAGCATGCCACTGCCAAGCACTTCGCACTCGGACTCGGACAGCAGACTCTCCAAGAGAAATTGAAGTCGGTGGATAAGTCGAAAGTGATTCAGTTTTCCACCGGTCATCTTAATTGGCTCGCCATCAATGTATTCATAGCGGTATTCACTTCTCTCCGCAAAATCCAGGAATTCTTCGACGCTCATCTGGCGGACGCGCTCGATTACCATGATTCGTCCTCGCGCAACTCAATCTGAAACTATTATATTACCGGCGGTCAAACAATCGGCGAAGCAGGCTCACAATGGAGGGGTAAACGTCTAAGACATGGGCTGTCCGCAAAGCTCCCCGCCCTGACGCCTCGCCGGGGATGGGGTAAGGCAGGTTCGTATCCACCGACTTAAACACTTCCTTCACCTTCATTCGCGCTTGATGTATCTCCAGATTCAAATTAAACATTGCGATAAATGTCACGCAGCGACAGGCGGCAACCCAGCGCGTCAAGCGGTATTTCATCATCCAGTTTGGAGAAGGCTTGCAAACGCCAGCCCGATTCGCTGCGGGTGTAGAGTTCGACCAATGGACGGTCCTGTTCGACAATCACATAAGCTTGAATCGAATCGACCGAATAGTAGAAATCGCGCTTTACGACTCGGTCATGATCAACTGAAGACGGCGAAATGACTTCTACGACAAGAATCGGATTGAGCAGAATTCGCGTATCGGCTTCCGTCTCGGGCTCGCCGGAGACAACACTGACATCCGGCGCCACCAGGCTCGCTTCCCCCACTCTAACAAGCATGCCACTGCCAAGCACTTCGCACTCGGACTCGGACAGCAGACTCTCCAAGAGAAATTGAAGTCGGTGGATAAGTCGAAAGTGATTCAGTTTTCCACCGGTCATCTTAATTGGCTCGCCATCAATGTATTCATAGCGGTATTCACTTCTCTCCGCAAAATCCAGGAATTCTTCGACGCTCATCTGGCGGACGCGCTCGATTACCATGATTCGTCCTCGCGCAACTCAATCTGAAACTATTATATTACCGCCGGTCAAACAATCGGGGAAACAGGCTCACAGGGGAGGGTAAACTTCAAAGACATAGGCTGTCCGCAAAGCTCCTCCTGACGCCTCGCCGAGTATGGTGTAAGTCAGGTTCGTATCCACCGACTTAGACACTTCCTTCACCTTCATTCGCGCTTGATGAATCTCCAGATTCAAATTCAACATTGCGATAAATGTCACGCAGCGACAGGCTGCAATTCAGCGCTACCAGTGGGATCTGTTCGTCGGACTGGGAGAACGTCTGCAAACGCCAGCCCGATTCGCTGCGGGTGTACAGCTCGACCAATGAACGGTCCTGTTCGACAATCACATAGGCTTGAATCGAATCGACCGCATAGTAGAACTCGCGCTTTACGACTCGATCATGATCAACTGAAGACGGCGAAATGACTTCTACGACAAGAATCGGATTGAGCAGAATGCGCGTATCGGCTTCCGTCTCGGGCTCGCCACAGGCGACAATCACGTCGGGGGACACCAGGCTCGCGTCCCCTACTCTAACAAGCATGCCGTTTGGCAGCGTCCGGCAATCTGTTTCAGCCAGCAGCAGCCGGAGTTCAAACAGAATATTCGAGATGATGTCAAAATGATTCAGTTTTCCACCGGTCATCTTAATTGGCTCGCCATCAATGTATTCATAGCGGTATTCACTTCTCTCCGCAAAGTCCAGAAATTCTTCGACGCTCATCTGGCGGACGCGCTCGATTAACATGATTCGTCCTCGTCCCACTTAGTGTGAAGCTATTATAGCACTGCGCAGCGGCGGAATCATAAATGCGATCACAGCGCCACCCAGCGCCGCTCTCGGCTGCTCTGGCGCAGCGCGTCCAACGCGATTTGACATTGATAGCCGTCTTCAAATGTCGCGCCCCAAGCCAGCTGACGCTTATCTCGAATCGCCGCCGTCAGCTCCTCCATCAGAGCGACAAAGGAGACATTCCATATACCCGTTCCGATGCCGGGCCGATCGGCATTGAGATCGCGCAAACTCATATCTTGAAAATCCTCGCCAGTACGCGCCACCAGCAGCTTCTCGTCGCTGTCCGCCAGCATGATCGCGCCCTCAGAGCCGAAAATCTCCGTCTGATTGCCGCCGCCGTAGCGGCCGGCGAAACTTACAGTGACCGAGCACAGCGCGCCATTACGCATCTCCGCCATAAAGCTGAAGTGATCATCCGCCGTCGCTATCCAGCGCGCGCCGCTATCCTTGTCGAAGCGCTCGGGCGCCATGGTCGTCACCTTCCCGCTGACGGCGCCGATGTCACCCAGCCAAAAGCGCAGCAAGTCAATGATATGCGAGCCGCTGGCGCCCAGCCGTCCGCCGCCCATTTCTTCGCGCAGCAGCCAGTCGCCGGCCCGGCGCCATGCCCGATTGCCCCAGGTGGAGGAGACATTATGAATATTCAGGTAGCGTAGGTCGCCGATTGCGCCGCCATCAATCAGCGACTTGATCTTGCGCCGGTTGGGATTGAAGCGCAGCTCGTGGCCGATGATATGCAGCCTATTCTGCGCTTCTGCCCGTTCCAGCATCTCGGCCGATTCGTCCCGGTTCATCGCCATCGGCTTTTCGCAGAGCACGTGCGCGCCTGCGTTCAAGGCCGCCAGCGTCATGGGCGCGTGGAAAACGGTCGGCGTGGCGATACAAACCAGATCAAAAGCATGCTCGCCGATCATCCGCCCCCAGTCGTCATAGACATGCGGAATGCCAAATTGATCGGCGGCGGACTGTGCGCTGGAGAGTCTCGCGCTCGCGATCGCCACCAGCTCCGTATCGTCGATCGTCCGCAGCGCTGGCAAATAAGCCTCACGCGCGAAACTAGCGCCAATAATGCCCACTCGTATCATCATCGTCTCCTAGACAAGTCCCCGCTCGCGCAGGGCATCCCCAACCGCCGCGAGATTGCGCAGTTCCGCTTCCGAATAATTGCGCGAGATCATGAGGCCCGTGGCGCCGCCATCGAACCCCGCGTGAACGCCTTCGCGGATCTCGGCCGGTGTGATTGCCTTGCTCTCGCCGTGATGCCCGACGCCAACGCCGATCCCGGGGTAAACGGGCTTTCCAGTCTCCTCAATCAAGCGCGCGGTCCATTCTTTGACATAGGTCGGTTTGAAACCGGCCTGCGCTCCTTCCGCTCGCGGCGCGACGAAATCGTCCAAGCCGAGCACGGTCGCCAATGCGTCATAAGCGCCATCAGGCGACGCGTCTGCCAAGACGCCCGCTTGCCAGGAGACGGCGAAATCGACGAAACGGGCGCCGGCTGGACTGTGATACAGCACCGGCTTGAACCAGTCGGCGTAGGGCGCGTACTCCGCTTGGTCGTATTGCGCTCTCAGATAGGGATTATAGGTATTGATGACCTGCCAAATGCCGATGCCGAATTCGTAACTCGGATCGAAGAATTTCACCAAACCATATAGCTCGCGGTAAAAGGCATGGTGCGATTCCAGCCACATCTTTTCCCAGAGCAAGACTTCGGGATAGCGCAGCAATTGCCGCAGCAGCAGAACGAAGACGCCGTCTTTCGGCTTGTCTCCGCCGCGCGTCCGCTGCAGCAAGTCGTCGATCGCGCAGTATCCGGCCTTCGCCCGCTCGCCATCAATGCCGCGAGCGCGCGCCTCGGCCACATAATAGTCATCAAAGCCGGTCGATGAGTCGCCGCGGAAGATATCCATCAGCGGGCTTTGCCGCTCAATGCCCCACATGATGCCGCGCAGGTCGTGATTGTTGAGCCAATCGGCGAAAACCGAATGCCAGAATGTCTTGTAATCCGGGTTCAGCAGCGAGGGACGGGTCGCCATTCGCCCTCGATGATCGCGATCGAGGAAGTGCTGGAATCCAGGCTGCCAGATCGACCGAATCGCCGAGCTGGATGTCTCGCAGTAGTAGGTGTAAACATTGATGCCGCGCCGGCGCGCCGCCGGTATGACATCCGCCAGCGTATCAAAGCCGATGTACAGCTCATCGGGCGCGGCGAAATGCTTCATGAAAGTCTTGCTGTAGTAGCGCGGGTCGGGTTCAAAGAAAGCGCCGCCGCGAAGGTTGTCGGGTTGCGCCAGGCCATGATCGGGGAAGCCGAAGGCGGCGCGCCCGGCGTTGCCGATGCTCCAGCTCAGCGCCGAGATCATCAACGCGTTCACACCGGCTTTCTCTTGCAAGATGTCGAGGACCTCCTCGACGCCTTCATCGACGAAGCTAATCGCGCCAATTTGAATGCCGACAAATGTTTCGCTCATGCTTGATCCTTCGTAGATTTCTTATACATATATGCAATCTAGCGTCTCTTGCTGGCGGGCGGCATTAGGGTGACAGTACTGCGGTGTCTACGCGCAGCAAGCGTCGCCCCTACAGTTTCCCTGGCGCGGGGAGGACATCGCGGATCAAGACGCCGCTCCCGCTCTCGCTTGATTGGATGCAAGCTTCCAGCATCGCCAGTGACATCAGATGGTCGCGACCGCTACATTGCAGCGCCGCGCCATCAACGACATGGTCCACAAAGGCGGCGAAGAGCGCCCGCGTCTCGCTGATCCAGCGCTCATGCGGCGGCAGGGGAACCGCAGTAAGGTCGGCGTCACCGCGTCTGCCGTAATAGAGCGCGCCGAACTCTTCCTGTTGCGAGATGATGCCGCCAGTGCAGTCGGTGCGCCATTCGAAGCCGGGCGCCGCCCAGTTGCCCTGCCAGGTTCCCTGATAGTTCACCAGCAGTCCGCCATCGAAGTCGATCAGCGCCGAGACGTTGCTGTCGCGCGCGTACATGCTCCATGAGGGATTCCAAGCCCGGCATTGCACGCGCAAGGGTTCCTCACCATAAACATAACGCATCAGGTCGAAGTGGTGGATCGACTGCTCCCAGAGCATCGGATGATCCATGGTCAGCGGATAATCATTGAGATCGGGACGCCGCCCATCGCGCCAGCGTTCGTAGGTGAAGCGCGCGAATTCGGGACGTCCGACTGTGTTTTCCGCCAGCAAGCGCTTGGTCGCCTGCGTCACCGCCAGGTAGCGAAAGTTCAACCCGACCATAAGCGAAACGCCGGCATTCTCGACGATTTCCAAAAGCGTCGCCGCTTCAGCGAGGCTTAGCGCAAGCGGCTTTTCGATCAGCATCGGCAGCTTTCGCGCGCTCGCGGCTCGTACGATGCCTTCGCGCCCCATCGGCGGGTTCGCGAGCGCCAGCGCGTCAACATCGTTGAGCGAATCCAGCGCCGTCATGACGCTGGCGAAGGCGGGTCGCTCGCCGAATTCGGCGACAGCGCGCGCCAGCGCATCGGCCGACGGATCGACATAAGCGAGCAATTCAGCGTGCTGGGAGCGCTCGATTACTTGCGTCCAGTGCCGCCCGCGTAGTCCCAAGCCCGCCAAGAGTACCTTAAGCATCGCCGAGCGCCCGCGCGATGCTGTCGCAAGTGCGTTTGAGCGTGGCCGGGCTCATCTTCGTCCAGTCGCGAAAACCGGTATCCTGCCTCAAGCGTTCCGTGTCCAAGATGCGCGGACGACCGTCCGCCTGCGCCGATCCGGCTTCTGGCTGATTGACGCGCAAAGTCAGACCGGGTAAAGCTCGCTGAATCATGCGAGCGACAGCCAAATTCGAAACATGCTCGCCGCTGGCAAGCTGATACAAGGCGTAATTCAGCGAATCCGATTTGAGGAGCGCCACCAGCGCCCGACCGATATCCGGCGCGAAAGTCCATTCAATTCGCTCTTGCGGCCGATCGACGTAAATTTCGCCCGCGACCAGCGCCGACTGCATCATCCGCGCGATGGCGCTCAATCGCGGTCGGGTCGAACGAATAAACTCGAAAGGACCATATATGCTGCCCGGGCGAACGCAAAGGCAATCGCGCCCGTGGACCTGTCGCATGGTTTCGACTGTATGCTCCATCAAAGTCTTGGCGACGCCGTAGACGCCGAGCGGGCGCGGCGCGAGCGACTCGTAAACCAAAGTATCAGTTGTGCCGCTATGCACGGCGGCCGAACTCACACATATAACCCGCGCTATACGCTGACGCTGCGCGTATTCCAGGACCGCCAGCAGGGGCTCAAGGTTGGCGCGCAAATTCAGCTCGGGTGATTCGCCCCGTTCTTCTGGCGTGGCGGTGACAAATGCGGCGTGAATCAGCGCATCGGCAGTGACCGGCGGCATATTGACGCAGTCCGACTCAATCAGCCGCAAGTTCTCGAGAGCCGGCTGCGCATAAGCCGGGTTGTCAAAGGACAGATCGACAGCGGCGACATCAAAGCCCGCAGCTAGACAAGCGGCGACGATATTTGAGCCGACAAAGCCATTGGCGCCGGTGATGATGACTTGCCTCAACACAAAACCCCTCGAACTTGGGCGATGAGATCGCCAGCAAGCGAAATTTGTTTTCGCTGCATCTTCGTCAGGCGCGCCCCTTTAGCATCCAGATTGCTTGACACTGGTTTCGGCGCTTCTTATAATCTGTCCGCTTGCAGTAGGCAGACAATCCCTAAGACCCTTGCGATGATAGACTGGGCAATTTGCGCTGTCAAGCAGGCTGAACCGCACGAGACGGTGTCTGGGGGGCAATCGACGCTCATGAGCGAAAACTGGGTGCTGAAAGAGGAAGAAGCGGTAGAGCTCTTAGCGCTGCTGATCACTTCGGCGCGGATACAAATGGAAGAACCGGCGCATTACGGTCCTCTGCGCCTTCTGACGGCGACCGAGCGTCTCAGCGCCATGATCGTCGAACGAGCTTCCGAAAAATCGCGTGCGTTCCTGCAGGAAAATGTCGATCGCATTCCGGACATGCATATGGCAATGTCGGACGGGGAGGCTTACATCGCCGCCCTTGATGAACGCTGTCGGGCGGTCGCCGCTTGCCTGCTTCGTCATAGTTGTCCGCCGGAGGAAGAATGATGAGCGAGGCGGTGCTGAACAACATCAAGACGCGGAGGGTTGTGCGCGCGATGACTGACGAGCCGGTCGCGCGCGAACAGATTGAAGCCATCCTGGAAGCGGCGCGCTGGGCGCCCAGTGGCGGCAACTTGCGCCCGAATCGCTACATCGTCATCCAGGATGCGGCGACGCGCCGGTTGATCCGCTTGGTCTCGCCGGGCATGTTTCAACAGGCGCCCGTCCTGATCCTCATCTGCACAAACTGGGATGTCGTCGCCGAGCATAACGTGCCGCCGACCGACCGCGCTCTATTGATTGATATCGGTACAGCGGCGCAAACGATGCTGCTGGCGGCGCAGGCTCTCGGCTTGGCATCCGGTCCCGTCACCTCATACAGCAAAGAGGCGGTGAAGATAATCCTGAATCTACCGGCTAGTTATTCGCCGGAGATGTTCATCTGCATCGGCCATAAGGCGGAGATCGTCCAGACGGGCATGCGCGCCTGGAAGAAGATTAGCTGGCGCGACCTAACACATTGGGAACGCTTCAAATAGAATTAAACTTTGCGCAATAGAAGGAGATTGACATGCACGAAAGATATATCAAGCACATGGCATTCGCGGTCAACGATGCGCGCGAGTCGCTGCGGCAATATCAAGAATTCCTCGGCCTCGGGCACGATGCCGAGATTCATGACTATGAGAAATCGCGCAATGTCACCGCCATCTTCAACGTGGGCGATGTGGAGTATCAGCTCTGCCAATCGATGGATTCAGGCGGGCGCTACGATGCCTGGATCAAGGATCGTGGTTACGAAGGCTTGCATCATATCTGCTATGCCGTGCCCAATATCGATGACGCGCTGGACGAGGCGCAAGCGAAAGGCGCCAGCCTCAAGGAATGCGCCGCCTGCAAAGTTACCGGCAGCCACGTGCATCCGGAGGGCTGGGTCGCCTTCCTCGAGCAGGAAGCGGGCGGCGTCGAGCTGGAGTTGATGCAGGTCTATACGCCGGAAGAGCTGGAGCAGTACAAATCCGTCAAGGGCATATAGATGGATAGCATATCGCTCTTGCAGCGCCTGGTGCGGATCCCCTCGCCCAACCCGCCGGGCGATACCCGCGCCATGGCTGACTTCGTCGCCGAACAGATGCGCGGTATCGGCTGCGATGTGCGGCAACTCGCTCCGGATGCCAAGCCTGACGCGTTGAATACGATCGCCCTGCTCGGCGTTGGAGAGCCCCGGATTATGCTGCACGCCCATATCGATACTGTGCCCATCGCCGCGACTGAGGCGGAGAGATGGAGCGTCGAGCCCTACGCTGGCGAGGTCCGCGACGGCGCGCTCTATGGCAAGGGCAGCATTGATGACAAGGCGCCGCTCGCATCCATGATGCTGGCGATGATGGCTGCCGCCGAGCAAGACTCGCTTACGGGGACGCTCATCCTGGTTGCCGCGGCCGAAGAAGAAGTCGGCGGACAGCTTGGCACGAAGTGGCTGGCTGATTCGGGACATTTGCCCGCTTGCGATTTCATCGTCGTCGGCGAGCAGACCGGCAATAAGGTCGCCACCGCGCATAAAGGCGTGATGCGCGCCACCGTCCGCGCGAGCGGCAAGTCCGTCCACGCCACCAACCCCGACCGCGGCGTCAACGCTATCGTAGCGATGTCCAAAGTCATCGGCGCCTTTGCTGACTATCACCGAGAGTTGGCGAAGCGCGCGCACCCGGTGGTCGGATTCCCGACCTGTAATATCGGGGTAATTGAAGGCGGCAGCACCGCCAACGCCGTGCCCGATTCCTGCACGATAACTCTGGACCGCCGGATGATCCCGCGCGAAGACTCGGAGGCGGTCAAAGCGGAATTGCGCGCTGTCCTTGAGTCGGTCAATTTGGCGCCGGCCTCCGTCACGATCGGCGATTTTGTTTATTCGCCCTGGTTCGATTCAGCTTTGGATTCTGACTATGCGAAGGCATTCATGTCTTGTGCGCGCGAAGTGATTATGGACGATCCGGGACCCATCGGTTATTTGCCCGGCAGCGACGCCAAGCATCTGACGGAGGTGGCGCGCGGCGATATGATCATCTTCGGACCAGGCAGCTACGAAGTCGCGCACGCCGCCGATGAGCATGTGCGTCTGGCGGATTATCAGGCGACCACCGATATCTTGCTCAAGTTCCTTCGGCGGACGCTGTATCACTAAATGCTTCACCACAGAGGAAACGAGGCAACACAGAGGACACAGAGGGCCAATTGAACTTCAGAAGTAGGTGCAAGTAAGTCATGCGACTCCTATTAAGAGGTCGGCTGTAGGGGCGAGACGGTGGCTCGCCCGCCAGAACAAGAATAATCTATCGACGGAGAAAACAATTGCAACTAGACACCCTAATCACAAACGCGCAAGTTGTGCTGGAGACTGATATTGCCGAGCTCGATGTCGGCCTTCGCGCCGGACGCATCGCCGCCCTGACCGCCGATTCGGCCGGCATCAGCGCCGACGAGACGATTGACGCGGCGGGCAAACTGCTGCTGCCGGGCGCCATCGATATTCATTTTCACTGCCGCGCGCCCGCTTATCCACAGCGCGGCGACTTCGCCACCGAGACCCGCGCCGCGGCTGCCGGCGGCGTCACCACCGTGTTTGAGATGCCGATATCGAAACCCTGCTGCGCGACCGGCGATGTCTTCCGCATGCGCAAGGCGCTTGGCGAAGGCGACGCCTATGTCAACTTCGGCTTGTATGGCGCGCCTGGATTGCTCGATCGCAGCGAAATCGACGACATGGTGAACGAAGGCGCGATCGGCTTCAAGATCTTTATGACAGCGGCGCCAAAGGGACGAGATGACGAGTTTGAAGGGCTCTGCCTGCCGCATGTGCCGGAACTTTATCAGGCGCTCAAGCTGGTCGCCGAAACAGGTTTGGTCTGCGCGGTCCATGCCGAGAACAATCAACTGCTGGAATGGCATACGGCGCAGCTGATCAAGGCGAATCGCAATGATGTGCCGGCGCATGGCGAATCCCGCCCGCCCCATGTGGAGGCGCTGGCGATCGCCACCTTGCTCGCGCTGAACGAAAGCATTGGCGCCAATCTGCACATCGCGCACGTCAGCGGCGAGGAAGCGCTGGCAGTCATCCGCCGTTTCAAAGCAACCGGCTCCACTGTGAGCGCCGAGACCTGCCCGCATTATCTCTTCTTCACCGAAGCCGACCTGGAACGCTGCGGACCCTACGCCAAAATCAATCCGCCGCTGCGCGCGGAAGCCGATCAGGTCGCGCTTTGGGAGGGGCTGCTCGATGGCGCGCTGCTGGCAATCACGACTGATCACTCGCCCTTTCTGGTGGAGGAAAAAGAGCGCGCGCGCGAAGACTTATGGGCGGCGCCACCGGGCGCGCCGGGCGTGGAAGAACTCTTGCTGGGCGTCATGCACGAAGCGCTGAGCAGGCGATTCAGCATCAACAAGGCAATTGATCTGGTGGCGACCAACGGGGCCAAGCGCTTCGGCGTATATCCCGAGCGCGGCCTTATCGCTGTCGGCGCCGCCGCCGACCTCGTCATTTACGATCCAGCAGCGGAGACGACCATTCATCGCGACATGCTCTTCACCCAGGCGCGCGACTGCGACAAGCTCTACGATGGCATGACCTTCAAAGGTAAAGTCGAACGGACCATCGTCAACGGTAAAACGGTATTCCACGACGGAAACATCGTCGGATCCCCCGGCGATGGTCAGTTTGTCCGTCCCGATGCGGCGCGCGTCACGCAGGTGTTTTAACGTTAGGGTGGGCGACAACGAGTGTCCATATTTTTCACTAACGAGGAACGGGGACTACACAGAGCGCAAAGAGAATTCTTGTAGGGGCTTGCCTTGGCAAGCCCGCCCGCAGTGATGAAGAAGGAGGCATCTCATGCCCGAAGCACCAGCCTGGCGCTTCGAAAAAATCATCAAACCGATGTTCGACATTCCGGCGCCGCACCGCGTCTTGGCGAGCGGTCGCCTGCTGACCTGCCGCGGCGACGAGGTCATCCATAATGGCTTCATAGAGATCAAAGATGGGAAAATCGAATCCCTCGGACCCATGAGCGATTTGGACGAGGACGCGGCCGAGGTCATCGACTGCGGCGGCAAGACCATAATGCCGGGCTTAATCAATTCGCACGCCCATCTGGCTTGGGATGGCGTTCATGATTTGGCGCGCCAATCGCTGGACGACCCGCCCGAGATCAGCGCTTACAAATGCGCCGGCAATATGCTGAAGAGCTTGCGCGCCGGCATCACCCTGGTGCGCGACCTGGGCATGAATCGGAGCAACTTCTTCGCCAAGCAAGCGGTGGAGCAAGGCATCTTTCCCGGTCCGCGTCTGCTCATCGTCGGCGAAGCCATCATCCAGACGGGCGGGCATACTTTCTGGTGCTGCCGCGAAGCGAGCGGGCCCGACGAAATGCGGCGGGCGGTGCGCGATCAGGTCAAGGGCGGCGCAGATCTCATCAAGATCATGGGCAGCCACGATACCATCGAGTTCACCGATGAAGAGTTGCACGCCGTTATTGATGAAACGCATCGAATGGGCTTAACCATCACCGCCCACGCCACCTTCGACAGCGTCATCCGCCGTGTAGCCGAGTTCGGCGTCGATGTCATCGAGCACGGCGGCGATATGAGCGACGAGACGATACAGGTCCTGCTCGACAAAGATATCCCCATCGTCACCACTTTCGCGCCGCTGGTAATGCAGGCGCAGGCGGATGTCGCCCGCCAATACGATATCCCCGAATGGAAAATCGCCGAGCGACAGGCCGCCGTTGCCGGGCGCAAACGCTTCAATGGCTTGGTGAAAGCGGCGGAAGCGGGCGTGACCATCGCCTTCGGCACCGATGCCGGCAGCCCGGTCGTCGGGCATGATGTCGTCGCGCCTGAACTGAAGTTTATGGTGGAACTTGGCGTCAAACGCGACAATTATGACGCCCTGCGCAGCGCCACCATTGTCGCCGCCGAAATCAACAAGCTGGGCGACAGCCTGGGCAGCCTGGAAGTGGGAAAAGCAGCCGATATTATTGTCATCGACGGCGACCCCTTGGCTGATCTCGACGCGCTGGAAAGAATCAAAGCGGTATATGTGGCCGGCAAATCTATGCTAGGAGCGGGATAAATGGGCAAGATAAGCGGCATATTCAACATTCTCGCCACGCCTTTCAGCGCCGATTACGCCGTCGATTACGGCAGCTTGCGGCGGCTCGCGCGCTTTCAACTGGACATCGGC
This sequence comes from Chloroflexota bacterium, assembly GCA_026706445.1. GTDB lineage: Bacteria > Chloroflexota > Anaerolineae > Aggregatilineales > Phototrophicaceae > UBA6055. The sequence continues at coordinate 12,295 of JAPOYT010000101.1, forward strand.
GCGGGTGGCTTGACCATCCTCGGTGTCATGGGCGAAGCGGCCAAGCTCAGCGTCGACGAGCGCAGGGCGGTCATGGACACGGTAGTTGAGACCGTGGCCGGCGCTATCCCTATTGTTGTGGGCGCCAGCCACAGCCAACTTGAAACCTGCATCGCGCTCAGCGAAGCGGCTTTCGCCGCCGGCGCTGATGGCGTGATGATCGCGCCGCCGCCGATGGAGGATAAATCCGACCCGGCAATCCTAGCCCTCTACAGCGAGATCGCCGAGACCATCAGCGGACCGATCGTGGTGCAAGACTTTCCGCCGGTAAACGATGTGATTATGTCGCCGCAAGCGCTGGCGCGGATCGCCGAAGCCATCCCCAACGCGCGCTATCTAAAGCTCGAAGATCCGCCGCTGATGCAGAAGATCGACGCCATCCGGGGATGCACGGACAAATTCGAGATCTTCGGCGGGCTTGGCGGCATGTTTCTGCTGGAAGAGTTGGGCCGCGGCGCCTCCGGCACGATGACCGGCTTCGCCTTCACCGAAATCCTGGTGGCGGTATTTGAGGCTTTCAAAGATGGACGGAAACGCGAAGCGGAAGCGATATTCGACAAATACCTGCCCTTGATCCGGTATGAGAATCAGCCGGTGATTAATTTGACTATACGAAAAGCGCTGCTAAAGCGGCGCGGCGCCATCGCCGACTCCACGCCAAGAAAGCCCTATAATCCCATCGACGCCGGTACGCTGGCGGAGATTGACTGGCTGTTGAAACGCGTCGGTATCGATGACCCGACGCAGAAGCTGTCTCTCTAGCTGCTGAGGGGACCTGTCCGGTCGCCTTTACCATCAATGACAATATCCACACTGAACAAATGGCGCGGGAGCGATATAATCGCTCTCGATGTTTGAGGCATGCAGTTGAGGAAGTTACATGTTTGGACGACTGCTCGGCAACGCAGGCGCGATAAACAACGACAATCTGCAGCGAGACTTTGGCCGGCTCCTGGCTGACGATGAGCAAGTTTACGCGGGTTTCAAGGTCATCCGCGACACTTGGATCTTCACCAACCGCCGTCTGATTCTGGTGGATGTGCAAGGCATGACCGGGCGGAAAAAAGAATACCTGTCGATTCCCTACGGCAAGATCACGATGTACAGCGTCGAGACCACCGGCACATTTGATCTGGACGCCGAACTCAAACTTTGGATTGGCAGCAATCCGCAACCGATCGAAAAGAAGTTCAACCGCAGTGTTGACGTATATGCTGTTCAAGGATTATTGACGCAATTGGTAAAGTGAGGGGAGAGAAAGCAACATGGATTTGGGATTGCAGGATAAGACCGCATTGGTGGCTGCGTCTAGCAAGGGTTTGGGTTACGGCATTGCCAAGGCGCTGGCTACCAACGGCGCGAAAGTATCGCTCTGCAGCCGCAGCGCCGATGATGTCGCCGCCGCCGCGGAGACGATCGCTGGTGAATGCGGCGTTGAGACGCTCGCCACCGCTTGCGATGTGCGCTCAGCCGCCGATATTCAAGCCTGGGTGGATACGACCGTTGCCGCCTGGGGCGCTATCGATTGCCTGGTGGTCAACGCTGGTGGACCACCGGCAAAGACGCTGGCAGAGGTGAGCGAAGAAGATTTCCAAGCCGCCTTCGAATTGACCCTGCTCAGCAGCTTTCGCATGATCCGCATGACGATTCCGCACATGACCAATGGCGGTTCCATTCTCACCGTAACTTCCGGCTCGATCAAAGAGCCGATTACGCGCCTGGGCTTGTCTACGATCATGCGCGCCGGCGTGGCCGGCATGGTCAAGACGCTGGCCGATGAGCTGGCCGGCGATGGGATCCGCCTCAATAATCTGATTCCCGGGCGCATCGACACCGACCGCGTGGCTCAGCTTGACGCCGTCACCTCGGAGAAAACGGGCATGAGCATGGACGAGGTAAGGACGCGCGCCATCGCCGGCATTCCGCTGGGGCGCTACGGCACTATCGACGACTTCGGCGCGGCCGGCGCTTTCTTGCTCTCGCCGGCAGCCAGCTATATCACCGGCGCCACCCTGCGCGTTGATGGCGGGGCGATGCGTTCGATTTAGCCCTTGCGATATAAGCGGGCGACCCAAGCCGCGCGTAGACACAGCGGCTCAGTCGCCGCTTCAAGGCTTGTCCGCAACTTGATGGCTCGCTTCCGACGCTGCGCAGTGCCAAGGAGTACATGGGCTTCACC
>JAPOYT010000227.1 GCA_026706445.1 Chloroflexota bacterium
CGTCGGCGGCCAGCATCGCAGGAAGGGATATAAACGGCTGCTCAAGCGCGGCATCACCGCGATCGTGAACATGCGGGAAGAAGAATACAGCGACAAAGACAAGGGCATCGGCGGCCAGCGGCATTTGCATTTGCCGACGATTGACCATACCCCGCCGAGTATCGAAGACTTGATGCGAGGAGTGAGTTTTATCACGCGAGAAATAGAAGAATACCGAGGCAAAGTTTATATCCACTGCCGGGCGGGCTGCGGACGGGCGCCATCCATGGCGGCCGCCTATCTGATTTCAACCGGTATGACGCGAAAAGAGGCACTGAAATTCATAAAGAAGGCGCGACCATTCATCAGTCTGAATAAGAATCAAAAGCGCGTACTGGACCAGTTTGAGGCATATTGGCGGGACGGCGCGCGCTAGCCCCCATGCCCCAGCTGATCATCACCGCCGACGACTGTGGCTTGACGGAAGCCATCAACCAGAAGACCTACGAATTGCATCAGCGGGGCTATATCAACGCCGCCAGCGTGATGACCAACTACCCGGCGCATCAGCACGCGCTAGCCCTGTTCCGGACATGCCCCGATCTCGATCTCGGCATCCATCTCTCGCTCACCGATGGCCATCCGGTCAACGAAGACGACGGGCATCATCCGCACCTATTGAACGAAGACTTCAGCTTTCGCAGCAATCTCAGCTTGTACTTGCGCTCGCATTTTTTCAGCGCCAGCGCCGTCCGCTGGATTCGCAATGAACTTGACGCGCAACTGCGCCGTTTCACCGATGCCGGCATCCGGCCACAGCACATCTCGACGCATCATCATTTTCACTCGATACCCTTGCTGCGCCGCATCGTTCACGAGCTGGCGGCGGATTACGCAGTGGACTGGGTGCGCGCGCACGATTTCCGCGCCAACGTCTCGCCGCATAATATCTTTCTGCGGCGACAGCAGCAGGGCGAGCGATACGCCTTCGCCATGCCGGATTTCCTTACGGCGATTCAAGCCTGCATGTCGCGGCCGATCGATGATTTCTGCGCCCGCATCGCCCGCTTAAACGGTACGGTCGAGATTGTCGTCCACCCGGCGCCGCTGCAGGATCCAGACTTTCCCGCCGATTGGCATTACGGGACGGCGCCCCGCCAAGCCGAGACGCAATTTCTCATTCAAGCTGTCGATCGCCTGCGGGAAATGGGCGCCGCCCTGGTTTGACAGCGCCGATGCCATGCCATACAATGATGCGCGCCTTTTCCGAGCAAGGATCTGGCGCAAAGCTAAGACGGGTATCACCCTAGATGATCAGCGAAAAAACGCTCGCCACGCTCGAGCTGCACAAGATCCTGCAAGAGCTCGCGGCTTACACTACCTTCGGCGCCGGCGAAGAGTTCGCGCTTGAGCTATACCCCTCGACCGAGCTGGAAGAGGCGCAGCTTTGGCAGCGTGAAACGGCGGAGGCGGTCGCCCTGCTGGAAGAGCGAACCCATGTCACCGTTCGCGGCGCGCGCGATGTGCGCGAACCGGTCATCAAGGCGCAGCGCGGCGTCGTCGTGGAGCCGAGCGCGCTGCTCGATATTCGCTATACACTGCGGCGCGGCTCGTCCCTAAGGCGGACGCTCGGGCGGATGGGGGCGACCTTTCCCCTGCTCGCTGAGCTGGCCTCCGAGATAGAAGAATGCCTCGACCTGCAAAACGCCATCGAAAAGACGGTCGATGACAATGCGGAAATCAAAGACACCGCCAGCGCGCGCCTGGCGATCATCCGCCGCGATCTGAAAGTGGCATTCGACCGTCTGCAAAACAAACTCCAGCGAATCGTCACCAATAAGGCGAACCAAAGCAAGCTGCAAGAAGCCATCATCACCATGCGGCACGGGCGTTACGTCATCCCGGTCAAAGCCGAGCACAAAGGCAAAATCAAAGGCATCCTGCACGATTCCTCAGCCTCCGGCGCCACCATCTTCATCGAGCCGCTGGAAACAGTCGAGCTCAACAATAAATGGCGCGAGCTGCAAGTGGACGAAGAAAAGGAGATTCGCCGCATCTTGGCCGACATGACGGAAGCGGTCGCTGGCGAAAGCGAGCGAATCGTCCGCACGGTGCAGCTGCTGGGTTACCTCGACTTGACCTTCGCCAAGGCGCGTTACGCCATCGACCACGGCTGCGTCCAGCCGAAGATGCGCGGAATCCAGCCGCGCCCCGGCGCCCTCGCCCACCCCGGCACAAGCATCCAGCTGAAAGGAGCGCGCCATCCGCTTCTAAAGGGGCATATCGTGCCGCTGGATCTCAACTTTGATGACGACACTTGGGTGCTGGTGGTCACCGGACCGAACACCGGCGGCAAGACGGTCGCGCTGAAGACCGTCGGCTTGATCGCGCTGATGGCGCAATGCGGCTTGCACGTACCGGCCGACGAAGCTGAGCTCTCGGTCTTTCAAGGCGTCTTCGCCGATATCGGCGACGAGCAGAGCATCGAGCAGTCGCTGTCCACCTTTTCCTCCCACATGACCAATATCATTGACATCCTGCAACATGCCGATCACCGCTCGCTGGTGATCCTGGACGAAGTCGGCGCCGGCACCGACCCGACCGAAGGTTCCGCTCTGGCGCGCGCCCTGCTCAATTGCCTCAAAAGCAGCGGCGTCACCACCCTGGTCACCACGCACCATCCCGAGCTGAAGGTATACGGCGTCGAGACGGCGGGCGCGCGCAACGCCAGCGTCGAATTCGACCTGGAAACGCTGCGGCCGACCTATCGCCTGATCGTCGGTCTGCCGGGCCGCTCCAACGCCCTGGCGATCGCCGAGCGCCTCGGACTGGATTCGTCCATCATCGCTGACGCCCGCGGCCTGGTCGCCACCGAAGAGCTGGCGGCCGATGATTTGCTCGACGAGATACAGCGCACACGCACAGAGATCCGACTGCAGCACGAAGAATTGGACCAGCTGCAACGTCAGCTGGCCGGGCAGCGAGACGAGTTGCAAGCGCGCCTGGACAATATCGAAGACGAACGCCGGGATGTGATCCGCGCCGCCCGCCGACACGCCGAAGATGATCTGGCCGACTTCAACAAACAACTGCGAAAAATGCGAGTTGAGCTGCGTTCCGCGGGCATGCCAGCCGAGACGCTCAATGCCTTGAAAGCGGCCGCCGACAAAATGGCGAGTTGGACAAACGCGCCGCTCGATGACGCGGACGAAATACAGCAACTCGAAGATATCGACTGGATACCGCGCATCGGCGATACCGTATTCCTGGAAACGCTCAATGCGGAAGGCCTCATCGCCGAGTTGGATGACAAGGGGGCGCAGGTGCAGGTCGGCGCCTTGCGTGTGCGCGCGAGTTTCGCCGATATGCGCAAGCGGACGCGCAGTGAAAAACGGGCAGCCGAACGCGGCCACGTCCGGCAATATGAGCCGGCCGAAGCGCAACTGCCCAAATCCGAGTCGCCGGGCATGGAGCTGGATATCCGCGGCCAGCGCGTTGACGAAGCCATCGAGATTCTCGACCGCTACATCAACGCCGCTTACAACGCCGGCTTGCCCTTCGGCCGGATCATCCATGGCAAGGGCACTGGGCGATTGCGGCAGGCGGTGCGCGGCTACCTCCGCGAGCATTTGCTCGTGAGCAAGGTGACACAGGGTCAGCAGGGTGAAGGCGGCGCCGGCGTCACCGTCATCCACATGGTGCCGATTACGTGAAGCGCCTCGCATCACAAAGATCATCGGTAGGGGCGACTCTTGAGTCGCCCGCCGTACTGCTAACGTGCGTAGGGGCGAGCCGGTGGCTCGCCCGCCAAATCAATGTTTGACGGATCCATGACCCAAGACCGACACGCGCTCTTCAGCGAACGTTACGCTAGCGGCGACATGCCTTGGGACAGCGGCATCACCCCGCCCGAAATCATCGAGCTGCTGGCTCTGCTGCCGGCGGGATACGCGCTTGACCTCGGCTGCGGCGCCGGCACGGTAATCCGCGACTTGCTCAAGCGCGGTTGGCGCGCCGACGGGGTCGACTTTGCGCAGCGGGCGATCGACATCGCGCGAGCCAAGCTCAGCGAATTCCCGCCGGAATCGCATCGGCTCTTCCGCCACGATGTGACGCGCCTGGACGACCTGCCGGCATTGCGGCGGGATTACAATCTCATTATCGACATCGGCTGCGGCCATACGCTTGGCGGCGACGGAATGGCCAACTATGCAAGCGCCGTCTCCGCGCGGCTTGCTCCTGGAGGCATCTTCATGCTTTACGCCAGCCACCCCCGCCCGGCGGGTCAGTGTCCACGCGACCCCGAATCCACGGTCGGCTGGGCGCCGCGGCAAGTGGCGGAAGTCTTTGGCGCGCAGCTCGGTCTGCATTGGGAGCAGCGCGGCGACGACCAGGCAATCGGCGCGTCCGTAAGCTGGTACAAGCTGCGGAAGCGTACGATAATTGATTCGCGACAAGAAGATATGGGGTCCGATCGTCTACATGAGCGAAAGCGCAGATAACAGCGAAATCTTTCCACAGTCCAAGTGGTGGTGGCTCGGTCTCGCGCTGCTGCTTTGTCTCGCCGGCTGGCTTTATCTGCGCGGCTTACATGTCAGCTTGCCATTCATCGAACATCTTGACGAAGCGCATAACATGCTGGAGGCGCAGCATATCATCGACGCGGGGCATGCGCGCGGTGTGACCAGAGAGTCTTATCCACCAGGCATGCGATCAGTGATATATCCTTTTCTGAAACATTTGAAGCCCGATGGAGCCCATCACGGCACGATGATTGCTCCCTTGCGTCTCGTTACCGTTGGCGCCTGGACGTTCACTATCATCGTCATAGCCCTGCTCGGAGCGATGATAGCGCATCCCATGACCGGACTGATGGCGGCCGCCATCTGGATCGTGAATCCATGGGTCTTGCAGCGTGTGCCTTTCGTGCTGCCAGATGGCTACTTGACGCTATTCTCTTTACTGGCTATTTGGCTGGCATTGGTAGGTGTTTTGCACGGGCGGCGCAGTTTCAACACAGCGGCGGTCTATAGCATCATGCTGGCAATTGTGTTCAAGACGCAAGCAATCTTGATCGCGCCAATCATTGTCTTGCTGACCCTATTGAATTGGTGGCGGGAGCCCTCGCGGCGCAAAGACGCTTGGCAGCAGGCGTTCTGGAACTGTCTGCGTTTTGCCCTGTTCTTGTGCTGGTTGCTGGTTCTTTATCCGACGCTTGAAGCGCCCAAGCACATTTACCAGTATCCAGTAACCGAGCTACGAATAGTAATTCCATCGCCGGATACCGTATGGCAGGGCTTGTCTCAGTTGCTGCAGACCTTCCAGCCTCTCACTGTTTGGCTATTGGTAGCGCTGTCCGGCGGGCTGCTTTATCGCTATAGGCAGCAAGTAAATGGCATCGCGCTTGTCGCGATCATACTGTCGGCGCTCGCCTGGCTTCTAGGCACACACATCGTGCCGACGCGGGGCTTTCACCTTCGCCAATATTTCCCTATGGGCGCGATGTTGGCGATTCTATTTGCCGCCGGCTTAACCGGGTTGATAACTCTCCTTGAGGAAGCGTTGACGCGCCTGCCCCCCCCGATTTTCTCAATTATTCTTTCGGCTTCAGCCATTCCTCCCCGCTGGCGTCGTCTTGGCTATGCTTGCTATCAGTCTGATTCCCGCCTACCGCGAGTCGGATGCGCTGGCGCATAATTTCACTTTACACGACCGCCGAAACGACCTAATGTCTTATATGGATACATCCCTGCCACCCGGCAAGTATGTCGCCGACTGGTCCGGTCCTTATCACAAAGTAATGAATCGCTCTTGGGGCGGTTATACAGGCTTGCACGACTATCCACTTGCTCAAGGTCTGGATTACTTGAAAGGCAAGCCAATCGATGAGTGGCGCGCCAGGGACGCAGTATACGCCATCGTGCCCTATCGAACCGCAGACTTTTTGCGATTCCCAGAGGAGACATTTGCGCTCAAGCATTATCCGACTGACCCCAACTTTCGCGATCCCGGCATGACAATCCTGCGCCTTTACCCCATGCAGCACAAAGCTGATGGTCAACTTGGCAGCATTCACCTCGTAGGCTACGACCTGAACGCGAACGAAATCGCAGCCGGCAAAGACATCATATTTCGCCAATACTGGCGAGCGGACAAGCCAACAGACACCGTACACCGGGTCGGCAACTACCTGCTGAACGACGACCGCGAGGTAGTCGCCCAAGTTGATTATGTTCCGCTATGGGACGCGCGGCGCGACACCACAACCTGGGATGACCCGGACGAGATCCTGATAGGGCGCGAATTCACGCTGAGCATTCCGTCAGATCTGCCGCCGGCGACCTACCAGCTCTCCTTCGGCTTTTACGATACAGCCTCGCGCCTGCTGTCGCCTGAGGGCAGCGACCTGATGGAAATCGCTGAAATCACAGTGGTATCGCCTGAATTCTAGGCAAGGCGCAGGGCTGTTCCCCTGGCTCTCACAATTTCGATATTGGCGATTCCACTATAATGGATAGCTGTGCCACAACTTGACTATGCAGGCCGCCATGCGCTTATTTGTCCTGCTTCATCTCATCGCTATGCTGGCGCTCGCAGGCTGCGGCGCAGGAAATGAGCAATCCGCTCTTCCCCTCCCGACCTTGACCGCTGATCCAACCAGCGACTCCGATCTCGAATCTGCCGGCCAGGTAGCGCGGTTCTTTCTTGATGCCTGGCTGCGCGGCGACTTCGACGAAATGCACAGCTGGCTCACATTCCGCAATCGCGAGTTGACGCCGCTTGACGAGTTCCGCGCCATCTATCAAAACGCGCGCGACACGCTGACACTGACGCGCCTCGAATACAATCCCGTAAACCTCACCGGCGAAAGAAGCGTGCTGGCGCTCCAATACGACATGACCTTTCATACGCGCATCCTCGGCCGCTTCACCGACAAAAAACGCCTGCTCCATTTAGTAATCGATCCGCAAGTGGGCGGATGGCGCATCGCCTGGTCGCCCGCCGATATTTTCGCCGAATTGGGAGAGGGCGCGCGCCTCGTATTTGAATCGCAGATCCCCAGCCGCGCCAATATCTATGATCGAGATGGTGAAACGCTGGCCGACCAAAACGGACGCATGGTCCGCGTTTTGGCCAACAACGCCCGAATCCCTGACCGCGATGTCTGCTTCAAGATTCTGGCCGAGTCGCTAGATAAATCGCTGGATGAGATCACCGACCTTTTCAACGTACGCTCCCGGGCGGATTGGATCGTGGACGCGGGCCTCATTGAACCGGATGTTTTTATCGAGAACAACGATCTCATGCAGGCCTACTGCCGCGCCGAATTCCGGCAGCTGCCCACGCGCCGCTACTTGAGCGGGACACTCCTGCCCCATGTGATCGGTTATGTCGGTTACCCGGACGCCACGCAAGTCGCGGACCTGGAAGCGATCGGATTCAATGCCGGGACCATCATCGGAAAAGGCGGCGTAGAGGCGAGCATGAACGACACGCTGGCCGGGCGCCCCGGCGGGCGGCTGTCGCTGGTCGCGCCTGATGGACGCCGCCTGCGCGCGCTCAGCGAGGTTCGTTCGCAAATCCCCGAAAGCCTGTGGCTGACGATCGACGCCGATCTGCAGGCTCAGGTCGCGCGGCTGCTGGAGAGCGCCTATGAAAGCAGCCCTTGGTCTGAGGACAGCAAGGGCGCCGCCGTCATCGTGATGGACGTCAACAACGGGGAAATCCTGGCGATGTACAGCTATCCCGCTTACGACGGCAACGCGCTCAATCCCTTCCCGTCGATAGGGGCGGAGGAGGCGTTCAAGGGGCTGGAAGCGATCGTCGAAGACGAGCGCAAGCCGCTACTCAATCGCGCGACGCAAGGCATTTATCCGACTGGCTCGGTCATGAAAGGGCTCACCGCCGTCGCCGCGCTGGAAAGTGGCGTCTACGATGAGACCACGCGCTACAACTGCACCGGCAGCTGGGCTTACGGCACGGATGTCCGCTACGACTGGCTGCGCGGCGGCCATGGCATCATGTCCGTGCAGAGCGGGATCACCAACAGCTGCAATCCGTTTTTCTATCAAGCCGGCTTCGCCTTGAACGCCCGCGATCCCTGGCTGCTGCCCTCATTCGGGCGGCTCCTCGGTTTGGGTCAACTCACCGGCCTAAACGCCGTGCCTGAAGTCGCCGGCAATCTACCCACGCCGGACAATATCACCAGGCTGACCGGTTTGCCCTGGTCTTATTCGCACGCTGTCAATCTCTCCATCGGCCAAGGCGAAGCGCAAGCCACGCCCCTGCAGATGCTGCGCTTATACGCGGCGATCGCCAATGGCGGCTACGTTTTGCGCCCGCATTTGGTTCGCGAACGGGGCATCCTCGATCAACGCGCGACAGTTGCGGAGCGCGAGGTGATGGTCGACGCTCAACTCGACCAAGCAAATCTCGCAATCATCCGCCGCGGAATGTGTGATGTCGTGAACTCGTACTCCGGCACAGCCGCACATCAATTCCATGGTTCGCCCCTGGTGGATCTTGGAGTCTGCGGCAAGACGGGCACCGCGCAAGTGCCGGGCGAGGATATCCCGCCGCATAGTTGGTTCATCGCCTACGCGCCGGCAAAGGAGCCAAAGATTGCGATCGTCACCATGGTCGAGAATGCTGGCGAGGGTTCGGCCGTCGCCGCTCCGCTGACGCGCGAAATCCTCGAATACTACTACTTCGGCGCGCGCTGAGTCAGGCTGTTATCAGTACTTGGGCGGCGACAATGATGAGCGCTTCCGTTGCCAGCGCGACTAGGTATAGCCGGTGTATGCGCGCATCTTGCCAGCGCTTGAAGAAATTATTGATGCAGTAGATGACGATAACAAGCAAAAGGATGCCGCCGACAAGCAGCCATAGGTTGCGCAAAGTCACAAGCGCGTACTTTGCCTGCACCGTATCGCCGAGCGACTGCCATATCAGCCGGGCGCCAAGCGCCAGCGCGATCTCAAGCGAGTAGATCAAAGCCACGAAACCCAGGCCGACGGCTGCGGCCAGCAACAGGAAGTTGATCGCCGTAAACAGTTGCCAAGGTAGAACTCTTTCGCCCGCATTGGTCTTCATTAAGAAACCATCTGTCCGCTAGCGCCAGAACCGAATCTTACCTTATCCCGAGAATTTACGACACGGTCGCGCCGCGTCCAGCTAAATCTGCTCCGAACGCGGCAACCCTATGCTTGTAAACGATTCGGCTTTTCGCTAGAATTGTGACAAAATGTACAAGCGGTACAAGTCAGCGAAGGATTCGCATCACCCGCCGTTTGTAAAGGCGCCGTTGTCCGCTTGGGCGCCGCAGCAATGGGCGCGTCCGAGCCGATGTGAATACCAGGTGAAAGTCCGGTATGCAGAACAGACCTTCCAACACTCCATCGATAAGCCCGGCAGCCGTTGTCGTGGCGGCGGTCTTCTTGATCGTGAGCGTCATCGGCATCAATTGGTTCACCACATTCGTGCCGGTTGTGCTGCCCGAGCAAGCCTCGGCGGAATCCAAGAGCGTTGATGAACTCTTCTACATCCTGATGATCATCGGCGGCGTCGTATTCTTCTTGATACAAGGCATGTTGCTGATTTCGGTCATTGCTTTCCGCGCGCGCCCCGGCGATGAGGGCGATGGACCGACCTATCATGGAAACCCGCTCCTCGAGATTGTTTGGACGATTATCCCGGCGCTGGTCGTCGTCTTCCTGGCGGTGGTGAGCTTCAATATCTGGACCCAGAATACCGAGCCAAAAGCCGCCATCAACATGGTCGAGGGGCACAGCATTTCCATCAACGTGACCGGCGCGCGTTACGCCTGGACCCACCAATACGTCACGGAACGCTTTGACCCCGACGGCAATCAGATCGTCATCAACAGCGGGCCTGAATTGCACACGTATATCGGTCAGAATGTCGACTTGACCCTGCAAACGCAAGACGTCATCCATTCTTATTGGGTACCGGCGATGCGCGTCAAACAAGATTTGCTGCCCGGCGATCCGACGCGGGGCGGGCGCCCGACCCAACTGCGCTTCACTCCCATTCGCGTTGAAGACCGCAGCTACCCCGCCCGCTACCCCATCGTCTGCGCCGAACTCTGCGGCGATGGCCACGGGCGGATGCAAGGCGCGGTCATCGTTTATGAAAACGAAAGCCAATTCCTCGATCAGTTTTACGAACCCGCCATTCACGCCATTCTGAATCCGCCGGCCGATCCGATTTTGCGCGGCGAAATGGAAATTCAGAATTACATCTGCAACAGTTGTCACATCCTAGACAGCCTCGGCTGGACCTCGACGACAGGCCCATCACTGAATGGCGTCGCCGACCGCGCCGGCGAACGCGTGCCGGGGCAAACGGCCGAAGAATACATCGCCACATCAATCTGGAATTCGGGCGCCTTTCGCGTCCCCGGCTACGATCAGCAGATGGCGGCTTTTGGTCCCGATGTCATGGAAGCCACCAATGTCATGTCGCCGGAACAACTCTATTCGATCGTGGCTTACCTCTGCACGCAGGGCGAACAATCCGACTGCGACATGAACAACGCCAACGTCGCCATCCCCGACGCCATCCAAACCGTCTTCGGCTACGAAGTCGATATCACCTTCGGTATGGACGCAGACGCAGACGCCGAGACGCCGGACACGGAAACGGAAGCCAGCGATGACTCGGAATAAGGCAAGGGAGAGCTGAACGACCCGCGCGCCCGTCGAAAACGGAAACGAAGACTGGAGTGAGAAAGCGCTAATATGGCAACAATCGCCGTCCCCTTGGGGGCACAGGGAGAACAAGTCGAAGCTGAAGCCTTGCGGCGTCCCGCTTTAAGCGAATATCTGCGCTGGAGCGTCGACCATAAGATCATCGGCGTGCAATACGGCGTCAGCGCCTTCTTGTTCTTCATCATCGGTGGCGCGATGGCGATGCTCATCCGCCTGGAGTTGTGGACGCCCGAGCTCGACCTTATAGTCTCGGGCGCCGCCTACAACAGCCTCTTCACCATTCACGGCACCATCATGATCTTCCTCTTCATCATTCCGATGTGGGCCGCTTTCGGCGTGCCGCTGCAGCTCGGCGCCAAAGACATGGCTTTCCCCTGGCTGAACGCCTTTGCCTTCTGGCTGATTCCGCCAGCCGCCGTCGTTGTGCTGCTGGGCTATTTCGTCAGCCCGGCCGAAGCTGGCTGGACCTCCTACCCGCCGCTGTCCACGCTCTTCAGCGGCGACGGACAGACGCTTTGGGCATTGGGCGCGCATTTGCTCGGCATTTCGTCGATTATGGGATCGATAAACTTCATCGTCACCATCTTCAATATGCGCCCGCCTGAGATGACCATTTGGCGCATGCCCTTGCTGTGCTGGGCGGTTCTGGCGACCAGCATCATCGCCGTCATGGCGACGCCCTTCCTGGCCGGCGCGCTGACGCTGCTGCTGCTTGATCGCGTCGCCGGCACCACCTTCTTTGACGCCGCCAGCGGAGGCGATGTGCTGCTCTGGCAGAACATATTCTGGTTCTACAGTCACCCGGCCGTCTATATCATGGTGCTGCCGGGCATGGGCGTGCTCAGCGAGGTGCTCTCCGTCCATAGTCGCAAGCCGGTATTCGGATATCGCATGGTCGGCTTGTCGAGTATGGGCATCGCCTTCGTCGGCTTCACCGTTTGGGCGCACCACATGTTCACCAGTTTGCAGCCCGAACTGCGCATCCCCTTCATGATCACGACGATGATCATCGCCGTGCCGACCGGCATAAAAATGTTCAGCTGGATCGGCACGATTTGGGGCGGCAAGATCCGCCTCAACAGCGCCATGCTTTTCGCGCTCGGCTTCTTGTCGCTATTTGTCATCGGCGGCATCAGCGGCGTGATGTTGGCGGCTCTGCCCTTTGATATTCATGTGCACGACACCTACTTCGTCGTCAGCCACTTTCACTTTGTGCTCTTCGGCGGCAGCGTCTTCGCTGTTTACGCCGCCTTGTATCATTGGTTCCCCAAAGTGACCGGGCGCATGCTGAACGAGCGCCTGGGGCAAATCCATTTCGTCTTCACCTACTTCGGCTTCTTGTTCACCTTCTTCCCGATGCACGTGGTCGGCATGCTGGGCATGCCGCGGCGCGTCGCCGTTTATGTCGAAGGATTCCAAGCCTGGAATCAGCTGATCAGCTTCTCCGCCTTTGTACTCGGCTTCTCAACCTTCATCGTCATCTACAACGTGATCAAATCTTACTATCACGGTCCCATCGCCGGCGCCAATCCTTGGCGCGCGCTTACCCTGGAATGGCAGACAACTTCGCCGCCGCCACCGATGAACTTTGACGATGATCCGATTCCCTTTGAAGACCCATACGGCTACGGCACAGAAGCGTCGGCCGCCTATCTGGCAGTCGTCGATGAAGCCTTCAGCAACGGGTCAACCCGCGCCAGCGAACACTAAATGAGTACTGGAAGCAATCCCAAGCAAGCAATGAAAATGATTATAGTATGAAGGAAAATGCCAAAATAATCGAAAGTTTGTACGGGCGAGTCGGTGGCTAGCCCACGCTTGCTATAGATTGCCAATCAGTTTTCGCGCGACCAACTTGGCTTTACTGAGTTTGATCTGGAGAATATGCGGCGCATCAGCCATGACCAGTTACGTTGACCGGCAGCACAAAGCCAAACTAGGCCAACCCAGCGAAGCCGATTTGCGCTTGAAGAACAACCGCCTGGGCATGACCATCTTTCAGATCAGTTGGATAATGGTCTTCCTGGCGATGATCATCGTCAATTGGCAGCTTCGCTTCAGTTATTCCGAATGGCCCCCCGCCGGCATCGCGCCCTTTGATCCGCTGGGGCCATCGGCGGCCACGGTGGCGCTGCTGCTGAGCGCGCTTCTGGTCAAGCGCGGATTACAGGCCTTACGCGTCAAGCGCATCGGCGGATTCCTCATGGATTGGCGCGGCGCGATGATATTCGGTTTCGCATTCATGGCGGTCATCGTTTACGAATTCGCATCGGTAAGCGATGCGGCGCTGGCGACGCAATACGGTATCACGATGCGCTTGATGACCGGCTTTCACTTCGTGCACGCGCTGGCAATTCTGGCAGTCATGGCGCATGTGATTCGCAACGGCGCCGCCGGCCGATACAGCGGCGACGAGCATGATTCCTGGGCGGTAGAAGGCACAGCCAAGCTTTGGTACTTTGTCACCTTGGCTTGGATTCTCTTTTATGTCGTCTTGTACTGGATCCGCTGAGCGCGGCGAATTGAAAGTGTCGGATGGACAAGCAATGGCATACTTGCCGCAATCAACTGGTGAGGGAGTAGCGCTTCATGGATAAACCGGGCCTCTCGCGGGCGATTCCGGCGCTGATAGCAGGCTTTATCGCGTCGCTGGCATTCGTCTACGCCGTGCGCGTCTTGCAGAATATGGATCCCGTCTGGATGAACGCCGATTCCAGCGAGGGCGCCCAAGTCGGCATGGTGCTGGCCGCTTTTGTCTCGATGGCTACCTTCATGTGGGGCGTCGGCGCCTTCGATCCCAAAATGAGCGAGCACGGCGATCATGCAGACGAGCGCGAAGAGGAAGCGCCGGAGAAGGAATTCGCGCTGCGCACATCCGGTCTGGTCTTTCGCGCCGGCAAGCAGCTCTGGGATTTGACCTGGCGCATCATCAATGACAGTCCCAAACCCTGGGCATTTCCCTACCTGCAGGTGAGTTTCTTCCTTATTAATTGGATCGTGAACATCGTCTGGTTCGTGATCTGGTTTGCTGTCGGATTCCTCGCCTGGCGCATTTTGCTGATGGTTGTCGCCGGCATCCCGGCCACACTCGGCGCGCTACTGATGACGATATCCTGTCTCTGGCAGACGATGGCATTCTACGCCGGGCAGCTCTTCCTGGTGCTGACCATCGCCGTCATCACCACCGTCGCGCTCTTCACTTTTGCGCTGCTGCCGCACGGTTTGGGCTTGCAAATCGCGACCGAACCAAATGCGGATTTCTTCGCCAATGGCTTTGGCGACTTCATTATTCCCATTCAGGATATACTCGGGCTCGTCTTGCCGCCCGATGACTATGCCAATCAGACGATAGAAGGCGCCAGCCAATTCACCGTCTTGCTCGGCTTCATTTTGGTCATCTTCGTTTCGCTGGCGCTGGCTGCCGGCGGGATCGCCATCTTCTTCTATCTGGCGCACCGCGGCCTGCGCGAGGCGCAGGAATACGAGCCGACCGATGGCGACCGGACGCAGATCGAGCCCATCCGCGAAGCAGGCAAAATCGCTGGCGGCGTCGTCGGGGTCATCCGCGCCATCCCGCGCGCCATCGGCTACCAGAAATAGACTGAGAGACAGAGCATGGCAGAACTGACAGCCAGTCACCTTCCCGCCGCCGCACATGACGACCACGGGCACATGAGCGAAGAAGAGCAGAACAACAATATGAAGCTCGGCGTTTGGCTCTACCTGGCGTCGGAAATCGTCATATTTTCGATCATGATCGTCGGCTACATCATCTTTCGCATCAACGAAAAAGACATCGTG
>JAPOYT010000274.1 GCA_026706445.1 Chloroflexota bacterium
TGCCTTGAATCTCATGCGCGCCATAGCCGTTGTTGTACAGGGTCGGGCATTGGATCGGCTCGAGCCCGACGATCTTGTGCTCGGGCCAGACCTGTTTGAGGCGATCGCCGGCCGCGATCGTGCCGGCGCTGCCCATGGCGGAAACATAAGCCGCGATCTTGCCATTGCCGATGCCCGCGCCCTCCAGCTCAGCCGCCAGCTCAACCAGGGTATTGCCGGTTACATGGTAATGAAAGCGGTAATTGCCCATCACCTCAAATTGATTCAAGACGCGAATCTTTGGGTCGCTGCCGCGCAGCCGTTTGACTTCATCGTAAATCTCTTTGACGTTGCTTTCGCTGCCGGCGGTGCGGATGATGCGGGCGCCGTAACTGGTGATGCGATCAAAGCGCTCCTGGCTCATTTCTTCGGGCAGCACGACGATGCTATCGTATTCCATGCGGCAGCCGATGAAGGCGCCGCCGATGCCGTAATTGCCGGTCGAGGGCCAAACCAGCGTATGCGCATCGGGATCGACTGCGCCCAGCAATTGCTCTTCCAGCAAGACGGAATAAGCCGCCCCCACTTTGTGGCTGCCCGAGGGGAAGCGCTTGCCGTAGATCACTACGATCTGGGCCTCAAGGCCGGTCAATTCGCGCGGCAGCACGATGTGATAGACCCGATCGGCTGGATCGCGCCAGGTGATATTGTACAGGTTCAGCGGATTCAGCGGATCAGCGTCTAGCGCCGCGACCGCTTCCGCGCGAATCGCCGGGTTCATCTTCTGCGGATGCAGCATCTCTTCAAATGTGGGACCGGTGATCATCGACAGCTCCTTAATTTGCGCCGGGCGCATCGTCTCCCGTCAGATTCAACTGCTGTTCCAGCAAGCGCATATCATTGAGCAATTCGGAACGTTTGCGCGCCAATTGGCGGTAGGTCCTCAGATCGGCAGCAGACATCTGGTCCGCCCGTCCGCGGCTGGCCGACACCAATTCATCGATCTGGCTGTCCAGCGCTTCGTAAGCTTCGACCAGCTCTTTATAGCGCTGTACCAGAGCAAGTTGCCCGTTCTCAGGATTCGGCATGGCGCGCTTCCTCCAAATCCGAATCGATCGTTCGCCAGTTCGCTTCCGCCTTTGACTTGGCGTCAACTGCGATCCGTTGGTTCGCCACCTGCGCTGAGGACAAGCCAATTGTCGATGCTACAACATATAGAGGCCGGTCGCGCGATTCATCGTAGCTTCGGGCGACATATTGACCGATGATGAAAAGGAAGAACAGTTGAAACGAACTCAATAGAAGCAGCAATACAATGGTGGTCGCCTGGCCGCCGAAGAATTCTTCGCCCAGCGCCAGGCGCAAGGCGGAAATAACTAAGCCCACCAAGAGCGAAAGCACCGCCAGTATCAAACTGATATAGATCATAATCTGCAAGGGGAAAAAGGAAAAGCTGGTGACCGCGTCCAGCGCGAAAGCGATCATCTTGCGCAGCGGATACTTGGTCTCGCCCCAAGCTCGCTGTTCACGCGCGTATTGGACGCCGGTCTGCTTATAACCCACCCAGCTGGTCATGCCGCGAATGAAGCGGTGATGTTCGCGCATCTGCCGCAGCACACGCGCCACGCGCTCGTCCATCAAGCGGAAATCGCCGGTATCGACCGGTATGTTGATATCGGTAATGCGATGGATCAGCCGATAAAAGAGCTTGGCGCTGATCCGCTTTAAGGGGCTTTCGCCTCGCCGCTCCGATCGTACGGCGTAGACGACATCGTAGCCTTCTTTCCATTTGGCGATCAGGCGCGGGATAACCGCCGGCGGGTCCTGCAGGTCGGCATCAATGAGCACCACTGCCCGGCCGCAGGCGTAATCGACGCCGGCCGTCACCGCGATTTGGTGACCGAAATTGCGCGCGAAACTGATGACGCGCACGCGACAGTCCTTTTCCGCCAACTCTATCATGAGTTCATGCGAGCCATCGGAACTGCCGTCGTTGACGATCAGCAATTCCCAGCTTTCACCGACCGAATCAAGCGCGGCGACGACTTCGCGGTAAAAGCGCGGCAGATTGCCGACCTCATTATAGACGGGCGCGATGATCGAATAGGTCGGGCGCTCGCTCATGCCAGCCGCCTGCTTTGCAGCGCCGATTCGACGGCAGCGCGAGTGGGCGCTACGCGAATCCCGCCCGTTACCGAATCCCTGGCGCGGGCGACATCCTTCAAGCCGTTGCCCGTACTTATGATGCAGACGCTCTCGTCCTGATGGATGATACCTGTTTTCACCGCTCGCTTTAGGCCAGCGAATGCCGCGGCGGCGGCCGGTTCGGCGAAGACGCCGCTCAACTGCGCGAACTCGGGGATCGCCGCCTGAATCGCGGCGTCGGCGACGGTGATAAAGCGCCCGCCGCTGCGTCGTATCGCCCGTAAAGCCTTGGCGCGGTCGCGCGGCAACTCAGAAGCGATGCTGTCGGCAATGGTTGATGCGTCTTGGCGAACGATATCTTGCGCCGCCACGCCCCCCGCGCAGGCCTTCGCCAACACGGCGCTGCCTTCCGCCTGTACGCCGAGCAGGCGCGGCATCCGGTCGATCCAGCCCAATTGACGCAGGTCGCTAAAGCCTTTGTGAACGCCGCTGATGATGCTGCCATCGCCAACGCTGACGGCGACGACATCTGGCGCCTTCCAGTTCAACTGCTCGGCGATTTCCAAGGCGACCGTCTTCTTGCCCTCGGTGGTGAAGGGATTGACGCCGGTGTTGCGCGAATACCAACCCTGGGCGGCGCAGGTTTCCATGCAGAGATCAAAAGCCTCATCGTAGCTGCCCTCAACCAGCAAGACTTCGGCGCCGTATACCAGCAACTGGGCGATTTTGGCGGGCGGCGCGCTCGCCGGCACGAAGATTACGATTTCGACCTCGGGCAGCGAGGCGCCCAAGCCGGCCAAGGCGGCGGCCGCATTGCCCGTGCTGGCTGTGCTTACCGTTTTGAAGCCCTTTTCCAGGGCGCGCGCCAAGACTAGGGAGCTGGCGCGATCCTTCAGCGAGCCGGTGGGATTGGCGCCCTCGTCTTTAACCCAGACGCGCCGTATTCCCAGGTTCTTCGCAATCCGCGGCGTATCGTATAGCGGCGTCCAACCGACGGCTAAGGGGGGCGCTTTGCTCTCGCAGGCAATCGGCATGAGCGGCTTGTAACGCCAGCAATTTGCTGTGTGCGAAGCGCTGATGGCGTCCCGATCCAACTGGGCGCGCAACGCGGGATAATCATACAGAATGTCCAGCGTCGCCACTTCGCCATGCTCGGGGCAGGTATAGCTGACTTCATCGACGTCGTAGCGGCAGCCGCCGATGACGCAGCGCAATTCCTTTACGTCCGCCATAGACTTTTCGTCTTCGCGCTCAGCCAGTTCGCAATGGCAGTATACACTGATTGTACACTTAACCCGAACCGCCTGGAACGATCCGCGTGCCGGTTTCGTAGTGAAGCGCGCGCGTGATATTGGATGGATTGGTGATGATGGCGCGCGGTCCGCCATTGTGCACGAAATCGATCGCCGCATCGATCTTGGGATACATGCTGCCGCGGGCGAAGTGGCCGTCGTCCAGATAACGATGCGCCTCTTCCAGCGTAATCTCGTCCAGCTTGCGCTCGCGCGGCGTATTGAAATCGAGGCAGACCTTCTCCACGCCAGTCGAGATCAGCAATAGATCGGCGCGCAGGGTCTGCGCCAGCAAGCTGCTCGCGCGGTCTTTGTCGATCACGGCGTCGATGCCGCGCAGGCTGCCGACTTCGTTGCGCACCACCGGTACGCCGCCGCCGCCGCAGACGATGACAATATAGCCGGCCAGGACCAGGGCCTGGATCGCGTTGATCTCGTTAACCACCAGCGGCTTGGGCGAGGCGACGACCCGGCGCCAGCCGCGCCCGGCATCTTCGGCGACATGCCAGCCTTCCGCCTCCGCCCGGTCGGCTTGCGCCCGCGTCATGAAGCCGCCGACCGGCTTGTCAGGATGGTCGAAGGCCGGATCTGCCGGATCAACGCGCATTTGCGTGATGATGGTAGCCACGGTGTGATTCATGCCGACGCGCCGCAGCGAGTTATCGAGCGCCTGCTGCAGCATATAGCCGATGCTGCCCTGGGTATCAGCCACTACCAGATCAAGCGGCACTTCGTGGATGCCGGCCTCGCGCATGGCGATCTCGGAGCGCTGCATGATATAGCCGACCTGCGGACCATTGCCGTGCGTCATGACCACTTGCCAGCCATCGGCGACCATATCGGCGATATGACGACAGGTTTCACGAACCGCTTCCCACTGCTCCGAAATATGCGGGTTGCGCGGGTCGGTAATCAACGAGTTGCCGCCGATTGCCACCACCACCAGCTTATCGATCATCGCCAGAGGCCCTCACTCGGTACCGAATCCTTCGTTGTCAGCAAGGCTTAAGCCCATTCTGACTAGCGCATGGTCAATGCCATGGTCGCCTTTTGCACATGGAGGCGGTTTTCCGCCTCGTCGTAGACGACGCTTTGCGGACCATCAATCACGCTGTCGGTCACCTCGATATTGCGATCGGCCGGCAGACAATGCATATAGACCGCGTTGTCGCTTGCCAGCGCCATACGCCGGTCATCGGTGATCCAGTCGCTGTATTTGGCGCCGATCTCGGCCGATTCCGCATCGTCTTCGGTGGTCAGCCAACTGCCCCAGCTCTTCGGATACAAGATATCAGCGCCGGCGAAACCGGCGTCAAAGTCGTCCAGAATCTCAAAGGAGCCGCCATGAATTCGCGTATTTTCTTTCGCCTGCTCGACGATATCGGGCATCAGCTTGTATTCGGGCGGCCGCGTCAGACGGACATTCATGCCGAAGCGCGACATCAGCAGGACGAGGCTTTGCGGCACCGAAATCGGCTTCTGGTAGCTGGAAGCGTAAGCCCAGCTGATGTTGATGCTCTTGCCGCGCAGATCGCGACCGAACTTTTCCTGGATGGTCATCAGATCAGCCAGGATCTGAAAGGGGTGATAGACTTCGCATTGCATATTCAGCACGGGTACGCGGCTCGCGTCAGCCACCGCGTTGATATAGGCGTTGCCGATGCCCCAATCACACTGACGAATGGCGATGCCATCGGTATAGCGTCCGACGATTTCGCCGATTTCCTTGGCGGTGTCGCCGTGGCTGATCTGGGTGGTCGTGCTGTCGATGAACTGGGCGTGCCCGCCCAATTGCGCCATGCCCGCTTCAAAGCTGATTCGGGTGCGCGTGCTGGTGAAGAAGAACAACATGGCCAGCACCTTGTCGCGAAGCAAGGCCTGCGGCTCTCCCAGCGCCCGTTTGCGCTTCAGGTCCCAAGCGACATCCAGCAGCGTCTCTATCTCTTCCTTCGACCAATCTTGTGTGCTGATGAGGTCACGACCTCTCAGGTCCGTTTGCATTGATTGCTCCTGTCCGGTTTCAGATTCGATCTCGTTTTTCGCTGCGGGCTTGCCAAGGCAAGCCCCTACACGGCTACTCCATCAAGGGCGAGCCAGCGGCTCGCCCCTACAAAGTTTTTTTGTTGCGAACCATGGGCTGACCCTCGCACGGGCTTGTACCCTTTAGCCAGCGCCATTCAGCGTCTGCTGCAGGATCGCCGGGAAAAGCGCATACCATTCGGTGGAACGGACGACATCTTCCAGCGGCACTTGATCCAAGACAGTATGCGCATGGATCTCGTTGCCCGGCGCGAAGCCGATGCTGGGGATTCCCGCTTTGCCCGCCCAGTAGATGCCGTTGGTAGAGAAGTCCCACTTGCCGGAATCTACATGACCGTAGAGCACTTCCGCAGCCGACAAGCCCGCTTGCACGATTGGTTCGTCTTCCTCGTAAGCCCAGGCCGGATACACCTTATCGAGCGGAAACACGAAGCCGGTATAGCTTGGATCGTCATAGACCAGGATCTCGGCGTGGATGTCGTCGCGCTCGCCGATGATCGACTGCAAGCGTTTCAATTCGACCGCCGGATCTTCGCCGAAGGTGATGCGCCGGTCGACGTAGATGATCGCCTCATCGGGCACGGCGTTGATGCTCGGCGTCTTGACTTCCATATCGGTGACGGTGATGCGCCCGCGACCCAAGAATTCATGGTTGCCAAGTTCCGGCTCGATATGGCTGATGCGCTCAATGATCGGCAGCAGCTTGTATATCGCGTTGTCGCCCAGGTAATTGCTGGCGGCATGGGCGCTCTTGCCTTTGGCGACGATTTTGAATTCCACCCGGCCCTTGTGCCCGCGATAAATTTGCATATTGGTGGGTTCGCCGATGACGACAAAATCTGGTTTCACGCCCTCGGTCTGCACAAAGGCATGCGGCGCCTGCCCGTCATTCCACTCTTCCATGTTGCCGAAGTAATAGCCGGTGTAGCCGTCAAGCAAGCCCAAATCGCGCGCCAGCGCCAAGCCGTAAACCATGCCCGGCGTGCTGCCTTTTTCGTCGCAGGCGCCGCGCGCATACAAGATGCCGTTTTCAATCTTGCCTGCGAATGGATCCCATTCCCATTCATCGGGATCGCCGATGCCGACGGTATCGATATGGCTGTCGTATAAGAGGACGCTGTCTCCATTGCCGATCCGGCCGACGATATTGCCCATCTTATCCCAGAAAATGTCATCGTAACCAAGCCGCTCCATCTCCTCGGCGATGCGTTCGCCGCAGGGTCGGATTGCGTTTTCCATACTGGGAATGGCACAGATCTCGCGCAGAAAGTGAACGATATCACGACGCCGATCTTCCACGCGATGACGCAAGTCCCTCAGTTTTGTGTGGTCTACCATGTCGCTTCCTGAACCTGAACACTTTTACTAAGCTTCGATACCTTAGCAGAAATAGACGAAAAATCCAGCAAGTTTTTCAGACAAATAAGTCAACCAGCGCAAACTGTTCAACATCAACAAGTCCCCGGTCGGTCAGCTTGAGTTTGGGGATCACCTCCAAGCCCATGAAGCTCATCACCATGAAGGGATCGCTCATCCGATTGCCCAAGCCGCGCGCCGCTTCAATCATGCCGTCGTATTGGTCTCGCACGACTTCGATCGGCAATTCGCTTAGCAAGCCAGCCACGGGCAAAGGCAGACGCGCCAGGACCGATTCGCCATCGGCCAGCGCCAAACCGCCGCCCATTTCCACGATTGCCGCGACCGCGGTTCTCATGCTGTCATCATCGACGCCGATGACCGCCAGATTATGATGATCGTGGGCGACGGTGCCGGCGATGGCGCCGCGCCACAAGCCAAAACCCTTGATGAATCCCAAGCCGATATTGCCGCTCGCCCTATGACGTTCCACCATGGCGAACTTGAGGATATCCCGCTCGACATCACTGACGGCGCATCCGTCTACAACTTTCGCCGGTTCAATCAGGTGGTCGGTCGCCACTTGATCGCGAATCGTGCCGATGACCCGAATATTCTCGCCTGCGGCTTTGACGGTGAAATCCAATTCGCCGGCGCCAATATTGACCGTGCCGCGCAGGTCAATCGCGCGCGATTCGCGGACTTCACCCAGCAAAGCGCCGTCTTGCGCCACCAGTACGCCGCCGCGATACACCTGCTGGGGCCTGAAATCAGCCAGATCGGGCACCACAAGGAGGTCAGCGTATTTGCCCGGCGCCACTGCGCCGTATTTTTTCAAGCCGAAGTGACGCGCGCTGTTGTAGCTGCCCATGCGGATCGCCAGCATCGGATCAATGCCGTCGGCGATGGCTATGCGCAGCATATAATCAATCGAACCATGATCGATAAGGTCGGCCGGGATTCGGTCATCGGTGCAGAAACAGATGGCGCTGTGGTTCTCGGCGGTGACCAGCGGCAGCAGTGGCTTCAAATTGCGCGTGGTCGTGCCTTCGCGGATGAATACGGTCAAGCCCAGACGCAGTTTCTCGAGCGCTTCCGCTACCGATGTGCATTCGTGCTCGCTCTGGACGCCGGCGCTTACATAGGCGTTCAGCATTTCCCCGGTCATTTCGGGCGCGTGACCGTCCAGCGCGCGGTCTTCGAATAGGGCGATCTTGTCGAGCATGCCTTCATCGCCCAGCGCCACGCCGGGATAATTCATCAGTTCAGCCAAGCCGAGCACCCAGGGATGATTCAGCAACTGCGCCAGATCTTCCGCTTCCAATCGCGCGCCCGATGTCTCCATATCAGTTGCGGGAACGCAGCTCGATGCCATCACAAACATATTGAGAGGGACGCGCTTGGCGCGCTCCAGCATATAGCGCATTCCCTCAAGGCCGAGGACGTTGGCGATTTCGTGCGGATCGGTGATGACCGTGGTCACGCCATGCGGCAAGACGGCGCGCGCGAATTCCGGCGGCGTCACCAGGCTGCTTTCGATATGCACATGGGCGTCAATCAGTCCCGGCGCCACGTATTTTCCCGCGAGATCGACTTCCCGCTCCCCGACATAGCCTGAGCCCAGCGCTACAACGTGCCGATCATGAATAACGATATCGGTCGAGTAGATTTCGCCGCTGATGACATTGACCAGTTGCCCGTTCCGCAGGATGAGCTCAGCTGGCGTATCGCCGCGAGCGGCCGCCAGGCGATCAACTATCGACATCGGATTTTCTCTTGTCCCATCAGCGTTCCCCTCGAATCAGCGCCGTCGACCGGCGGTTGTGCGTCTCGATCAGCACGGGCAAATCGGCGGTGAGCAAGCGGCCGTCTTCGACCACGAGCGCGCCGTTGATGATGGACAAATCGACCGCTGGCGGACTGCAAAAGACCAGCGCGGCGACCGGATCACTTTGCGCGCCGGCCATTGCCAGACTGTCCAGCCGAAAAGCGATGACATCGGCAGATTTGCCCGGCATGATCTGGCCGATGTCATCCCGGCCTAAAACGGCGCCGCCGCCGCGAGTCGCCAGGCGCAGCGCTTCGCGAGCGGACAGAGCGGCCGGATCGCCCAGGGCACGCGCCAGCAGCAGCGCTTGCCGCGCTTCCGCAAGAAGGTGGCCGCTGTCGTTGGAGGCTGATCCATCCACGCCCAAGCCTACGTTTACGCTGTTGTCGAGCATCTGACGGATCGGCGCGATGCCCGATGCCAGCCGCATGTTCGACGAAGGGCAATGGCAAACGCCTGTGCCGCTGCGCCCAAAGAGCCGCGCTTCTCCCGTGTTCAGTTTCACGCAATGCGCGTGCCATACATCGTCGCCGAGCCAACCGACAGCCTCGGCGTACTGTCCAGGAGTTTGGCCGAAGCGCTCTTGACTGTAAGCGACATCCTTGTCGTTCTCGGCAAGGTGCGTATGCAGCTGGGCGCCGGAAGCGCGCGCCAAGTCCGCCGCCTCGCGCATCATGTCGACCGTTACGCTGAAGGGCGAGCAAGGCGCGACGACAATCCGCAGCATTGATTGGGGCGCGGGATCGTGCCAGGTCTCAATCAATCGCTGCGTATCGCGCATGATCTGGGGCTCGCGCTCGACCAGGCTGTCCGGCGGCAAGCCGCCATCGCTTTCGCCCAGGCTCATGCTGCCGCGCGCCGCATGAAAACGAATGCCCATTTCCTGAGCGGCGCGGATCTCGTCCTCCAGCTGAACATCATTGGGATACAAATAATGATGATCGCTCGCGGTTGTACAACCGGAGAGCAGCAGTTCAGCCATCGCCAGTTTGGCGGCGACATAGAGATCCTGGCCGCGCAAGCCGGACCAGATTGGATAGAGCGTCATCAGCCAGTCAAATAGCTCGCGCTCTTGGGCGATGACGCGCGTAAGGCTTTGAAACATGTGATGATGGGTATTGACCAGCCCGGGCAGCACGACATGACGCGAGAGATCAATGACGCGATCGGCGTCTTCGGGCGGGGCCTCATCGGCCATGCCGACGCGCTCAATGACGCGATCGCGAATCAGTATCCAGGCCTGGGTCAATTCGCGCTCATCGTCGTCCATCGTCGCCAGACAGCGTATGTTCTTTAGTAGTATGGTCGACAAGGCTTCTCCACTCCCAAAGCAATGCGCCTACTATATAACGCTGGTTATTGCGTCACAAGCTTTGTCTGGCGCGGCGCTTGCAAATCGCGCTGAGGGCGCCAAGAGCCAGATTTCGCTGTCATTTGGATCAGCCCTCGACACCGTGGCGAGCCGCCTTCAAGGTATTGGAAAGGAGCATGGTGATGGTCATGGGTCCGACGCCGCCGGGGACTTTGGTGATGTAACCAGCGACCGCCCGCGCCGACTCAAACTCGACATCGCCAACGTAGCGATATCCCTTTTCGCTTTCAGGATCAGGCAGCGAATTCGAGCCGACGTCTATGACGATAGCGCCCGGCTTCAGCCAATCGCCTTTTACATACTCGGGCTGCCCTACCGCGGCAACGACGATGTCGGCGCGCCTGACGGTCCCGGGCAGGTCGCGGGTGCGGCTGTGACAGATGGTGACGGTGGCGTTCGCGTTCGCGAGCATCAGCGCCACGGGCAAGCCGACGATATTGCTGCGTCCGATGACAACCGCCTGCTTGCCCTCGATCGCTTCGCCGGTTTCTTCGATCAGCCGCATGACGCCGGTTGGCGTCGCCGGTGTGAACGTGGGTTCGCGCCCGCGCATGCCCAAGCGCCCGATATTCATCGGATGGATGCCATCAACATCTTTCGCCAGGCTGATTTCGTTTAGCACGGCTTCTTCATCGATATGATCTGGCAATGGCAATTGCACCAGAATACCGTGGATGCCGGGATCGGCATTGTAGCAGCGGACGGCGTCTTCCACCTCCGCCTGGGACGCGCCGGACGGCAAGATACGCGCTTGCGACAGCAATCCCGCTCGTTCACACGCGCGCCGCTTCATGCGCACATACATTGCCGAAGCCGAGTCATCGCCGACCAAGACCACCCCCAAGCCAGGCGCGGCGCCAGTACGCGCTTGAAAGTCGCCGACTGCGCTAGCGATTTCGCTCTGGATTCGCTTGGCTAGCGGTCGTCCGTCAATGATTTTGGCAGGCATCGGGCATCCTTTCCGCCATGTCGCGCATCGCCATCGGCAAGCCGCTTAGGGGGTCAAGCTTGTTGCGGTCGACGCCGCTCTTCTCGGCCAGATAAGCAACTGGATTACTATGGAGATTGCCCCTTCATCTTGTTACACTGTTTTGCATCTTCACCTCTTATTGAGGATAGCACAGAGTGACCCCAAGGGAGAATCAACCCGGCGTGGTATTCGTCATGATCGGTCCCGGCGGCGCCGGCAAGAACGCGATCATGAAAGCGATTATGGCGGACGTCCCGGCTGTCCGTCAGTTGGCGACCGCGACGACGCGGCCGATGCGCGCCGATGAACGGCAAGGTCGCGAGCATTTATTCGTCAGCGAAACCAGGTTTCGAGAGATGATTCAGAACGATGAATTGCTGGAACATCAAGAAGTGACACCGGGAAAGTATTACGGAATCCCCCGCCGAACAGTGGATGATAGTCTGGCGGCCGGCGCCGCGCTGATAGCCGATATCGAGGTCCTCGGCGCGATGCGACTCGCCGCCGCTTACCCGGACAATGTCGTTCAGATCTTCATAACCGTGCCCGGTGGCGATATTGCTGAGCAATTGTCGGTGCTGGCGGAACGGATGCGCGGACGAGCCGATGGAGCAACCGATATCGAGCAGCGGCTGGAGCGCGCGCGAAGGCTCGAACTGCCTTATCAGAGGCGCTGCGATTATATCGTGGTGAATGATGATCTGGCTCGAGCCATCCGGCATACGTCGACCATCGTTCGGCAGGAAATGAAACAGCGAATAGGGCAAGGCGAACGGACGTGACGGCGCTGGCGCAATATCATATTTCGCTGGGCGCGCGCCTGGCGCCCGATCACATTCCGCTCCACTATGGCGACCAGAGGGCCGAATACGCTGCCGCGTCGGAAGGCGCAATCCTGCTAGACCGCTCGCATGAAGGGCGCATCCTGTTGGAGGGAGCGGACAGCTTCGAGCTTGTCAATCGCATGTCAACCAACGATGTCAGCCAGCTCGCTCTCGGCGAGGGCAAGCCCACCGTCTTCATCAACGCCAATGCGCGCATTCTCTTCCGGGCTGGCTGCTACAGCCTGTCGCGCGGACTGCTATTGATTAGCGAGGCGGGCCAGGGCGAGGCGCTGGCGAACTACCTGCGGCGGAATATTTTTTTTGGCGATGAAGCGACCGTAATTGATATCAGCGCAGCCACGGCTCAGTTTGCTCTCCACGGCGCAAATGCCGGCAGGGCAATGGAAAAGCTGGCGCCAGAGGCGAATCAATTGCCGCCGCTTGGCTGCGCGGAAATCGAGGCGGATGAGGGCACTATGATCGTCGCGCGGCGGAAATCGATTTGCGGCGACCATTGGCTTGTTATCGTCAAGCGCGATGCCGCCCTTGACCTTCATCGCCGCCTGCTCGGCATTAGCTTGGAATCCGGTCTGATTCCGGCCGGATCGCTGACCTACAACTGCCTGCGTATCCGGTCAGGCAGGCCCGCGGGCCTCGAGCTGTCTTCCGATTACATCCCGCTGGAGGCGGGCTTATGGGATGAGATCAGCTTTAGCAAGGGCTGTTATACCGGTCAGGAAATCATCGCGCGTATGGAGAGCCGAGGGCGTCTGGCGAAGACACTCGTCAAAGTATCGTTGTCGTCCATGGTAATGGCGCCCGCGCCCGTGTATGCGCGCAACAAAGCGGTTGGCCGGCTTACCAGCAGCGTAGCAGCGCCGGATGGGCAGATCCACGCGCTAGCCGTCGTCAAAATCGACAGTGCGCGAGCGGGAACCGACCTGACCGTGGGTCCAGATGAAGTTTCAGCCGCTGTGCTTGACTTTGCCGGGGCGCAGCCACCCTTTGTCCAGGCGAAAGCCTCGGCGGCTGGCGGTCGCTAACGATCTGATCGCATGGCGGAAGAGGTTCAGGGAACGGAACTGCGTTGCACCAAGCAAGTAATGGGAAAAAGATAGCATAACTACATAAGCATGGGCGAGCCACCGGCTCGCCCGTACACGCTTTGAAATCATATTGGAAATTTCAATCAAACGACAGACATTCCTGGTGCTTGCCTGGATTTACTTAGTTGAGCCTGGGCGGCTCCTGGTCGAAAAATAGCGACCACCACAATTGCCAATTCTCCGGTTCGGGCGCGGTCGTCTGAAATTCTACCAGCCGAATAGTCGATTTCTGCGCCGACGCGGGCGCGCCGCTGCTGATCGGCATGATCAGGACTTCGCCCTCGCGAATCATTTTGCCTTCATCGCGCGCCCAATACTCCACGTAGCTGTCGCTCTTGACGTAGCTAAGCTGCTCAATTAAATCTTGCTGCTCTTCCAGCAAAGACTCGATTTCCGCTGAAAAACGGGCATGGATCCTTCCCAGGTCGCGATCCAGCTTTATGCGGCTGCTAAAGTTCAGCGTGAGGAT
Organism: Chloroflexota bacterium; assembly: GCA_026706445.1. Taxonomy (GTDB): domain Bacteria; phylum Chloroflexota; class Anaerolineae; order Aggregatilineales; family Phototrophicaceae; genus UBA6055. The sequence continues at coordinate 13,382 of JAPOYT010000274.1, forward strand.
CAATCCGATCGTCAACGCTACCGCCAACAAGACCTTTACGCTGGTCAGCGGACGCTCAGCGCGATGCCGGTCGGCAACGCTCGGCTGCGGGGCTGCGTTCAATCCTGCTTCCGCCATTTCGTTCCGTTTTGCTTTACAAACTTACTACACCATGATAGTACAGCGAATAGAATTCGCCAGCGCAGGCGGTGGAAATCCCGTCTGTCATTGGCGCGCCGCAAATCGAATTGACAAATAACCAAAGCAATTTTCCTTGGCGGGACAAGTTGCGGAGGTGAACGGAGCGTTTCGGAAGAAAGCGAAAACCCGGCCTCTTGACCGGGTCGATTCAGTGCCGAAGGTGGGAGTCGAACCCACACTCCCCGAAGAGAACTACGCCCTGAACGTAGCGCGTCTGCCAATTCCGCCACTTCGGC
>JAPOYT010000054.1:0-7854 GCA_026706445.1 Chloroflexota bacterium
TTTGGCGAAGTAGCCGGCTGGGAGCGAGCCAACTGGTTTGCGCCAGCCGGTGTGGAGCCGGTGTATGCGTACAGCTATGGTCGGCAGAATTGGTTTGAGTACGCTGGCAACGAGCACCGCGCGGTGCGGGAAAATGTCGGTCTGTTTGACCAGACATCCTTTGCCAAGTTCCAGCTCCAGGGTCGGGACGCGCTGCGAATTCTCAACCGCATCTGCGGCAACAACATCGACGTCGCAATAGGAAAAGTGGTTTATACCCAGCTCCTAAATGAGCGCGGCGGCATTGAGGCTGACGTTACCGTCACCAGAATAGAGCGGGACAGCTTCTTCATTGTCGACTCGGGTACAAGTCAAACCAAGACTTTCCACTGGATAAAGCGCCAGATTGGTCCCGATGCCTTTGCCGTGTTAACCGATGTGACCTCGGCTTTTACCGTTTTGAGCGTGATGGGACCAAATTCAAGAGCGCTGTTGCGTAACCTTGCCGATGCCGATTTATCGACGGAGGCTTTTCCCTTTGGCAGCTCACAAGAAATAGATTTTGCCTATGCTCGGCTTAGAGCCGCCAGAATGACTTATGTCGGCGAGTTGGGCTGGGAGCTGTATGTTCCGGCCGATTTCGCTCAGCATGTGTACGACGCCATTGTAGGCGAAGGCGCTGCCTTTGATTTGGCACATTGTGGCTATCATGCTCTAAACTCATTGCGCATTGAAAAGGGCTATCGACATTGGGGACACGACATTGGCGCTGAAGACAGTCCTATTGAGGCTGGTCTCGGATTTGCGGTCAACTTCAAGAAAGATGTCAACTTTAACGGACGCGACATCTTACTCAAGCAGAAACAGCAAGGCGTCAAGAAACGTTTGGTCATGTTTGCCCTCGAAGACAAAAAGCCGCTGCTTTACCACAACGAGCCGATTTGGCGGAACAACGAGATTGTGGGTCATATATGCTCTGGCATGTTTGGGTATTCGCTGGGCGCAGCGATAGGGATGGGCTATCTCACCGGCGAGGAGGTTATTACACCGGACTATATTAAGTCTGGCGCTTATGAAATTGAAGTCGCCGGCGAGCGTTTTCCGGCGAGAGCGTCGCTAAAGCCATTCTATGACCCCAAGAGCCTGCGCGTACGGGCTTGAGTACCGGATCCGAATCGTTCAATCATTTGCCGACGGTGGAAAATAACTACTGATACGTTTATTCACCTGTCTGCACAAGTTCATCAGTGAGTTCCTATTACCCCGGTCAATTTCTTTCCCGGTAACATCCGGGGTGGTAGCAATCAGAAACCTTCTTTAATGGCTGTATAGTCCAGTAGCGAGACGGTTCGGCTCAGTACGAAAGTTTCCCGGGTTTTCCCGCCTGCCCGGCTATATGACACTCTCCAGCAGGTAGAATCTCTTCCGAATCGTCTAACAATCAGGTGATCTATTTCGCTTCGCTTGGGTAGACGCTATCGGGAGCATTGCTCCAGCTCTGTAGCGTCTGCCCGCCGTCAATGAGGAGGGTAGCGCCGGTGATATGGCGCGCGTCATCGGAGGCGAGGAAAGCGACCGAAGCCGCGACATCCTGCGGCTGTGCAACGCGCCGGAGCGGGATCCGCTCGGCGAATCGGGTGAAGAACGTTTCCCAAGCGGCTGGGTCATTAGACGCCTGACGAAAGCTCAATTAGGTCTGAACGATGCCCGGACAGACGGCGTTCACGCGGATGCGATGACGCGCCAGTTCCAGCGCCAAGTTACGCGGCAACGAGATTGGCATGATTTTCCAGGAACCGATGACCTCGCTCAATCCAATCTATACCATCGGCAATCAGATCGTCGAGGCGATTGTGCTGCATCAGCGCGTGAACAAAATGGAAGCGCGCCTCTTCAACGGAAGGCACACCCGGGTGAGCCAGTCCAATACGGATCAGCGGCTGAAGGTAGCAGCGGCTTATCAGACGGTGCGGCGCATCTTCGTGGCGGCCGGACTGCCACAAGCCGACGCCGCCATTGTGACCGACAATCTTGTACAAGCCGATTTGCGTGGACATAGTTCGCATGGCATCTCGCGCGTTCGGGTGTACTGCGATCGCATACGCGATGGTCTTGTTGCCAAGGCGCCGGTGATCAAAGTACTCAATGAAACGCCAGCCGCATTCCACCTCGACGGCGGGCACGGAATGGGCGCGGTTGTCGCTGCCAAAGCCATGCGCATGTGTGTGGAAAAAGCGCGGACCAGCGGCATCGCCATGTGCTCGTTGCGAGCCGGCGCGCATTTCGGCATCGCCTCGTACTACACGATGCAAGCGGCTGAGAAAGATATGATAGGTTACGCTTGTTCCAATGCGCCGGCCACAATGGCGCCCTGGGGTGGCATCACGCCGATGCTTGGCGCCAACCCCTTCAGTATGTCCGTTCCCGCTGGGAAGCATCGTCCAATTGTATTTGACAGCTCCAGCAGCATCGTCGCGCGCGGCAAAATCAACCTGGCGGAAATTGAAGACCGCCTGTCTCCGCTAAATGACCTCGAGATAATCGCGATCTGGCAATTCGGGGAAGGGCGCATGCGGCTCCGCCTGATACCAGAATGCCGTCGATGCGATATCGTCTTGCAGCGGCAAGTAGCGCCACTCGTCAAAGGGCGCTTCGTGCAGCGAGCCCGAGCGCCAGCCGAGCGCCTGAATCGTCACGCGCAAATCTTCCTCAAATCGGATTGGATCTGGTATATGCCAGCGATACATGCCAAAACGCTGCTGGCTCTGGTAGAACCCATCCGGCTTGATGACCTGGGGCAGACCGAGGTAAGGCGTGGAATAGGTTGAGTATTCGCCGTCCTGATTGCCGAAACACCAGGCGCCGCCGAAATAATCTTCCGTGCCCGTGCCGCAGATCGTGGGAAAGTCGGTATCGCCATCCATATAGAACTTGATCTCGCCTTCGCCCCACCAGCCACGGTTATTGCTGCCCCAAGCCATATAGGCGCCAACATAATGCCCCATGCCCTTGACGCCATCGAGAATGGTATACAGCTCTTTGTATGGCAGCGGGTTGCTGCGGCGCCATTGCGCGTGCAAGTAGCCGACATCCTCCGGCACATCGGTCAGCGTATAGTCGAACTGGTAGAACATAGGCTGCACCGGTACATCAAGCAGGTTTTCTATCGTAACGCGAGCGCTCTTGCGGAAGGGCATTTCCCAATAGCTGTTGAAGGCGCTGTGAGGGTTGGCTGAAATGGGCATAGAGTTGACATGACAAAATTCCGTCCAGCCATTGCAGAAGAAGTCGCCAAAAGGCGCCTCGATCGACGGCGTCTCTTCGTCGTCCCAATAAAAGCGCAGGATCAAAGAGCGCCAGTACTTGGCATAGGTGGTGATCCAGATATGTTGAATGGCGCCCGGTCCCTCAATCTCGGCTAGCGTCGTGACGCTGTTGGCTTCCAGCGGGATGCAAGGCGACACCTTCCAGCCCTGCCCCAGGTCTTGCGCCGCCGACAGCGAAAAGCCGTCGGTGGCCATGCCGCCCGCCCCTTTTTCGCCTTTGAAGTTCTCGGCGCTTATCGAGCGCGTCTTCGCCTTGGACAGGCGCGAGATATTGCCCATATTCAAATGCAATCCGTTGAAGTAGTTCACCACAGCACCTCATCTAATCTCTCAATAGCGGCAATAGACAAATGGAAGAAAATAGGGATCTTGTAAGGCTTGTCCGCAACTGTGTCAGTTTAACGTAACAGAAATTGAATCAGGGTTCTGCTGGGGCGAGCCACCGCTGCGCGTAGGTCGCGTAGACACTGACCGCCGACACTGCAGATCGCTCGCCCGTACCCACAGCAAATCTGGGACAAAGTCTCCAGCCAATTTACAGCGCAAGCGGGATTTTTACCGGCGCGCCCGGGTAGCGTAGACACTGACCACCGAAATAGCTAGCAAATCGCCCTTGCAGTGTCGATTGAGTTCCAACAATCCATCCCTCTGCGCCGTAGGGCTGTGTCTACGCGCTCCTCTGTGTTTCCTCGATTCCTCTGTGGTGAAGCCCATGTACTCTTTTGCACTGCGCAGCGTCGGAAGCGAGCCATCAAGTTGCGGACAAGCCTTGCAGGGGCGCATCTGTGAATCACCGGTTGTCGCAAGCGTAAACTTGCGGGCGACACAGGGGCGCGTCAACACAGCCGTCTTTCGCCCCTACACCGGTTCTTCCGAATATGCGCGACTAGGTTTGTACGACCTCCGCCTGCTTGCTGGCCGCTTGCGGGGCAAAATCCACCGGCTTGTAGCAGAGCGCTTGCCGCTCGTCCGCAACTTGCACCATCGGCGGCGCGGTGTTTTCGCAGATTGCCTGTACGTATTTGCAGCGTTTGGAGAACTTGCAAGCTTGCGCCTGAAACTCCTTGATTTCGATATCCGGCAGCGCCACTTGTCGCTCCCATTTGTGGTCGACGGTCGGCACCGAATCCAAGAGCAGCTCGGTGTAAGGATGGGCCGAATCGGTCAGAATCTGCTCCGACGGACCGTATTCCACCACGCTGCCGCGATACATGATGCCGATATAATCGCTGACGTAGTAGGCGGTCGAAAGATCATGCGTGATATATACGAAACTGACCTTGTATTGCTCCTTGAGTTCGAGGAACAGGTTGACGATGTTCATGCGCAGCGAAGCGTCAATCATGCTGACTGGCTCATCGGCGACGATGAGTTTCGGCCGGGGGATGAGGCTGCGGGCGACCGAAATCCGCTGCAATTCGCCGCCCGAAAATTGATTGGCATATTTGCCTTCCACGCGGGACAAATCCAAGCCCACCGATTCCAGCACTTCCGCTACGATCTCGCGCGCCTCCTTCCGGTTTTCCGCGATCTTCAGCCGCAGCGCCGCATTGAAGAGATATTTGTCCACCCTTTTTCGCGCGCTGAAAGCTTCAAAGGGATTTTGGAAGATCGGCTGTACGGCTCGGTAATAGTCTCTCCCTTTTAGCCCCGCGCCGCCCTTTTCGAAAAGCGGATGGCCTTCGATCAGCACCTCGCCGGAAGTCGGATGCTCCAGCTCCAGAATGATGCGCGCCAGCGTGGTCTTGCCACTGCCGGATTCGCCGACGATGCTCAAAATCGATGGCTGGTCCGCCGGCAAGCTCAGGCTGACATCGTCAACCGCCACCAGCCGCGTGCCGAATACCAAGCCGCCGATGCGGAAGACCTTGCTTACATTGCGTAATTCGAGCAGATTCTCGCTCAAGACGCTCGTTCCCCATAAAGGTGACAAGCCACAAAATGCTCCGGCTCTATCTGAAGCAGGGCCGGCGCCTCATGCGCGCAGTGGTCCATCACTTTAGGGCAACGCGCGGCGAATCGGCAGCCGGCCGGCGGGTCAATCAGATTCGGCGGCCGGCCCGAAATGCCCACCCGCAGCGATCGGTCGCCAACGCGCGGCAAAGACTGTATCAGCATTTGCGTATATGGATGGGCGGGATAATTGAAGATCGCATCGGTTGGTCCGTATTCCACCAGCTTGCCAGCATACATGATCGCCAGTCGGTCGCTGATCTGATAATGTACACCCATATCATGCGAGACGACTACAAGCGTGTTTTCCATCTGCTGCTGCAATTCGGTCAACATCAGCAGGATGCCTTTCTGGACCACCACATCCAGGGCAGTTGTCGGCTCATCGGCCAAGACGATCTGTGGATGCAGAAAGGCGCCCAGCGCGACCAGCACACGCTGTTTCATGCCGCCGCTGAGTTGATGCGGGTAGGATTTCAGCACTTCAACCGGCAGCTCCAGTTCTTTCAGAAAGGCCGTGACCCGCTCGCGAATCGCCGTTTTGCCCACCGCTTTGAGCGGGTGGTCCTTTGGCACGGCGTCAAAGAACTGATTCTCGATGCGTATCACCGGATTGAGCACACTCATCGAACCCTGTGGAATGTAAGAAATAAATTCCCACCAGTGCTTACGGATTTCGCCAGGTCCAATGGTCTTGACCTTGCCGTTTCCGTCAGGGAAATCGGCTTCGTAAGCGCCGGAGACGATCCGCAGCGGCGGTTGAATATAGTCGTAGAGGACCTTCAGCAAGGTCGATTTGCCGCAGCCCGACTCGCCGGCGATGCCAAGCACTTCATTGGGTCGGATTTCAAAGGAGACACCGTCAACTGCCTGCACCACTCCGCGCGGCGTATCATAGTAGCACTTCAATTCGCGCAGCCTAAGCATCGCCGTGCCCTCGTCTCTCCGCCGAGAGATTGGATATGCCAGTCGAAATCAGGAACAAGGCGATAAACAGCAGGATGATGGCGACGACTGGCGAGCCTATCCACCACCAGCGCCTGCCCAGCAGCGCCTGGTGCTGCAGCGCCCAATAAATCGTAGTGCCCAAGGTCGCTTCTTCCAAACTCGACAAGCCGATTACCGCCAGGCCGGACTCGGTGGCTATGGCCACCAAGACCGTGTTGACGAAGTTGGCCATCGCCCAGCTGAAGATATGAGGCACGATCTCTTCCGCCAGTATTTGGATGGTGCTTGAGCCAGAGAAGCGAGCTGTGTTTACGAACTGGCGTTCGCGCATGCTCAGCGCGATCGAGCGCATCTGGCGCGCGGGCCAGGGCCAGTTAAACAGAATCAAAATGATGCTGATCAAAACCAGCGAGGCTCGTCCCTGCAGCAGTGAAGACATCAAGATGAGAATGGGCAAAGACGGCACAACGATGAACACATCGGCCAAAAGTGTAATGATACGATCCGGGATGCCGCCAAGAAAGCCGGCCGCCAGACCGGCGAAGACGCCGATAAGTGTGGCGAAGAAGGCGACAAACAAGCCAATGAAGAGTGAATTCTGCGTGGCGTAAGACAGCAGCCAGAAGGTATCTTGCCCCAGATTGGTCGTGCCCAGCAGATGCTCCGCGCTCGGCTGCAGGTTGCGCGGATGCCGGATCCAGGAGCGCGGATCTTCCGGCGAAAAGAAGGGCAAGATCACGCCTAGAATGATGAAGGCGGCAAAGATGATCAAGCCGACCGTCAGGCGCGGGCTCGTTCGGCGCATCGCTACCTCTGCCTGATCCGCGGATCAAAGAAGGGATAAAGGAGGTCGATGATCAAGGTTGACGAGGCGACCGCAATAATGGAAATAGAAATCGTGCCCATTAGCAGGTTGTAATCGGCTTGCAGCACCGCGTTATAGGTGATCGTGCCCAAGCCGGGATAACCAAAGAGGATTTCAGTAATCAGCGCGCCGTTGAAAATGGCGCCGATCTGCAGCGCCAGCACAGTGACCTGCGGCAGTATCGCGTTACGCAAGACGTAGGCGGTCATGATGCGCCCCTCGCCCGCGCCTTTCAGCTTGGCGAAATAGACGAAGTCTTCTTCCGAAATGCTGGACGAAAGCGCTTTCATGCTCAGCACCCACCAGCCGAAGCCAACGATGACAATCGAGGCGGCCGGCAGAACCGAGTTGTAGATCACGCTGGCGATGAACTCCAAGGAAGGCGGATCGCCGCGGATGGAGAAGAAGAGCGGAAAAACCGGATTGATATGGATGAACAAGATGATCAAGATGAGCGCGGTGATGTAATAGGGAATGGGGTAAACAAAGATTGCGATGATTTCCAGCGCGCGCGAGGAGACCCAGCGGCTCTTGTAACCAGCCAGCAAGCCAATGGCGTTGCCCAGGATCCAGGCGATGATGGTGGATGTCAGCAGCAAGCCAAGCGTCCAGGGCAGCGCCCGCCCGATCACGTTGTTCACCGGCGTGGGGAACAGCGACAGCGAGGGACCAAAGTCACGCGTGAGAAAGGTGCGGTGGAAGAAGCCGAAATACTGCTCTGCGAGTGTGCCTTCCAGGCCGAAGGCTTGCGTCAGGGTGGCGCGCATCGCCTCGACCTGTTCC
>JAPOYT010000054.1:7895-13743 GCA_026706445.1 Chloroflexota bacterium
CGGCACGAAGAAGACCACGGTGATGCCGATCCAGATCACCAGCACATAAGCGATAAGCCGCGTGACGACGAATTTCGCGAATTGCATGATTGGGTCTCGCACAAGGTGGATTGGGTCTGCTCAAAAGAACAGACCCAATCCAATTTGCTAACTGTATAGCCTAGCCATTGCTCTTCGGCTGGATGAAGGGCATGTGGTACTTAAACAGCGACCACCACCACCAAGGTCCTTCGTAGAAGTTGTCGGCGGTGGGCATGCCGTCCCAATACGTTGTGACAACCGGCACGAATTTCGAGGTGCCGAACATGGGCAGCCAGGGCCGCTCGACGATGAACTGTTTCTCAAATTCCGTCAGCAAGGGAATCGTGTCCGGATGATCACTCGGCAGCGGCGCGATCTGATCAAGAATGTCGCTGAGGGCGTCGCTCTCGTAGCGCATGGCGTTGCCGGGCGCCGGTTGACCGATCGGCACAATGTGGCGTTTGTGCCAGAACTGGTCTAGCAGGTCCCAGCTATCGGGCAGGGCGCCGCAGCCGGGCCAGTAGGATCCGGCGTCAAAATCGCCATTGCTGTAATTGCTCCAGAAGGTGCCGGAGTCCATCTGCTGCACAGTGGCGTCGATGCCGAATGCGCGCCAGTTATCGGCGATGGCGAAAGCCAGACGCTGCGATTGCACCTCGAAGTTCGAGGGCGAGTTAATCGTAATCTGCCAAGGGCTGCCATCCGGCTTGTGCCAGGCGCCATCTTGCAGCGTGAAACCCTCGGCTTCCAGCATCTCGGTCGCTTTGGCCGGGTCATGCTTCCACCAGCCGACGCCGAAGAGGTCGACCAGCGCCTCTTCACTCTCAGGCAAGCCCTCGATGCCCTGCTCCGCCAGGATGGCGGCGATGTCCACCGCGTAGTTGGGGTCGAAGGGCTGGTAGCCGTCTTCGAAAGCGAACTCGGTCATCCAGTCGCGCATTGGCTTGTGGAAGGCATCGTGAATCACTTGTACTGGCGGCACAGCTAGCGGCGATACGCGCAGGATGCCGGCGAAGGTGGCCAAGCCGACGCTCTTGATATCGGTCGCGAGGGCCATCGCCCAGCGAACGTTCTGGTTATCCCAGGGCGGTTTCGAATTGGAGAAGACGATGCCGCGCTCGCAGGGGTCATCGAAATTTGCATAGGGGAAGTTCTGGTGCCAGGCGGCAGCATTCGGGTTGGCATCGCGCAAGATGTCCCAGGCTTCCGGCGAGATATCGGTCAAGATATCCAGCTGATTTTGGATGGCGGCGATGATGCGGCGCTCTTCGGTGCCATAGAAGCGGAAGAGCACATACTCCGGTCCCGGCTCGCCATAGATCTGGCCGACATCGGTGTGCTGCCAGTCCTCGCGCTTGGTATAGAGGAACCAATTGCCGTTGGGGTCAGAATCTGTCAAGGTGTATGGCCCACTGCCGACTGGTGGATAATTCTGGAATGTCGCCGGGTCTTCATTTTCCCAGATGTGCTTGGGCACCAGGCGGAAGTTGTCTCCCCAGATGTGGACGCCCAGGGTGTAGGCCAGGCGCGGCTCCGACCGCTTGAGGTTGAGAATCATCGTCAGATCATCAACGACTTCGTAATTGTCGATCACCTGCGCCAAGAAGCCGCTATAGGGGAATTCCGGCGTATTCAAGATCATGTCGATGTTGAAAGCCATGTCGGCAGTCGTGATCGGCTCGCCATCGCTCCAGCGCAATTTATCACGCAAGGTAACGCGGAAGCTGGTGAAGTCATCATTCAGCGCCTCGGGCATCTCCGCCGCCAGGGCCGGGAATTGCTCACCTGTCGCCGTGTTGATTTCCCACAGATTTGTATAGACCAATTGGTGCAAGCCAGCGCTCTGATGCGTGCCCGCTTGGTAGGGGTTGGTCTGGGTCGGGTTATCGACGCGCCCGCCAAGGTTGTCGACGATGAGGGTTGTCGCCCGTGGCGTGCCGACTTCGGTCATCTCCTGCGCGGAGACCAGAGCAGTGGAAAATAAGACGACAGCCAGCAATACAACGACCGATAGCAGCGCCTTACGATTTTTCCTGGTCATCAGAAATCTCCTTGGAATGATTATGGAATCGCTTTGAACTTAAACTCTGGATCTGTTCGACAATACTCACCTTTCTCTCAGCTTTGCTTCTGCCCGCTCCAGCTTGCTGCCACGACGACTTTGACATTGAGCATAAGATAACACATCTGCGGCGGCGCAACAAAAGGGCGTCGCGCCCAGCGGCGGCTACGTTTATGTGACGCATCGGTCGGCGGGCCGACAGGCGGTCATCCGCCGCTCCTTCAACGGCGACTTCTTCGTCCTGAGTTGCGCCTTGTAACAAAAGCGCCGCCATTGGACAATGCAGCGGTTGAAAGCCTCAGAAAGGCAACTCCATGAAGAAAGTATTCGTCGTCTACGCCACCGACAACGTTGGCACCGCCGTGCTTGAACCCATCCATACCGGCGACCATGTCGGCTGTAATGGCGAGCGCAGCGACCTCGAAGTGATCGCGCTGGCGGAGATCGCCTACGGGCACAAAATCGCGCTGATGGACATCGCCCAAGGCGACACCGTGCTCAAGTATGGGCTGAGCATTGGCACAGCCAGCTGTGACATCAAGGAAGGCGAGCATGTGCACGCCCATAATGTCGAGAGCAATCGCGGCCGCGGCGACCTCGCCGACCGCAAGGCCGTGACGGCTGAGTAACAATAATGCAGGGGCGACATTCTGAAAGCCCCAAAGGTGAATCGATGTAGGGGTGACCTCGTGAGCCGCACCATCTTACTTCGGGACTATACACCTAGCTTGCTGGGGAAGGGGCCGGGGGATGGGGTTTGCCGCTCGCAACGTAAACAGGGGGACCCTGGGGTCGCCCGTAACCATCGCAAGGAGTGAAACATGTCTGAATTTCTTGGATACGTCCGCCCGAACGGCGATGTCGGGATTCGCAATCATCTGTTGATTTTGTCCGGCACGGTTTATGCCAATGGCGTCTGCGAGCGCGTCGCCGATACCATCCACGGCGCCGTGCCAATCACCCACGCCAACGGACGCTGCCAGGTGGCGCCCGATCTGCGCGTGACGCGGCGCTTCCTGGCCGGCAGCGCCATGAACCCCAATGTCGGCGCGGTCGTCATCGTTGATCACTTCCGAGAGGAGGGCATGACCGCCGAAGACCTCGCGGACGATATCGCGCCAACGGGCAAACCGATCGCCACGGTGAATATCCGCGGCGATGGCGGTTTCATCAGCGCGGTGGATAAGGCGACCCGTTACGCGCAGGACTTCGCCCGCCAGATCAGCCTGGATGCGCGCGAGGCGGCGCCGATGAGCAAAATCCTTTTTGGCACCGAATGCGGCACATCCGATACCACCTCTGGGCTGGCGAGCAACCCGGCCAATGGGCTCGCCGGCGAAATCTTGATCGCGCAGGGCGGACGCATGCTGATGGCGGAATGCACCGAATGGATGGGCTGCGAGAATTGGCTGACTGATCAGGCGGCCAGCCCGGCCGTGGCGCAGGCGATCCTGGCTGGCGTGCAGCACATGGAGGCGCGCGCTTTGGCCAGCGGAGAGGATATCCGCGGCTCCCAACCCACCGGCGATAATATGGCGGGCGGGCTCAGCACAATCGAAGAGAAATCGATGGGCGCGGTGAAGAAAATCGGCGACAGCCCTATCGTCGAATATCTCGAAATCGCTGAAGCGCCGACCAAAACGGAGCCGGGCAACTACCTCATGTACGGACCGGGCATGGGCGCCGAAAGCATCAGCAGCATGGCGGCGGCCGGCTGCCAGGTTCTGACATTCTGCACCGGCGGCGGACATACATCGAATCACCCGATCATGCCGACGATCAAGGTGACGGGCAATCGGCAATCATTTGAGCTCATGCGCGATACGGTCGATGTGGATGTCAGCGGCGTATTCTACGATGAGATCACGCTGGCGGAAGCCGGGCAGATTGTCTATGACGAGGTTGAGCGCGTCTGCAACGGCTACCTCACCAAATCCGAGGCGCTGCGCGATAACAACAGCTTCGCCATTCATCGCGTGGGTCCCAGCATCTAAGTCCCGGAGCCTCCGCTTCCTTACAGCCATTTAGGTGAGGTGTTGCATATCAATTAGGTTTGCAGACAGATGCAGTTGAAACTCCCCTATGGGAACCACCACGTCGCCGCCGAATTGCCGGAAGGCCGCACTGTCTACTATGTCATGCCAATGAACCACCCGCCAGCGGACGATCCGGCCGTTCTCGTACGGCAAGCGGTCTACAATCCGCTCGGCGATGTCTTGCCGCCGCGGGCTGGGCAGTCGGTCGCCATCGCCATCAACGACAAGACGCGGCCCGTTCCCCATGAGCATCTGCTGCCGCCTGTGCTGCAGGGCATGCGCCACACCGGCCTGCGCGATGAAGACGTGCTTTTCATCATCGCGACCGGCACACATCCGCGTATGCGTCCTTCCGAGTACGGCTCCATCCTTCCGTCCGAGATTCTGGATGCCTATCGCGTCGTCTGCCATGATGCCCATGACGAGGCGAACTTGGCAACCCTCGGCCAGACGGCGCGCGGTACGCCCGTTCATATCAACCGCGACTACATGGCTGCCGATTACCGCATCGTGATCGGCAATATCGAGCCACATCAGTTTCAGGGATTCTCTGGCGGGGTCAAGAGCGCCGCGATTGGCTTAGCGGGCGCCGAGACCATCAACCACAACCACGCCATGATGCGCTGCGAAAACGCGCGGCTGGGCGAAGAGAGCAGAATCCGGCGCGGCAAGATGCCGAAGAAATCGGCCGCCTGATCGGCATCGACTTCGCTGTCAACGCGCTGCTCAATCATGACAAGCGGATCGTCAAGGCTTTCGCCGGCGATCCGGCCGCGGTGATGCGCGCCGGCATACCCGAGGCGCGGGCGCTTTACCAAGTGACGGTGGACGCGCCCTTCGATCTGATGATCGCCTCGCCCGGCGGGCATCCCAAAGACATCAACATCTACCAGGCGCAGAAGGGCATGGCGCACGCGGCCGCCGCGATCAAATCGGGCGGCCTGCTGATCCTCTGCGCCGCTTGCCCCGAAGGCAGTGGCAGCCAGGACTACGAGCGCTGGATGATGAATCCGCCGATGCGCTCACACGAAGCGGTCTTCGAGCGTTTCGAACGCGAGGGTTTTCAGGTCGGCCCGCACAAAGCCTTTCAAATTTCGCGCGATGCGGCGCGGATTCATACGATGCTTGTTTCCGACCTTGAGGATGATTTTGCGCGCGCTGCTGCTGCATCCGCAGCCGGACTTGCAGACGGCGATTGACCGCGCGCTGGAGCTACTGCCGAACGATGCGCGGATTGGCGTCATGCCGGCCGCGAATGCGACGATGGCGGTGTTATTGCAGTAGGATGCTGATGATGCTAGGATTTGGGTGTGGAATTCTGTTGAACATGACGTGCTACAGAGATTGATGAAGGAACGCCTATTGTCTGACGTTTTGATGACCCAGGAAGAGGCAGATTACTTGTTGACTATGGAAAAACGCCGAGTAGACGATTCGGTGAATCCCTTTCCATTGCATGGAAAGCAGATAGTGTTGCATCTTCAATCGCTAGACTTGCGGGAGAACTTTCTGCTGGATTTATCACGAGGGCGTCGCAGAAGTAGTTCCAAGTTAGTCATGCGAAACCTGATTGGAAAATATGGCAGGAGTGGGCGAGCCACCGGCTCGCCCCTACAGGTTTTCGATTATTTTGGCATTTTCTTTCGTACGGCAGTCATTCTCATTACTTTGTTTGAACTACTGAGAGCACAGAGAAAAGGCTTTCAGTTATTATTTTGGGGAACTGCAC
>JAPOYT010000097.1 GCA_026706445.1 Chloroflexota bacterium
TGTATATCCATAATTTGGGAGAACTACCATGTTCAATTCCAGAAGTCGCAGATTCCTTCTGCTGCTTACAGTTTTCAGCTTGATGCTGGGTATGGTTGCATCCGTCAGCACGGCGCAGATGACGGAAGTGCCTCGTGACAAGACCTTGGTCATCGAGAACATCAGCGTGCGCAATCCGGCGCCGGAGAATTACAATCCGCTCGCGAATGGCTCGCTCGGTCATGCCGGCATGAACCAGGTTGGCTTTGAATCGCTGTTCTATTACAACTATGAGACGGGCGAACTGGTTCCATGGCTGGCGGAAAGCGCCGCGTTCAATGACGACTTCACCGAGTTGACCATCAATCTGCGCGCTGGCGCCAAGTGGAGCGATGGCGAAGCGTTCAATGCCGATGACGTCCTGTATACGCTTAACTTCCTGATGGAGAATCGCGACGCGCGCTTCAGCGACCGTCATGCCGATTTCGTCAGCGACGTCGCCGCGCCCGATGACCTGACGGTTGTCATCACGCTCAATGGTCCCAATCCGCGCTACCTGTTCAACGCGTTCGGCGTGGGCATTTATTGGTCCACCTACATCGTGCCTGAGCACATCTATTCGATGCAGGAAGATCCGCTCACTTTCACCAACTTTGATCTCGACGCGGGTTATCCGGTGGGCACTGGTCCCTACCGCCTGGTCATCTCCAACGAAACCGAGTCAGTATGGGATCGCCGCGATGACTGGTGGGGCGCCGAGGTTGGCTTCAAGGATCTGCCAGCGCCGGAACGCGTCATTTTCCTGGCGGCCGGCAACGAAGAGCGCCGCGCCGCTATGGCGATCAACAACGAGCTGGATACGATGTGGCTTATGGGCCGCAGCACCTTCGAGACGGTTGTCGCCCAGAACCCGGCGGTCACTGGCTGGTACAGCGAATTGCCCTACGCCTACCTTGATCCTTGCCCGCGTTATCTTGTTGTCAACAACGCCGTTTCGCCGTTCGACAATGCGGACCTGCGCTGGGCGATGAGCTACGCCATCAATCGCGACGCCTTGGTTGATATCGCCTGGGAAGGCATGACCAGCACGATCAACTGGATCATGCCCGGTTACCCGCCCTTGCTGGAATACATGAATGCCAGCGCCGATCTGTTTGAAGCGCATCCCACGCTGGAGCAAAACCAGGACAAGGTCGATGAATTGATGACGGGCGCCGGCTTCAGCATGAATGCCGATGGCTTATGGGTCGACGGCGATGGCGACACGGTGCAGATGGATTTGGCCATCCGCCAGGGCGAAACCTTCCAGGTCAAGATGGCGCCGGTCATCGCCGAATTGCTGCAGCGCGCCGGCTTTGACGCCACCTTCAAGCTGCAAGACAACGCGGCATTTAATGAGACGGCTCGCACTGGCGGCGCCAACGCCTGGATTGATGTGGCTTGCGGCGCTGTGCGCGATCCCTATGGCACGCTGGATAACTTCCACAGCCGCCACTCAGCGCCGCTGGGCGACGACGTCACGGGCTCGCGTACTCGTTTCGAGAATGCCGAGTACGATGCCATTGTTGATGAGATGAAGCTGACCGCCAGTGAAGACGCGGCCATGCAAGATCTCTTCCGCTCCGCCATCGAGATTTGGCTGACGGAACTGCCGGCGATGCCGCTGACAGAAGCCTCGCTGCTGACCCCGTTCAATAATCACTATTGGACCAATTGGCCGACGGCGGACAATAATTATGTCCACCCCGGCTTCTGGTGGCAAACCGCCTTGCTGATGATCACCGAGATCGAACCAGCGGGCATGTAGTAGTAAGAAAGCCAATGTGCCCGGGTCTGCTGTCCCGGGCACATGCATTTGATTTGAATTGTAGACACACGCGCGACAATGCCGCCGCCCACGCAAAATACCTTGCGTCCAGCTGCGCAAGCTCCCCTTCCTTAGCTTGCTGGGGAAGGGGCTGGGGGATGGGGTTTGCCGCTCGCCCCTACAGATTCTTGTTTTCGCGGGTTCATTATTTTTGTGAGCCAAGTTGGGACTTGCGAGCGGCTGCCGTTTGATTTTCAATGGATTCCGAGTCAAAGCATGACAATGCCTGAAGGGCACAGCTTTTGAAACAGTCTTATTTCATCCGGCGGCTCGTCATGTTTCTCGTCGTGGTGCTATTGGCCGCGACCTTGAATTTCATCATCCCGCGTATGGCGCCGGGCGACCCGATTGGCGCGGTCCTGGAAGAGTTGCGCGCGCGCGGCGCCGGCACACAGAGCGACGCCGAAGATGAAATCGTGGCAGCTTATCGGGCGCGCTTCGGCCTTGACCAGCCGACCCACATTCAATACTTCCGCTTTCTCTTTAATACCTTGCGCTTTGATTTGGGCTATTCCATTTCCTATTACCCGCAGAAAGTGGAACGGGCGCTGCTGCGCGCCTTGCCTTGGACCGTCGGTTTGCTGGCTATTTCGACAGTGCTGTCCTTCGCCGCCGGCTCATTTTTTGGCGCGATGATGGCTTGGCCGCGCGCGCCCGGTTTCATGCGGCGATTTGTGCCCATGTTCATGGTGCTTTCGGCGGTGCCCTATTATTTGCTGGGCTTGATCCTGGTTTACGTCTTCGCCTTTGTGATGCGAATATTGCCGCTGGGCGGCGCGTACTCCTCCGGCACGATCCCGCAGTTGGATCTGGATTTTCTGCTGGATGTGATCCGCCACGGTATGTTGCCGGCGCTTTCGATCGTGTTGACCAGCGTCGGCTTCTGGGCTTTGGGCATGCGCGGCGTGATGGTGACTGTGTTGGGCGAAGATTATCTGACGCTGGCGGAGGCGAAGGGCTTGCCAGACAGGCGAATCTTTTTTGGCTACGCCATGCGCAACGCGCTGCTGCCGCAGGTTACATCGCTGGCGATCGCGCTGGGCACAGTCGCTTCCGGATCGGTGTTGGTCGAGGTGGTGTTCAATTATCCCGGCATCGGCTGGCTGCTCTATAACGCGCTGCGCAGCTCGGATTATTACATGGTTCAAGGCGTCACGTTTTTCCTGATTTTGACGGTGGCGGTGTCGGTTCTGATTGTGGATATGATATATCCCTTGCTGGATCCGCGGATCGAGCGCTAGGGCGACACCGAAATGAGTCAACTATGACCGAAATATTTTTGCGCCGCGGCAAAGCGGCTGGCAGCTATATCCTGCGGACGCCGAAGCTCCTCTTGGGGCTGGTCATGCTGCTTTCGCTGCTTTTGCTTGGGCTGGTCGGCCCGCTGTTTGTCGATGTCGAAAAGGCGCGCCCGATCTCGGTTCCGACCAGGAAACCGCCATCGGCCGAATACCCCTTGGGAACGGACGGCGGCGGGCGCGATGTGCTGGCGGTTTTGGTGGTCGGCACGCCACAAACCTTGAGGATGGGTCTGCTGGCGGGTATCGTTGGCGTTGTGCTGGGCACGAGCCTTGGTTTGATCGCCGGTTACTTCGGCGGCCGGATCGATATGGCGATCAGCACCGCCACCGACACCATGCTGACGATCCCGCCTTTGGCGATATTGCTGGTGGTGGCGGCCTCCGTCCGTTCAATGAGCGTCGAGAATATGGCGCTTATCATCGCCTTGCTTTCGTGGATGTTTCCGGCGCGCACGATCCGCGCTCAGGTGTTGTCCTTACGCGAACAGCCCTACGTTCACATGGCGCGTCTGGCCGGGCTGGGCGATATTCGCATCATCTTTGAAGAAATCATGCCCAATATATTGCCGCTGGCCGCCGCCAGCTTCGTCGGCGCGACATCAGGCGCGGTCCTGGCTGGCATTGGCTTAGAGGTTTTGGGTTTGGGGCCGCAGCGAACGCCGACGCTGGGCATGACCATATATTGGGCGCAGCTCTATTCAGCGTTGATAAACGGGTTGTGGTGGTGGTGGCTGCCGCCGATTATCGTGCTCATTATACTTTTTGTTGGGCTTTTCCTGGTCAGCGCGGCGATGGATGAATTTGTCAATCCGCGCTTGAGGAGAACGGGATGAGCCAAGACACTGCCTTGCAGGTGAACAACCTGCGCGTCTCCTACATGACCGGCGGGCAAGAGGTCAAAGCGGTCGATGATGTGTCGTTTTCGCTCTATCCGGGCGAACGGCTCGGCGTCGTCGGCGAATCCGGCTCGGGAAAGACGACGTTGGCGCTGGCGCTGATGCGGCTGCACAAGCCACCGGCTTACATCATGGGTGGTGAAGCGATTCTGGATGGCAGCGATATCCTGGCGCTCGAGCGGGAAGAAATAAGACAGACGCGTTGGAGCAAGCTGTCGCTGATCCCGCAGGGGTCGATGAATTCCTTGAATCCGGTGGTGAAGATCAAGCATCAGATGGCTGATGCGATCGAGGCGCACGAACGGGGCTGGACGCGGCGCCAGATTGCCAAGCATATCACTGAGCTATTGGGTCGGGTGGGCCTGCCCGATAGCGTGGCCGAGATGTATCCGCACGAGTTGAGCGGCGGCATGAAGCAGCGTGTCTGCATCGCGCTGGCGATCATCCTGGAGCCGAGCGTCATCATCGCTGACGAGCCGACAAGCGCGCTCGATGTGGTGGTGCAGCGGGTCGTCATGCAGACGCTGAACGATGTGCAAGAACAACTGAACGCGGCGATGATTATCATCGGCCACGATATGGGGCTGATGGCGCAGTCAGCCGATCGGCTGGCGGTGATGTACGCCGGCAAGATGGTCGAAGTCGCGCCGATATCATCATTCTTTAGTGATCCGCAGCATCCGTACAGCCAACTGCTAATCAATTCGCTGCCATCGCCGGAAGAGAAGCGTGAGCTGGCGGCTATCCCGGGAAGCCAACCCTCCCTGCTCGAGCTGCCTTCCGGCTGCGCCTTTCATCCGCGCTGTCCGATTGCGGAGGGGCGCTGCGAACAAGAGATCCCCCTGTTGCGAAACATCAGGGAAGACCGGCGAGCGGCTTGCCATTTGGTGGAAGAGCAGGTCTCGTGAAAGCAAAGCATCTGCTGGAATTCGACAATGTCACCATGGCTTTTGGCGGCAACAAACGCAATCCGGCTGGCGTTGTGGCTTTGGAGGCGCTTGATTTGCATATACGCGCCGACGAGCCGAAGATCATCGCCATCGCCGGCGAAAGCGGCAGCGGCAAGACGACCCTGGCGCGCTTGGGGCTGGCTATGCTGAAGCCGACCGGCGGGCGCGTCGTGTACAAGGGTCGGGATCTGTGGGCGATGGCGAAGCAGGAAAGACGCGATTATCGGCGCGAAGTGCAAGCGATATTTCAGGATCCCTTTGCGGTTTACAATCCCTTCTACACCATTGATCGCTTGCTGATGACGCCGATACGGACCTTCAAGCTGGCGAAGGATCGGGCGCAAGCGCGAACGATGATGGAAGAAGCGCTGGACAAGGTGGGCTTGCGCGCCGGGGAAGTGTTGGGACGCTACCCGCATCAACTGAGCGGCGGGCAGCGCCAGCGCATCGTGGTCGCGCGCAGTCTGCTGCTGCAGCCAAAGATCATTGTCGCCGATGAGCCGGTTTCGATGATTGACGCCTCGCTGCGCGCCAACATCTTGACCAAGCTCAAAGAGCTGCGCGATGAATTCGGCATTTCACTGCTGTACATCACCCATGACTTGGCGACGGCGCACCAAATAAGCGACCAGATTCTTATACTTTATCGCGGTCGCGTGGTCGAAGTCGGCGAGGCGTCCACCGTGATTCAGCATCCGCAGCATCCTTACACGCAGTTGCTGGTGAGCTCCATACCGCGGCCTGACCCGGAGCGGCGCTGGGAGGGCACGGTTGAGATTCCGTTGGAAGAATTGTCGCCAAGCGGCGACCGCGCCGGCTGTCTGTTCCGTCATCGCTGCCCCCATGCGATGGTCGAGTGCGGCACGACGCCGGGCGATTATGCTGGTGGCTACGGGCAGACGGTCGCCTGCTACCTCTACAAGGAAAATGGCGCGCCGGCGCTGGCGCAGTAGCGGGCGTGGCGCAGACGCCCTTCAGCTCACATTTGCAATCGCCATTTTATTGACTGTGGCGGACTTTCAGCGACGCGGTAGAATTGGCTGCGCTTAATCACATACCGCCGCGAGCGCCGCCTATGCAAAACCGCTACTTCTCATCCGATCCAGCGCGGAACAGCGCCGCCCTTGCGCTTTACGATTCGGTCAAGGGTCTGCCTCTGATCTGCCCGCACGGCCATGTCGATCCGCGCGTCTTCGCCGACCCTCATTATCAATTTGGCAGCCCGGTTGATTTGCTGATTATCCCCGACCATTACATCTTCCGCATGTTGTATTCGCAGGGCATCTCGCTGGATGAGCTTGGGATACCGATTTTACCCCCCTCTAAATCTCCCCCCAGTAAACTAGGGAGAGACATAAACGCTGTCACCACGGCGGATCATCGGGTGATTTGGCGGACGGTATGCGCAAATTGGCATCTTTTTCGGGCGACGCCGACCGGCATCTGGCTGCGCGATGAATTGGCCGATGTCTTCGGCATTCACCTCAAGATCAGCAGCCGCAATGCCGACGCCATCTACGATGCGCTGGAAGAACGTCTCTCACGCGCCGAGTTTCGTCCGCGGGCGCTGTTTGAGCGTTTCAATATCGAGGCGCTGGCGACCACGGATGCAGCCACTGATGCGCTGGCGCATCATCAGGCGATTCGCGATTCGGGCTGGGGCGGGCGCGTCATTCCGACCTTCAGGCCCGATGCCGTCGTCAATATTGATACGGACGGCTGGCGCGCGAATATCGACTTGCTGAGCGATGTCTCCGGCATCGCAGTACGGGACTACGCGTCGTATATTCAGGCGCTGGAGCAGCGGCGCGCCTTCTTCAAGTCGATGGGCGCGACGGCGACCGATCACGCCGCGTCAACGGCTTGGACGGAGACCTTAAGCGCCAGCGATGCTCAGGCGATATTCGAGCGGGCGCTGCGCGGAGAAGCGACAGCGAAGGACGCTGCCCGTTTCACCGGGCACATGCTGGTCGAGATGGCGCGGATGAGCAGTGAAGACGGCTTGGTGATGCAAATGCATGTCGGCTCATATCGCAATCATAATCCGTCGATATTCGCCCATTACGGACGCGATATGGGCGCGGATATTCCGATCCGCAGCGAATTCACCAAGAACCTGAAGGGGCTGCTGGATCGCTTTGGCAATCATCCCGATCTGACGCTCGCGCTCTTCAACCTGGATGAGACCGCCTACAGCCGCGAACTGGCGCCGCTCGCCGGGCATTATCCGATTCTGCGTCTGGGACCGCCCTGGTGGTTCTTCGATAGTTGGCTGGGCATGACTCGCTTCCTGGACGCGGTGGTGGAAACGGCCGGAATTTACAATTTGGCCGGCTTCAATGACGATACGCGCGCTTATCCGTCGATTCCGACGCGGCACGATGTTTGGCGTCGTGTCTGCGCCGACTGGCTGGCGGGGCAGCTCGCGCGAGGTTTCATCGACGAGGAAGACGCCTTCGACATGATTCGCGCGCTTGCTTACGACCTGGCGAAAACGACTTATCGATTGGACTGATTTTCATGCCCCCTCAGCTTTCTAACCGGCTTCATCCCGACAGAAAATTCTATCCCGAGCGCATTGTTCAATTTGGCGGCGGCAATTTCTTGCGCGGATTTGTTGATTGGGTGGTGGATGTGCTGAATGCCGAAACCGACTTCGCCAGTGGCGTGGTGATTGTAAAGGCGACGCCAGGGACTTATGGCGAGCTGGATGAACAAGATTGCCTGTTCACGACCCATTTGCACGGGTTTCAAGCGGGAGAGGTCGTCGAAGAGACGCGGCTGATCAGCGCTGTTCAGCGGGTGGCCTATCCCTATCGAGACTTCGCTGCTTATCTGGCTTTGGCGTGTCAGCCGGATCTTCGCTTCATCTTCTCGAATACTACCGAATCCGGCATCGTCTTTTCCGCCGATGACGCGCTTGCGGATGAACCGCCGGCGACATTTCCCGCCAAGCTGACGCGCTTCCTCTATGAGCGATTTCGACACTTTGACGGCGCGCCGGATCTAGGCTGCATCATCATCCCGACCGAGTTAATCGTCGACAACGCGACTCGCCTGCGAGAGATCATAATTGAATACGCGTCGCGCTGGCAGCTGGCGCCGGGTTTCGCCGCCTGGATAGAAGCGCATAACGTCTTTTGCAATACCTTGGTGGATCGCATTGTGTCGGGCTTTCCGCAGGCGGACGCTCAGCGCTTGTTCGCGCAGCTGGGGTATGAGGACCGCTTGCTGGCGGCCGGCGAACGCTACCACAGTTGGATCATTGAAGCCGAGCCGAGCCTGCTGGCGGAGTTTCCGGTGGACAAAACGCGGACGCCCCTCAACGTAAGAGTCGTTGACGATGCCGCGCCCTATCGCACGATCAAGGTGCGCCTGTTGAACGGGGCGCATACGGCGATGACGCCGCTTGGCATCTTGCTCGGCATAGATTCGGTGCGCGAGGCGATGGAGGACGAGGCGCTTGCCTCCTTCATCCGCGATCTGATCTTCCAGGAGGTGATTCCCTCGGTGACGGAAGTACCACGAGGAGAATTGGAGTCTTTCGCGGGCGATGTCTTCGACCGCTTTCGCAATCCGCGTATACATCATCGCTTGCTGACAATCGCGCTGAATAGCTCGTCTAAGGTGAAAGAGCGGATACTGCCGTCTATGTTGGCTTATCTGGACGAGACCAGCCAACTGCCTGAACGTCTGGTTCTCGCTTTCGCCGCCTTCATCCGCTTATATCGCGGTGAATGGCGCGGCGCGTCGATTCCGCTGAATGACGATGCCGAAGTCTTGTCCTGGTTCAAAAAGCAATGGGCAACAACCGATTCGACTGAGGCGCTCGCGCAAGCTGTTCTGGGAAACGAGGCGTTATGGGATCGCGACTTGAGCGGGGCGCCCGGACTGGCTGAAAAGGTCAGCCAGAATCTGCGAGAAATCGAAGAGGGCAGGCTGCTCGCGCTCATCGGGCGGGCCTACGAATGAAATACGATCTGATCACGGTCGGGCGCGTGTCGATGGATTTATTCGCCCTCGACATTGGCGCCGAATTCCAGGACATCACCGGCTTCGAAACCGGCGTCGGCGGCAGCCCGGTCAATATCGCGATTGGGGCGAGCCGGCTGGGATTGAACGCGATTGCCTTCACCGCTGTCGGCGCTGATCCGGTGGGTCAATTCGCGTTCCGCTACTTACAGAACGAAGGAGTGAACATAGACTTTGTCGGCATCAAGCCGGAAAGACGAACGGGCATGGCGGTGGTCGGCGTGCAGCCGCCTGACCGCTTTCCGCTGCTCTTTTACCGGGAGAATCCGGCTGATATTCACATAACGATTGAAGAAGCCAAAGAGCTGCCGCTTGATGAAACGCGGGCGCTTTCGCTTTCCGGCACGGCGCTGAGCCGCGGCGGCGCTCAGGACGTAAGCCTATTCTTGGCGGAGCAGGCCTCTGGGCGGGACATAACCACGTTCATTGATCTCGATCTGCGGCCCGATCAGTGGTCTCACGCATTGGCTTTCGGTTTGCATCTTCGACGAATGCTGCCGCTCTGCGATGTCATCATTGGCACGGAGGAAGAATTCTACGCGGCGTTTTCGCCGACGCCGGAAGCGGTCATGGCAGGGGCAAGCGTGACCGACGCGGCGGGGCTGCATGAGCTATTGCAATCTTACGCCGGCGAAAATGATGCGCTGCTGGCGCTGAAACGCGGCGACCGCGGCGCGCGTCTGTATGCCGGCGACAGGTTTACGGATGTGCCGGGTTTTCCCGTTGAGATTGTCAATACCGTTGGCGCCGGCGATGGCTTCGCCAGCGGCCTAATTTACGGTTGGGCGCGGGGCTGGGGCTGGGAAGAGGCGGCGCGCTTCGCCAATGCCTGCGGCGCGCTGGTTGTGTCGCGCCATGGCTGCGCGCGGGCGCTCCCGTATCGGCGCGAGGTGGAAGCGTTCATGCGAAACGAGGAGACAACTGGTCAATGAGCAATCATCTGAAATCGAAAACCGCTGAAATGATCGTTCTTGATGTCACACCGGAATCGGCGAACTGGCAGTATCTTTCGTTTCGCATAGTCAGAATCACCGGTCAGCAGGTGTATCTGCACAATACCGAACGAACGGAGCTGGCGCTTGTACCGCTTGAAGGCGCGGGCACAGTCCAAACGGGCGCTGGCGACTTTGCCCTGCGCCGCGCTGGCGTGTTTGTGGAAAAACCTTCGGTCTTATACCTGCCGCCGGGGCAGGAATTTGGCGTCATCACCGACGGCGATTTTGAGTTTGCCATTGGGGCGGCGCGGGCCGAAGGCAGGTATCCGTTGCGGCTGTTTGCGCCCGATGAGATCCGCGCCGAGGTGCGGGGCGGCGGGGCGGCGCGGCGACAGGTGCATCATACGCTGGCGCATCCGTTGCCGGCCGAGCGGCTGATATTGTACGAAGTCTATGTGCCGGGCGGCGCCTGGTCGGGTTATCCGCCGCATTGCCACGACGGCTACGGCGGCTCGGCGCATCTCGATGAGACTTACTACTTTCGCACGGAGCCAGCGAATGGCGTGGCGCTGCATCGCAATTATCGGCGCGATGAGGACTTTGAGGAAATCTTCGCCGTTCGCGATCGGGACCTGGTCTTGGTGACGCAAGGTTTTCATTCCACCGCGGCGGCGCCTGGCTCGAATCTATATTTCTTGAATTACCTGGCGGGCGAGCTGATTGATGATGATCGCAAAACGCCGCCTTATGATGATCCGGATTACGCCTGGCTCAAAGAGGACTACACCAGCAATCGCATGCGGCTTCCGCTGATGGGCTGAGGGAGGAGACCATCAGCCGAATCCGGCCAGGCTGAAGCTTGGATACCATTAACAGCAGCACAGAAAATTACACTATACCTGTGATTTGGTGGTAAAATCGCAGCAAATGTCAAGCAGGATCGGGCTTGGTGTGATGCTTTTCCGAATATTCGCCTTTACCATCCTGGCTGCTTTGACCATCATCGCTGGTCAGGCGCAAGACGAGCCGTCGATCTCCACTGTTGCTGAGGGTCTCTATTATCCCGCGGGCATGGCGCTCTTGCGCGATGGCTCGGTATTGATCGCCGAGGCTGGCGGGCACGGCGAGCGCAGCGCCGGCATCAGTTTGCTGGATCGGGATGGTCGCCTGGGGCGGTTGATCTCCAGGATTCCCAGCACATTTTCCAAAGGCAATTTGCTAAGCGCGCCGGTGGTGGCGGTCTCGCCTGATGCCGAGACGCTGATTGTGGCTTTGGCCGGCGCCCAGCTTTATGAATTGCCCGGCGCTTTGGCGCGGGAATTGCCGAATTCACCCTTGGGTCCCGGCGATCTCAGCCGACGCCAAGCCAGCCGCGGCGACCTGTTCTTGCTGCATCCCTTCGACATCGTCTTCGGCAACGATGGCGCGCCCGTATTGACTGATGCGGCGGGTAATGGACTGGTGACGGAAAGCGAGGATGGCTCGCTGCGCTATCTGCATCGTTTTGCCGCGCTGGAGAACCCGGCGCACGACGGAGGCCGTTTGGAAGCGCTCCCGACCGGGCTGGCGCAGAGCGGCGATTCGCTTTATGTGACGCTTTTCGGTGGCTGCCCGCATGTTTCCAACAGCGGGAAACTGGTTGAAGTCACGAGCGATGGACGGCAGCGGACTGTGGTTGACGGCTTGAACATGCCGGTAGATGTCGCGGTTGATGCGAAGGGTGATGTTTGGATACTGGAGTTTGCTGCTTTGGCGCCGCGCAGCGACTGCTTCAGCGCTCTGTATCAGGGGGGAGCGAGCGGGCGGCTCAGCCGCATTGGCGGCGACGGTACGCTGGAGACGGTGCTTGAAGAGCTTCACTTTCCCACTGCTTTGCTGCCGCTCTCGGACGGCGGGCTTTACATCAGCGAAACGTATGCCGGGCGCGTCCTGGGCGTAAGCTTTGAACGACAGCCGCAGCAGCCTCAGCGCTACCCGCCAGGCGACAAGCCGACCGCGACTTCAAAAGAGATTCGGGATCTGGATCGGGCCTTGCGCGCGGTGATCAATAGACATGGTCTACAGCCTTATCCGGGGCAGGAGCTCAAAGCGCCGGATAGCGAACTGACGCGTTTGGGGCGCGACCTGTTTTTTGACCCAATCCTGTCGGGCGATCAGAATATCGCCTGCGCCACCTGCCACCATCCGGAATTCGCCATGACTGACGGACGCGTACTGCCGATTGGCGCTGGCGGGCATGGATTGGGAGAAAGCCGCGTTTTCCGCAAACTTATCCAAGCAGACCTTTCATCAGGCGCGACAAATGGCGAGGCCATCGTCAATCCCTTTATTGATGTGTTCATTCCCCGAAACAGCCCGTCGATTATCAACAGCGCGCTGCTGAGCACTCAGTTCTGGGATGGGCGGGTTGAGCGGAGGCCCGCGGAAGAGATTGTTCGGACGCCGGAAGACGCCATCAACGCTCTCGATTTGGAAGATCCGCTGCTGGCGCAAGCGCTCTTCCCGATCACGTCGCAGCACGAAATGGCTGGCGTCGCATTTGGCGATTTTCCGCCGATGGTCATCCGCCTGCGCTTGCTGGAGCGTCTGCGCGGCACCGAAGAATACGCGCGGCGATTTGCCAGCGCCTTTGACAGTCCGCATATCACGATTCGGCAATTGGGCGAAGCGATTGCGGCATTTGAGCAGCAGTTGATTTTTACGGAATCGCCCTGGGACGATTATGTGGCGGGTGATTCGCAAGCCTTGAGCGACAGGCAAAAGCGCGGCGCGCTGCTGTTCTTTGGCGCGGCCACGCGCGAGGTCAATTGCGCGGCTTGCCACAGCGGCGATCTATTCACCGATTTAGGCTTCCACAATTTGCTCGCGCCTCAGCTGGGACCGGGCAAAGACAACGGAATCGATGGCAATGACGACCTTGGCCGGGCGAATGTGAGCTTTGATTATCGCGACCAGTATCGATTCCGCACGCCGAGCCTGCGCAATGCGGAATTGACAGCGCCCTATTTTCACAGCGGCGCCTACGCCAAGCTGGAAGAAGTGATTTGGCACCACGCCGATCCCTGGCGCGCGAATATGGTCTATGATCCCGCGCGGCAGCTTCCGCGCGCTTTCCGCGATAGCGTGCTTCCTTATGATTTTGAGCGTCAGGCGCATACGGTCGCGGGTCCGATGAAAGCGGGATTGCCTGTAAACGAAGATGACGTAGCGGATCTCGTGGAGTTCCTGCTATCGCTGACGGATCCGGCGGCGCGCGACCTAAGCCATATCACCCCAAGCGAGGTACCTAGCGGGCTGCCGCTCGATCCCCTGTCGGGATAGCATATATCCCAAACGCCTTTGATGTCCGCCGAGCGTGGCGGGGGCACCGAGGCGCCGCCCCAGTTTACGTTGCGAGCGGCAAACCCCATCCCCCGGCCCCTTCCCCAGCAAGCTAGGTGTATGGTCTTGGATTATAATGGTACTCTTTCCAATGAGCTAAAGGAAGCATTATGGGACAGGTTCTCCACCCTCGCGCCACAACGACAGCGGCAACCCGCCGAGCAATACAAAATAGTCAAGAGAGCATAAGGAAGCTGGCCAAGCGCTATGGCATCAATC
>JAPOYT010000098.1 GCA_026706445.1 Chloroflexota bacterium
CCTACAGACTGTCAGGTGGATGCAATTTACCTATTTCAACCGAAAAGGATACACTTCCAAATTCTGCAAGCAATGTCAAAGGGCGCGGCGTCCGTTGCAAGATTGTATCGGAGCATATCGCTCCAGGCAGGATTCGAACCTGCGACACTTGGTTTAGGAAACCAATGCTCTATCCCCTGAGCTACTGGAGCCATTCTTGGTCGGCCCGCGACATGTCAAATCTGCGCGCGCATCGCCCGCAAATGGCCGCTCGCCGGCCGTGTGCAGACAAGGCGATTATAGCAGAGAAACAATATGCCTCAAGCGAGAGAGGCGTCTGCTAGCGAAGGGCGAATGCTTGAGCAGGAAACCGCCGTAAGACTCGAGCGCTAGAATCAGAAATCCGATAGTGACAATTTGCACAAAGGGAGTTAAACTAATTGATAATCCAGGTTAAAATCATTGAAGTCAGGTGCGCATAGACACTGCAAGGCTAGCAAGGTGATGCAGATTGCGCTACTATGTCGTATGATATGCTAAAGTAATCTAATTCTCGGTTGCGAGATCGTTTTGTCACACGGTCGAGACGACTAAGGAGAAGTAAAATGACCCATATCATCACTAGCCTGTGTCTGCGCGACGGCGCCTGCGTGGAAGTCTGTCCGGTCGAGTGCATCATTGCTGGCAAACCGGAAAACGAGTGGCCATGGTATTACATCGATCCGGATACCTGCATCGACTGCGGCGCTTGCATCCCCGAGTGCCCCTACGAAGCCATCTTCGTCGAAGAAGAGGTCTCCTCCGAATACGAGATGATGGCAGGTCAAGAGCGCGTACCCTTCGACACCAAGGTGATCATCGAGCATGAAGAAGGCGATATTGTCGATCTCACACCTGATATCGCTCCCAACTACGACTTCTTCACGCAAGGTCCGGGGTACGACGCCCTCAATATGTAGCTGCGAGGATTGCCTGCTTCAGGTAGGGCTGGCAGTTTCGCCGATAAACCTCAAGCATCCCTCCTCCGCTCGCGCTGATAATCTTGGCAGCGTTTGCAGCCGGGGGAGGGATTTCATTTTGCCAATTGGCGCCGCCGCGGCGAGATCATGCCAGTCACCAAGCCCACGCTGAACAGCACGACTGCCAAGCCGATAATCATGCCCGCGCTGATGCTCTCCCCCAGCAAGAGCGCGCCCCAAACCAGACCAAACACAGGTATGAGCAGGGTTACCGTCAGCGCCTGAAGCGGACCGGCGCTGATGACCAGGTAGTAATAAAGTTGATAGGCGAAGGCGGTACAAAGGACCACCAGCGCCAGCGTCGCCATAAGAACAAAGGACGAGACCTCAGGCAAAGGAAGATCCACCACTGAAGCCGGCGCCAGTATCAGCGCCGCGAAGAGCAACTGACCGGTTGACAGTGACAGATTGTCCAAGCCTTGGAAGCAGTGCTTGGCGTAAACACCGCCGATGGCGTAGCTCAGGGTGGCGGCCAGCAATGCCAGCGTTGCCGCAATCGTTCGGGTATCCAGGGCAAGCGGACTGCCGCCGACGGTGATCGATACGCCGACGATACCCAGGATGGCGCCGATCAGCTTGTGTGGCGTCAGTGCTTCGCCCAAGCCGACCGCCGCCACAAAGGTGGTGAAAAGCGGCGTGGCCGACATTAGAATCGCCGCCATTGACCCGGTGACGGTTAGTTCAGCCCAAGCGATCAGCGTAAATGGCAGCGCCGAGCCCAAAAATCCCAAGACGATGAATTGGCGCCAATGTCCGCGGATGTTCAACTGCTGTCGGCGCAGCCGGGCGTATCCGAGCAGGATCAACCCTGACAGCGCCACGCGGATAAACATGAGCATGACGGGTCCCACAGGCTCTACCGCTATGCGTATGAATATATACGACGCGCCCCAGATAGCGGCCAAGGCGAAAAGCGCGGTCAATTGCTTTAGCGACAAGAACATGCCTCCCGCTGCCGAAAACGACGCCATTCTAGCATAGCCGCTTGGGCTAAGAATCTCCGCTTCTTGCGCGAACCTGTACATTTGGCTAGGCGCATCCCGCCCAAAAGTGTGATTTATCGCCGCGTCAAGGCATGGCAAGATGGAAGCAACGAAAGAAACGAATGGAGGAAACAGTGACAAATGCCTTAAGGAGTATCTCGTCCGAGATGGCGGCGCTGGTGGAAACTGCCGCGCCGAGCGTCCTGCGGGTGGAAGCGCGGCGGCGCTTTCCCGCGACCGGAATCGCCTGGGCGGAGAATCTGGTCGTGACCGCGCATCACGTGGTGGAGATTGAAGACGATATAACGATCGGCACGCCCGATGGCGGCCGGCTGGCGGCGAAGCTGCTCGGGCGCGACCCGCGCAACGATCTGGCGCTGCTGAGCGTGGATGGCTCGCTAAGACCGGCAATCGCTTCGGGCGATGAGGAATTGCGTGTGGGTAACCTCGTCTTCGCTTTGGGGCGCCCGCGTCAGCAAATCAAAGCGACGTTCGGCATCGTCAGCGGGCTGGTCAATCCCGGCAATCTGACTCGCCGGCGCCGGCGCATGAGACAGA
The DNA here is from genome assembly GCA_026706445.1 of Chloroflexota bacterium. Taxonomy (GTDB): domain Bacteria; phylum Chloroflexota; class Anaerolineae; order Aggregatilineales; family Phototrophicaceae; genus UBA6055. The sequence goes on from JAPOYT010000098.1 coordinate 2,540, forward strand.
CTTTCGCCAAAGGCACGGGCGACAAGCGAGCCTGGAAGAAGAGCAAGTGGAAATGGAAGAAGTGGATGGCTTGGGAAGGCGAAAACTGGGGCATGCTCCTGGCCGACCGCTTTATTCAGACCGATGTCACCATGTATCCGGGATTTTCCGGCGGACCGCTGCTGGGCGCAGACGGCGCGCTGCACGGCATGAATACATCCGGCTTCGGCGGCGGTGTCAGCGCGGCTGTCCCGGTTGATGTGCTGCGCAAATCGGTCGCCGCCCTGCTAGCCGATGGAGCAATCAAGACCGGCTACTTGGGCATCGGCGTCCAAACGGCGCAGCTGCCCGACAGCGTCGCCGAATCGCTGGGTCAGGACGCTGGCCTGCTGGTCGTATCAATCGAGGCGGACAGCCCGGCCGCCACCGCGGGCATGCTGGTTGGCGATATCCTTACGGCGCTGGACGGCGAATCGGTCGAGCATATCGACGAACTGCAAGTGACTCTCGCGCGGCTGGAATTGGGGAGCGAAGTCAGCACGCGTTTCGTGCGAGGGGGCGAGGTTCGGGAAGGCAGCGTTGTCGTCCGGGAGAAATAATCCTCACCGACGAATAGAAGCGCAGGGGCGCCATAGGTCGCCCGCGCGCACTAGACCAAACACAAGGGCGAGCCACCGCTGCGCGTAGACACTGCAGGTCGCTCGCCCGTACAAATCCATCATTCAGATGATACTGTAGGGACGCCCCTTGGGTCGCCCACATGCGCAAACACAACTTCTTGATCGACTACAGACTCGGCGCGAAAATGTCCCGGTAAAGAGTTACTTCCGACCGCTCGTATTCGGCGCTCGCTTCGTAGGGAATCACCCAGTTCACCTCTTCGATAAAACAGAGCGCCTCTTCGCCTTCGCGGCAGTAATAGAGCGTCAGGTCCGCGTAGAGCGCGCCCTCGCCTTCGCCCACGTCTACCGACAGGCTGGAATTGGCATCCGTCACCGTCCCGGTCGCGCTGAAACCGCCATCCGATCGCACATCAAGCCGGCTGTCGATCAGCGGATTGATCTTGTATTCGTCCGGAAACTCCAGCCAAAGACGCAAGGCGCCCTCGCCCGGCGCAAGAAGCTGCAGGTCCAATTCGATGACTTCATCACCCGCCAGGTTGCCTCCCAGCAGAGTCACCGCGGCATCGATAACGAGCGCCTCGGGATTTGCGAATTCGAGCGTATCGACTAAGCCCGTTTCCAGGTCGATCAAGCGAATGACGTGGTTGTTGGTGTCGGCGACGTAGAGGATGCCATCGGCGTAACTGATGCCGCCAGGCTCGTCGAACTCGGCGGCCGTCGCATCACCATCGGCATATCCGCCCAGCCCACCCAAGCCAAAGACGGTATTGGTCCCGGTCTCGTCCGCCCCAATCACCTTTATGCGGCTGTTGTAGGTATCGGCGATGTAGATATCGCCATTGGGTCCGCCGTCGACGCCCAAGGCGTGCTGCAGGCGATTCACACCCAGCTCGCCATCGATGTCGCCGAATTCAAAGAGGCTGTTGTTGTTCGTCCCCGATACAACGGTTACCAGGTCCTTATCGAAGTCGGCCAGGCGGATCGTGCTCGATTCGCTATCGGCGAAATAGAGCTTGCCAGCGCCGGCGTAATAGAGACCGCTCGGCTGCGCCAGCTCGCTGTCGGCAAGGCTGACATCGTTCAGATTGGCTTCCCCGCCATTGCCAACCGATGGGTAGAGAACGCCGCTCTCCGGTTCATAAATAAAGAGTTGATGCGTGCCCGCCATCGCAACATGCAGCCGACCCTCGTCATCAAATTCAAGATCCCAGGGGCTTCGCAGCGAGACCGTTGTCGGCGCGTCAATCGGCACACCGAAGGGCAAGCGCTGCCGCCCCATGATGCCATTGCCCGCCACCGTCGTCACCTTGCGCTCAGCCAGATCAGCGAGGCGAATGGCGTGGCTGTTGACATCGGCGATGTAGAGCAGCTCGCCGTACAGCGCCATGCCTTGCGGTTTGTCAAATGTGGCGCTTTCAAAGCTGCCGTCTTCTGCCCCGCGGGCCGAGGAACCGATGATGTCGACCACCGCATGCGTATTCAGGTCGGCGATGACGATGCGATTATGGCTGCTGTCCGCGATGAATAGACGGTTGCCCGCGGGATCAGCCAGCACTTTGCCCGGATAAAGCAGCGGCGTGCCCGGATCGCCCGCGCCCTCCAGCGCCAATTCAAGCGGCGTCCGGTCGATGATGCTTGTGTCTTGCTCATCGTAGTATTCAATCATGCCGGAGAGATAATTGTCGAATGCTTCAAAGGGGATCTCGCCGGACTGCCGTATGACCCAATAGCCGCGCGGATCAACGATAGCGATCGTGGGCCAGGCGCGCGCGCCGTAATTGCGCCAAACCGCGAATTCATTGTCGTTGATCACCGGATGGTGAATGCCGTAACGCTGCACGATCTGGCGCAGGTTCTCCGTTTGCCCCTCGTTCTCGAACTTGGCTGAATGCACGCCGATCACGACCACCTCATCGGCGAATTTCTGCTCTACTTGCTCCAACACCGGTATGACGTGCAGGCAGTTGATGCAGCCGTAGGTCCAGAAATCGAAGATGACGATTTTGCCCACGAGACCGCTCATGGTCAGCGGGTTTTCGACGTTGATCCAGTCCAAATCGGTCGGGAATTCTGGCGCCAGCGTTTCACCCTCAAACAACTGTTTGGGCGTACGCTGTTGCGCCTGCGCCAAGCCTCCCATCAACAACAAAGCCACCATCAGAATTATTGACAGACTCTTCATGCTTTCTGTCCTCCCAAGACAAAACTCAGAGAGCAAATTTCTACGCTCTCTCAGACATTCACTTGTTCCCAGCTTAAGCGCCAATAATGAAGCCGAGGTAACGGATTCCTTGCGGCAATATAACGAAATCGCAAACAAGCGGCCTGGGCGCGGCTGATAATGCAGCGGCGGTCGAAGACGGACCGGTCCGCGGTCGGCTGTCCCGATTCTAGCTTCCGCAATAGTCGCCCAGCGTCTCGCGGGTCAGATACGAGAAGTGAGAATAGGCGGCGGCGAAATCGCCACGCGCATAATAGAGTTGCCCTAATTCACAGCGCAGATCAACGCGCGTCGGATCCCGCTCCAGCGCCCGCTCCCATTCCGCTATAGCGGGAGGCGCATCCGTCTTCGCCGCGGTATCGATATCCGCGCCCGAACAATGGTCGCCGAGCGTCTCGGTTATCAGATCGGTAAAATGCTTATAAGCGGCGCCATAATCTCCGCGCGCCAGGTAGAGTCGCCCCAACTCGCAGCGCAGGTCGGCACGGGTCGGCGCCTGCGCCAGAGCGCGCTCCAATTGCATGATGGACTCGCGCGAAGTCACTTGCGCCGGCGGGCGCGCCCCCGCATCATTGCCATGCCGGCGAGCCCAAACCTGATTGAATGAAGTCGACAAGAACGCTTGCCCCGGCGGAAAATACTCGCCCGTCTCACCCGGATCGGGCGATGTAAGCGTAAGCGAGTCCAAATCTACCTGTTTAAGCACGCTGCGCGCGTCACCGCCCAGCAAATAGACCAGCAAATCTTCGTCTTCAACTTGAGCGGCGGCGGCGCGGTCAGCCCGATCGAAGTAATGTTTCGCATCGCGCGTTTCGCCGCGACTGAAGTAAATTGTGCCCGTAAGATAGAGCGCATCGACGTGCGTCGGATCACTTAACAGTACGCAATACAGGTGAACCAGCGCCAGATTGTCATCACCAGCCTCATGCGCCTCAATGCCGAGCAAAGCGTGATCCAGCGCCGGATCGCAAGCGACCGCGCGCGCCGCATCGCGATCGCGCGACCAGGCGGATGGCGCAATGGCGATTTCGTCATGGACGCTTTCGATCAGAATCGGGATGATCGCGTCATCCGGATCCTCCTGCAGCGCGCAATGGTAATGTTGCAGCGCGCGCTCGAAATCACCCATATCGTGCAACTGAAGCGCGCGGGCATAGTTCGAGAAACTGAAATCACACTCCGCCTGCGCTACAACAGCGGGCATGGCGGCGATGACAATGAAGAGCACAGAGGTAAGGAAGAGAAACCGTCGTAACATGATCGTTTTTCTTTCGCCACGTTTTCCTCTATGGATGATAGCGCGTAATCGTTGTTCTCGGCAAACTTTGACGAACGCAAGCAATGCGCCGCGTCACACCTTGAGAAAGCGCTCGGTCAATGGGGGCCGCGGCTTGCTGTTTTGATCAACCAAACCAAAGCCATTATGCATGCCCTGCGCCCAGGCGTACCAAATCAAGGTCGCGAACCGCCCGGGATACTGACGTTTCAGATAGCGGATCATTTCTGTCGCGTAGCGGGCGATTTGGGCTGGATTATCGTTCGGACGATCGAGAACGCCCCACTCGGTGATCCAAAGCGGCTTGTCCGGCAAGACCGAGCTATACGCCCAAACGGACTCGTCGATATGCCCGAACATGGCGTAATATGGATGACCGTTGACGCCCCGCCCGTAGGGGTGAAAAGCCAAGCCATCGGGCCGCACATCGTCCGGCATAACCGCCAGCATCTGCCGGGCATAAGCGCTGCCGCGCTGCGGACCGCTGTTGAAGCCCGCGGTAATGATGCGGACGGTGCTATCAGCGCTGCGGATCGCGCGATATACCTGGGCGAACATGATGCCGTAGTTTCTGGCGCTCAGTGGCACCGATGCCACGCCACTCAACGAGTCCGGCTCATTCCATACTTGCCAGGCGGCGACCAAGCCGCGCCCGGCCCATTGAGCCGATATCTCCGCCATCATATCGGCGAATCGCCCGATCAAGACGCGCCACTTGGCATCGGTCATCTGTGACCAGGGCCAGAACTCGGCTTTTCCTTCGCCATAGGTCTGGTGGCTGGTGGTGAAAACGACCCGGTAGCCGGCTTCGCGATAAGCTTCTACATGCGGCAAGTAGCGGCTGAAGGCGGCTTTGATATCCTCTGAACCGCGCATGTTTGATACGTTGTAGCCGAAGCGCACCCAGCCCATATCACCGAGGCGGGAGGCTTCCGGGGCGCCAAGCGGATGGAATATATCTAGGTTGACGCCAACCGGATTGACGCCGGGGAAGGTCTCCTCGCCCTCTTTCTGCGTGGTCGCGCGCAGGAGCCAGGCGGCGGCATAGCCCTCCACGCCCGAGACGGCGCGGACCTTTAGCCAGCTCCCCTCATTGCCGACCTTTTCGATTGCGCGTCCGTGGTGCTCCTGCGGCTCCAGCAGATGCCAGCTGAAGACATTGCCGATGACGCTGGCGTATGCGCTGGGCAAATTGCGGATGCGCAGGTTGTCGACCAGCGGCCGAACGCGGAGCTGCGGGATGTAGATGTAATCACGCGGATTCATCACGTTATCCAGCCCAAGCAGGCTGACGCCGCCATTAGGCGGCTGCTGAACGATGATGCCAAGCCGATCGCCGGCGCACTTTGCGATCACCTGCCCCGGTTCGACTTCATCGCCAAGCGCGACATGGCGGTTCTTTAGTCCCTCGTAGGTGGTCACCCAGCGCTCCCCTTCGACGATCGATTCCACCTTGATGCTCTCGCCGACGCTGATCACCCGCCCAGCCGCCGCGCAGACAATATCGGCGTCCTCACGCGAAGATAGATCCAGGCTGCGCTGCAATTCGCCATCAAACTGGTCATCATTGAAGCGGGCAAGCACCGCCATCGGCCGGAAGCTCGTCGGCCATTCGAGCGCGAATCGCTGAAAAATATGCTGCGGATCGCTTTCCTGCTCGCCATAGCGGTCGTCATTTTCGACGCGGCGCCGCACGATCGGCGCCAGCGCTTCCGGCGTATCGACAGCAATCACATCGACCATCACCACCGCCGGATAGACGCGGCGGATATGGGTCAGCGCCGAGTCCTGCCACCAGGTGAGCGGCGCATCCACAGCCGTGACGTTGCGATATCGATTGAGGTTGTTGCCAGCCGGCGAACGAACGACCGCCACCCGCTCGAACTTCTCGAGATAGGGGCGCAGCACAGCCAGCCACTCATAAAAGTTTCGGTCTGGCAAGACAAAGGCGTGTGATATGACGCTGCTGGCAGGCATGGTCCCCCTTGCCGCATTACAGTCGGCGCGATGTACTGACCTTCCATGCTTGTAGCGCAGATCGAACCGATATGGGTCAACAAATGTTCGCGCGTCTCAAGATTTACTCCGCATTCAATTGCCGCCAAATCGCGTATAATACATTATATGTTGCCAGCGCCCTCCGCGTGCGCCGGCGCGCCTTGCATCTGGCTCGTTATAGGAGCGCCGATTATGCAGCTCGACAAGGAGAAAGCAGTAAAACTCGTCATCGTCTTGCTGGTGACATTAGCGGCGCTGGCGGTGATGAGCATCCTTGTGCAGGTGATACAGACGGTGCTGCCCTTCCTGATCGTCGGCGCCGGCATTTACGCTGGGTATCGCTGGGCTTTGAGCGAGGCGCCGGCGCCAACAGCCGATGAAGTGGAAGAGCAGGCGCGCGGCATCTTCAGCCGCTTTCGCCGCGCGAAGAAAACAGTCGAGGCGACGGCCAAGGTAGGCGAAGCGCTAGCGGACCTCGGTGGCGCTGGGGAGCGAGTGGACGAGGCAAAAGACGAAAAGAGACACCGACGGCGGAGGCCGCTAGGCACAGTTGCAAAAGGCGGCGCGCCCAAGGCCGAATCGCCACAATCGGACGGGGACAAACCCGAAGCGAAAGAAACCGAACTCAGCGATGCGGAAGTGGAAGCGATCAAAGATCAGCAAGTCGGCCAGATGAAGCAGTCGCTGGAAAACAATCCCAAAGGCAAGATCGAATTCAAAGACCGCGATGTTGTCATCGACGCGAAGGATTTCGAGCAACCCGATATCTCGCGCCTTGAAGAGAAAGAAAAAGAAGAGCCTGAGGTCACCAACAACGTGCTGGCGCAGATTGAAGAGCGCCGCCGCCGGCTGCAAGGTGGCGGGTGAGCCCGTTCTCCATCAGCAGTCGCCCGCAGCCATCGCCGCATAAATCGGACGCAGCGCCTCGTAGAGGTCCGCGAATATCGTCAGTTGCCGCTGATAATGGGCGGTTCGTTCGGCGCGCGGGTAGAAGGTCTTCTTCACCTTGATCAGTTGGCGGGCCGCCTCTTCCAAGCTGCTGTAGACGCCAGTCGCGTAGCCCGCCAGCATTGCCACGCCCAGGCTGGCCGCCTCCGATGTATGGATGACCGAGATGGGCAGATCCGTAATATCGGACTTTATCTGCATCCAGCGCTCCGAGCGCGAGCCGCCGCCGATCGCCGTAATTCGATTGACTTCGACGCCGATCTCGTTCAAGCTGCGGATGCAGAGCGCCTGCTCATAGGTCAAGCCTTCCAGAATGGCGCGGACGATATCGGCGCGCTTGCTGTCAAAGTTCAGCCCAAGTATCACACCGGTCGCGGAAGGATCGTCGTGCAGCGCGCCGCTGCCGACGAAATAGGGCAGGAGCATCATGTCGCCTGGCGCGTCGTCGATCTGCTCGACGATAACATCGTAGACATCGCGCCCAGTTTCTTCTGCGATGGCGCGTTCGGCCGCGCCCAGCTCATCACGATACCAGCGCAGCAGGCGGCCGCCGGTCTGGTTGCCGCTGAGCGCAATGAAGCGACCGGGCGCCGCATGCGGATAACAGGAGACATTGTATTCCAGCATCTCCATTCGCGGCTTGCCGGTGACCGCCACCAGCGCCTCGGTTGTGCCGATGGCCAACATGGCCGTGCCTGGTTGCAGCACGCCGGCGCCCAGCGCGCCCGCCGGTTGATCGTGCCCGCCGGTGACGACCTTGACCGAGCCACTGAATCCCAGTTCATCCGCCAGTTTGCCTGGAATCTCGCCGATGATCTCGCCGCTTGGAAGCGGCCGCGCCAACTGATCGCGGCGGACATGCCCGGCCGCCAGCAACTCATCCGACCAATCCTCCGTCCGATAATCGAAAGCCAAGGTGCGCGCGGCCATGCTGTAGTCGATGACCGGCTCCACACCCAGCTTGAATGCCACGAAGTCGACATAGCAGAGGAATTTCCAGGTCTGTTCCAGAATCTCAGGCGCGTGGTCACGCCACCATAGCACTTTGGGCATCGTATAAATCGTGCTAATCGGCTGCCCGGTCAACTCGAAAATGCGTTCCGCGCCCAGCGCCGCTTCCATCTCTGCCGTCTGCTTCACATTGCGCCGATCAGAGCTGATCGGGCTATTCGCCAAGATCGTCCCGTCTTTGGCGACCGGCGCCATCGCTTCGCCTTGCGATGACAGCGACAGCGCCGTCACCGGGTCATATTCAATCTGCGCATTGACCTCGCGCAAGCATTCGCGGATGAAGGACCAGACCTGCTCGGGATCAAGCTCGTACCAGCCGGGATTGGGGCTCACTAGGGGATACTCGCGCCCGGCCTGCGCCAGCACCGCGCCCAACTCGTCAAAGGCGACCACTTTGCAGCCGGTCGTGCCGACATCAATTCCCATCAAGCTCATCGCCGCCCTACCCTCGCACCGCGCCCGCCGTCAGCCCGCTGACCATAAAGCGCTGCATCAAATAATAGACGACGATCACCGGCAGCGTAATAAGCGTCAAAATGGCGAACATCGGTCCTGGGCGCATCATGAATTGACCGCTGTAGACCAGCGGCACCAAGGTCAGCGGTTTTACATCGACTGAGTTCATCGTCACCAGCGCCAGGATGAATTCGTTCCAGGAGGTCATGAATTGCCAAATGATAACTACGGCTACCGCGGGCCAGCTGACCGGCAGCATGATGCGCCAATAAATGCCGAAGCGCGTACAGCCATCAAGGCGCGCCGCCTCTTCTATCTCGATCGGGAAGTTGGCGAAAAAGCTGCGCAGAATGACGATGGCGAAGGGTACCCCCAGCGCAGTATAGGGCAAAATCAGACCGGCGTAATTGTCATTCAGACCCAAGGACTTGTTGATCTGAAAGATCGGCACAACCAGCGTCGGTATCGGCAGCATCAGCGTCATGATTAACAGATAAAACCAGATATCGCGCGCGAAAAACTGGAGGCGCGCCAGGGCATAAGCCGCCAGCGAACTGATGATGACGACCAGAATGACCGAGGGTATCGTAATCGCCGCGCTGTTGAAGAAGTGCATTACAATCTCGGCGTCTTCAAAAACGGTCACATAATTATCCAAGCTGACGCCGCTGATCAGCAGACCGCCGAAACGGGGCGCGCGCTGGTCGGGCGGCATGAACGAGACGACCAGCATCATGATGATCGGCACGAGCCAGATAAGCGCCAGAACGAAAACGAAGACGAAGGCCGCGCTCTTGCCAAGAGCGCGTTTGGAACTTGCGCGTCCCGTCGTAGTCGCTCTCACAATCCGCGTTAACTCCCTTGCCTTGTAAGGGCGAGCCGGCGGCTCGCCCTTACACACATCAAATATGGGAAAAGCTTATAATCATCCGAAATCGCCGGGGCGCATGAATCAACCCCCTATCGTAAAGCGCGAACCGAGGAAGCGCACCTGGAAGATGCTGGCGCTAAGCGCGATCAACAGCAGCACAACTGCCACCGCCGAGGCATAGCCCATGCTTTGCAGCCGGAAGGCTTTCAGGAAGATATAAGTCGGCAGCATTTCGGTCGCGTGATTCGGTCCGCCTTTGGTCAGCATGAATACGAGGGCGAAGGTTTGCAGCGTGCCGATGACGCCCAGCAGAATCAGGGTCAGATGCACGTGGCGCAGCATCGGCACGATGATGTGCTGAATGCGCTGACGCGCGCCGGCGCCATCGACTTCGGCCGCGCTTAGCACTTCCTGCGACAAGCCTTGCAAGCCGGCCACATACATCAGCATCGAGAAGCCGGTCCACTGCCAGACGTTGACGAAGATGGTGGAAAAGATGGCTATCTTGGGATCGGCGATATAAGGCTGGATCAGAAACCGCGCCCCAATCGCAAGTCCGAAATCCGCCAGCAAGCCGCCAAAGGGCGCATAAATCCGCTGCCAGACGATGCCGAGCACAACCGGCGAAATGATGGCGGGCATAAAGAAGATGATGCGAAAGACATTTTGCAGCGGCACACCCGAGGTCAAGATATACGCCAAGATGAAACCCAAGATCATCTGCGGGAAGATGGTCAGCAATGTCCAGTAGACGGAATTGCGAATGGAGACGGCGAAGGCGCGGTCATTGGTGAACATCTCGATGTAGTTTTGGATGCCGACGTAGATCGCTTCGTTGATGCCGTCCCAGTCGTACAGGCTGGCATTGAAGATGTAGAAGATAGGATAAAGCACGAAGACGACGAACAGGATCATGGCGGGCGCCATGAAAAAGAGACCCTGATTGTCGATCAGCCATCTGCGGGTCATGCCCCCCATCCCCTAACCCCTTCCCCCAAAATGAGGGAAGGGGAATGACCAGCCCGTTTGCAGAATTGATTCTCCCCCGCCCCCAAAATGAGGGAAGGGGAATGACCAGCCTGTTTGCAGAATTGATGCTCCCCCTCCCGCTTCATGGGATGCTCGCCAGTCGTGGCAGTGTCTACGCGCCACTAGAGATGGCGAGAGGGGGCTGGGGCGCGGGGGCATCTTTGATCCAAACTACATGCTATTGGCGTCTTCGACCATTTGCATGCCCTCGGCCGGCGTCATCTCACCGGCGGCGACGGCAGCCAGCGCGTCTTCCAGCGCCTGCTTGACATCCGGGCTCTTCAACTGACGG
>JAPOYT010000233.1 GCA_026706445.1 Chloroflexota bacterium
GATTGATGCCATAGCGCTTGGCCAGCTTCCTTATGCTCTCTTGACTATTTTGTATTGCTCGGCGGGTTGCCGCTGTCGTTGTGGCGCGAGGGTGGAGAACCTGTCCCATAATGCTTCCTTTAGCTCATTGGAAAGAGTACCATTATAATCCAAGACCATACACCTAGGGAATATCGTCGAGTCATGCTGCAAGCGCTCCAATTCTCTATGTGCGGAAAAAGACAGAAGAGACTCCCACATCTCGCCATCCGGCTCTTGGCGGGAACGGCTGGCAATCCGTCCGCGCATGGGAATCTCTTTCAGTCCGTGATTAGACTAGAGCGAATGTTCTAATGACGGGTGACGCTTTGTTCGCGTATTGTTTTTTCGCGGCAGAGGCAAAGAAGTAATTGAAAGAACATAATTGATAATTCGCCCCGCGAAATTAAGTCACCAGAGTCATCGAATGCGTGTAGACCCTCGCGCGACTATGCCGCCGCCCACGCAAAATACCTTGCGTCCCGCAGCGTATAGCTCCCCTTCCCTAGCTTGCTGGGGAAGGGGCCGGGTCACGTAGACATAGACCTTCGGGGGTGGGGGTTTGCCGCTCGCAATGTAAACAGGTGTATGGTGACATAGCAAGCCACCAGTCGTTCATGTTTGGCGGGCGGGCGCGCGGCGCGCCGGACAGCGCCACTGCCATCGGCGCGATTTTGCAGTATACTCTTCCCAAGAGACTCTAGCGGCAGCGAGAGGCTGCATGTCAGAAGCGCAAGAAACCGCCACCAACCTCATTGCCGAACTTCGGCAGTTGGAAGACCAGTTGGATGAGGTGAACAAGACGCTGGAAGCGCAGCGGGATTTGCTGCGCCGCCGCCGCCTGGCTATGCCGGCCGCCATCCTCAGCAATATCGAAATGCTCAAGCAAGACTTCAAGCGGCTGGAAAACGATGTGCTCGAAGACCAGACTGAGCTGCGGCAGTTGCGGGCGCTCTCCGAGATGTCCACGCGCATCACCAACTCGCTCGATATCGATACCGTCTTGCAGGAGACGATGGAGCTGGTCATCGTGCTGACGAACGCCGAGCGCGGTTATATCGTGCTGACCAACGACGACACTGGCGAGCTGGAGTTCCGCATCAGCAGCGAAGGCGGTCTAATGGGACCGGCAATGCCGTCGAGTGATCGACCGCAAATCAGTATGACGGTTGTCAACGAAGTGATCGAAACCGGCGAACCCTTGCTCGCCGATAACGCTTTCAAAGACGAAAGGCTGTCGGAGAATCAGAGCATCATCAATTTCACGCTGCGTTCCGTGCTCTGCGTGCCCCTGCGCTACAAAGAGCGGGTCACCGGCGTCGTCTATGTGGACAATCGCCTGGTCGCCGGCGTCTTCACCGTGCGCGAATTGAATTTGATGATGGCTTTCGCCAACACCGCCGCTGTCGCCATCGCCAACGCTCGCATGTATATGCGCGCCGAACAAATCCTGGCGGAGATCACCCATGTCAAAGAACTGATGGACAACATCTTTTCTTCGGTCGGCAGCGGCATCATCGCGATTGACTCGAATGATCTGGTGCGCACATTTAACCGCGCCGCCTCCGAGTTTCTGGATCTGAAGCCGGAGGTGGCGGTGGGCTACGATGTCGCCCAGGTGATGAAAAACGCGGCGCTGGAACTGGAAGATCACTTGGCGCATGTGAAGCGGCATGACATGGATCACTCGCTTGAGCTCAGCGCGGAGCTGCCGGGAAGGGGCCAGGTTGCGCTGGCGCTCTCGCTTTCGCCGCTCAAAGACAGCAACGACACGACTCACGGCGTCACCTTGGTCATGGATGATGTCACGCATTTATATGAGCACGAAACCACCATCAACGCTATGAAGCGGATCTTGCCCGAAGGCATGGTCGATAAAATCAACGAGATCGCCAATATTGAGATGGGTGGCATGCGGCGCGAAGTCACTTGCTTATTCGCCGATGTGCGTCCCTGGATCACCCTGCCCGATGTCGCCGCCAGCGAGAAGCTGCGGATTCTCAACCAGTATCAGGCGATCGCCACCGTCTGCATTCATGAAGCTGGCGGCATCGTCGACAAATACATGGGCAATGAGGTTATGGCGCTCTTCAATACCCAACTCAATCCCCAAAACAACCACGCCCAGATGGCGCTTGAATGCGGCTTGATGATGCGCGATCGCTTTGTCGAACTCTACCAGCAAATGGGCATTGAGCCGGATCCGCATTATTACATCATCGGCATGTTCACTGGCGAGGCGACTCTGGGTAACGTGGGCAGCTTCCAACGGCGCGAATTTACCGCGCTGGGCAACAGCATCAATACCGCCAAACGCATTCAGGAGAATGCCGCGCCGGGCGCCATCACCATCGTGCAGCAGACGCTGGATCACTTAATGGCAAACAACGACGGCCGCCGCCACTATGACTTTCAGCCGCGCGATCCCATTTATGGCAAGGGGCTATCGGTTGGTATGCAAGCCTATGAGGTGTATCGAAGCGCATGAGTGAGGCAGTCAGCGCAACGGGCTTCGGCGCGATTCAGAACCAACTCAGCGGGCTGAAGACGCGCGCCGATGATGTAAAGACATTGCTCGAGCAGCAGCAGGAGTTGCTGCGCCGCCGCGGCATTAACCTGCCCGCCAATGCCATAGACCGCTTGTGGACGGTTCGCTCCAGCATCGACAGGCTGTCGGTCGCGCTGGTGGATACGCACATGCAGCTGCAGCAGCTGCGGCGCCTGGCTGATACCACCGCCCTGGTCAATTCGGCGCAGGAAACGGATGAAGTCCTGAACGAAGTGATGGAAACGGTCATCCAACTGACCCAGGCGGAACGCGGCTATATCGTGCTCAAGAACCGCGATACCGGCGAAATGGAATTCGCCGTCGCCCGTGGCTTGAGCGCCGAAGAGACGGCCGCCGGCGGCCGCATTGTCAGTTGGTCGGTCATCAATATGGTGGCGGAAAGCGGCGAGCCGCTGCTGACCGTGGACGCGGGCGCCGACGAGCAATTCAGCCACAGCGAGAGCATCGCCGGCTTCAGCCTGCTCAGCATATTGGCGGTTCCGCTTATCGCGCGCGATGAAGTCATCGGCGTCGCCTATTGCGACAATCGTGTCATGGCCGGCTTGTTCAAAGAAAACGAATTGGGTTTGCTGACGAGCTTCGGGCAGCAAGCGGCGGTCGCCATCGAAAACGCGCGCCTCTTCGAAGACATTCGCGCGCAGTTGTCGCTGATCGAAGAGATGCAAGTGCGCCTGTCCAATATCTTCGCTTCGATCGGCGCCGGCGTCATCACCGTCAATGGCGAAAATTGTGTGCTCGTTTGCAATGAAGCGGCGGAAAAAATAACTGGCGCGACCAACGCCAATGCTTGCGGGATGCGCTTGCGCGCTGTGCTGCCCCAGGTCACCGATAATTTTTACGACTCGGTCGAGCGCGTCCGCCGGGAGCAAATGCAGCATATCTGGGCTGAGCGCTTCGAGCATCATGGACGCCAGCGTTACTGGCAGGTGGTCGCCAGCCCCTTGCGCAGCGACGATCAAGTTAATCATGGCGTCGCCCTGGTCATCGATGACTTGACCGAACGCAAGGAGCAGGAAGAGCAGCGCCGCCTGCTGGGCACATTTGTGCCCGAGGCGCTCGTTGAGAATATCGGCTCCATCAGCGAGTTGGACACCAGCCCGGCCGAGCGCACGATTTCGGCGATGTTCGCTGATGTGGATGGCTTCACCGCCTTCAGCGAATACTTGCAGCCGGAAGATTTGATGAAGATCATCAACCGGTATCTCGGCGCGGCCAGCGATGCCATCAATGAACACGACGGCATTGTCGATCAATACCTCGGCGATGCGATCAAGGCGCTCTGGAATTCGCAGTTGAACCAGCGGGACGACCATGCCCTGCGGGCAGTGCAGGCGGCGCTGGCGATATTTGAAGCGGTGCAGGCGCTGCATGAAATTGTCGAGGACGGCCATCTGCTGCGCTTCTGCATCGGCATCCATACCGGGCATTCCGTGTTGGGCATGGTCGGCGGCGCCAACCGCATCGAATTCGCCGCCCTGGGCGAGGCGCCCGATGTCGGCAAGTTTCTGCAAGAGAACGCCGAACCGGGCGAAATCATCATCAGCCCCGAGACTTATGAACTGGTCAAAGGTCATGTTCAAGCTGACCCGATTCCGGCGCGAAAGATGAAAGCCGGTTTCGAACGTTTCAATACCATGTACCGGATACGCACTGGGAGTGGGGCCGCCAATGGGGCGGAGGGCGCGCTTGCTTAAGCCCTTCACTCCGCCGCCTGTTCGACCGGCCGGTCGGCGCCATGCTGGGAATAATCATCGGCGCCATGCTGAATAGGGCGAGCAATGATCAGCCATAACGCGCGCCACGGCGAGACGCCAGAACGACTCAAATTCATCGGTTTGGCATCGATCGCCGCTCTTTTGCTCATCGCGATCGGGCATCAGGCGAACAGCTCGGGGCGCGAGTATATGCTTGTGCTCAGTGTCTTCGCGACACGCTTTCTAGGCATATTCGTCGAGGCGGTTCCTTTTTTGCTGCTGGGGTCGATCACATCCGGCTTGATCGAGACCTTCATCAAATCCGATGACATTATGCGCTTTCTGCCGCGCAATCGACTGGGCGCGGCTATTGGCGGCGCTTTCCTCGGGCTTGTGTTTCCCGTCTGCGAATGCGGCGTCGTGCCGGTTGCGCGCCGGCTCTTCACCAAAGGCAGTCCGGTGTCGCTGGGCGTAGCCTTCCTGCTGGCGGCGCCCTTCATGAATCCCATCGTCTTCGCCAGCACCTATATCGCCTTCGGCTTTGGTCCAGTCTTCATCGGACGCATCGTCGTCACCATACTCGTCGCGGTGATCGTCGGCACGGTTATTGGAAGCTTCGCCAAAGCAAAGGCTGTGCTCAAGTCGATTTCAATGGGCGGCGGGCATGATGGCCACGAGCATTGCGATGGCGACGAGCCAGCGACGCGCGTCAAGCTGTTGGGCGCGCTGCAGATCGCCGGCGACGAATTCTTCGAGATGGGGCGCTTCCTGATCTTTGGCTCAATGCTGGCGGCGCTCATGCAGACGCTCGTGCCCCAAGAGAGCTTGCTGGCGCTCGGCACGGGACCCGTCTTCTCGGTTCTCTTCATGCAGATCCTCGCCTATGTGCTCAGCGTCTGCTCGACTGTCGATAGCTTTCTGGCGCTGGCTTTCGTCAACACCTTCACCACTGGCGCCATCGTCAGTTTTCTCAGCTTTGGTCCGATGGTGGATATCAAAAGCACGCTGATGTTCACCGGCGTATTCCGCCGCCGTATCGTTCTTTATCTGATTCTGCTGCCTTTTGTCATGAACCTGCTGGCGGGCGCCGTGATCAATGTGATATTGGACAATGTTGTTTGATGATTGATTCAGTTCTCATCTCCATTCAAACGAAGAATTCAGGGGCGTCTACAAGGGATCTTGTAGGGGCGAGACTTGTCTCGCCCTGCCGCAGAATCAGTAGACGATTTCGCGAAACGGTTGGGCTACAAAGTGAAGCGAATAGTAGGGCGACCCAAGGGGCGCCCCTACGGCTTGGCGCAGGTTTGAAATGACCAGGCAGCGAGAAAATCACCATACGGCGGACAGAATCGCCCAAGCGAAGACGCTCATTCTCTGCGGCATGGGCCTCTATCTGACGCTGTTGATTTTGACCGGCAGCCTCGACAATTACATCAATCAGCGCTTTGCCTGGCTGGTCGTCGTTGGCGCGCTGCTATTCTTCCTATTGGCGCTTGTGAGTTTCTACAGCAGCCGAGAAAGGGCGGCGCGCGAGCATCACCATCATCACTACCATATCACCTGGGATATTGCGCTGGTGGTCGCCTTTCCGCTGCTGCTGGCCATCTTGATTCCTTCGCGCTCGCTGGGCATCGAAGCGGTGAATGGCGGCGTCAGCTTGAATCCGGTCGGCGTCGCCGGGCTGAGCCGCAGTCCGCTCGATCGCAATATCCTGGATTGGCTGCGCGAATTCGACCGGGCGGCGACGCCGGCGCAACTCAATGGGACGCCCGTTGATGTGGTCGGCTTTATTTATCGCGAGCCCTCTCATCCCGAAGACGGCTTCATGCTCGCCCGCTTCACGCTGAGCTGCTGCGTCGCCGATGCCTTTCCCATCGGCATGCCGGTGATATCGGACGCGGCGGGCGACCTCGCCGAAGGTGAATGGCTGCGTGTTCAAGGTCAACTGAAAGCATCGGCTTTTGCCGGCGACTTCCTGCCCGTTGTTGTCGCCGACATGGTTGAGCGCGTTGACGAACCGGCGCAGCCCTATTTGTATCCGTGAGCGATGGCTAGGGATATGAAAGCGGACAAGCTGGACTCGGTCGTTCTCGTCATCGTGTTTTTCTGTTTGCTTGGCGTTGGCGCCGCCGCCTGGGTGATGGACCCGGCGCGACGACCCACGCGCGTCGCCTATCTGAAGCCCGCCACTGGCGGCACGCAAAATGTCTGGATGGCTGATATTGACGACCCGGCCGATGAGCGGCAGTTGACCTTCAGCGATTACGGCGTCTTCGATTTCGACTTCAGCGCCGATGGCCGTTGGCTGGCTTTCGCCGAACGGAGCACTACGGGCGCCGTAACCCTGCGCTTGCTTGACCTCGCCAGCGGTCGTCTGACGGACTTGGTCGATTGCCTTGCGCTAAAAGCCAATTGCACGACGCCTGTATTCAGTCCCGAAGGCAATTTGCTGGCTTACCAGCGCGCTGAGTCGATCGGCGGGCGTTACGGCCTGCCACGGATATGGCTCGTCGATATGCTTGGCGTCGATCACGACACGGCTGCGCTAATTGCTGACAACGAAGTGGTCGGTCATAGCCCCGTATGGTCCGCCGACAGCAATACAGTCGCCTTTTACAGCGCCGATGTGACACAGCCCGGCCTGCTGGTCTACGATTTCATTCCCCGTGGCGATGATGATATACAACTGCGCTTCATCCCCTCATCGCACGGCACGATGGGTACGTTGGCGCCAAATGGCCAGCAACTGATCTTCCCCGAACTCGCCCGGCGCGGCGAACAATTCTTCTCGCATTTGCGCATCGCCGATCTGGCTGCCAAGACATTCGCCGCCTTCACCGATGCCCAAGGTCCTGTGGATGACGTCGCCGCCCAGTGGAGCCCGGACGGCGAAACGATTGCCTTCGCCAGGCGTTACACCGATGATCGCTGGACGCCGGGTCATCAGCTTTACCTGAAGAATGCCTTCGCCGATGAACAGCCGCTCGCATCCATCGCCTACGAGCCGCGCTACACGACTTCTTATTTTCGCTGGAACCTGGCCGGCGACGCGCTGGTGATGCAACGCTTTCCGCTGCTGCGCGAGGGCGCTGGCGCTGAGGGGCCGGCGCTGCCCGAAATCTGGGTCCACGAGCTTGAAAGCGGCGAGGGGCGCAAGATCACGGATGACGCCTTTTTGCCGCAGTGGGTAGGCGCCTAAGAAGCGGCCGCGGTGGGGGCGCCTGCCACTGAGAGCATGGCTGAAGGGCGACTGTAGGGGCGAGACTTGTCTCGCCCTATGTGGCTTAGTGGAATGCTAGGGCGACCCAAGGGGCGCGTTCACACCGCCCGCCGGGCGCGCCTGCAACGCTTTAGTAGGGAGTTGCTGATTCCGGCAAGCGAGCCATGAAAATTGAACATCTCTCGCTGACAAACTTTCGCAATTACGCGCGCCTGGAGTTCAGTCCGCCGGCTGACCGCCCGGTCGTGCTCGTTGGCGACAACGCCCAAGGCAAGACCAGCGCGCTGGAGGCGATCTTCTACCTGGCGACATCGACATCGCCCTACACGACCAGCGACCGCCAACTGATCCACTGGCGCACGGAGAACGATCCGATTCCCTTCGCCCGGCTTTCCGCCGAAATCGGTGGCGCAAACGGCGCTTATCACAAGCTGGACATCACGCTGATGCTGGATATGACCACCGGAGCGGCGCGCTTCAAAAAGGCGATCAAGCTCAATAATGTCGACAAGCGCGTGATGGACGTAGTCGGCATGCTGAATGTCGTACTCTTCCTGCCGCGCGACTTGTCGCTGGTGGAAGGCTCGCCCAGCGATCGCCGCCGCTTCATGGACGGCACGCTGCGGCAAGTGGATATTGATTACCTGCTGGCGCTGAACGAATACGACAAAATCTTGCCGCAGCGCAACGCCTTGCTGAAACGCATCGCCGAAAAGCGAGCCAGCCCGGTCGAATTGGAATTCTGGGACGAGCAACTGGCGGCTAGCGGCGCCATCATCATTGCGGGGCGGCAGCGCTTCTTGCGCGAGCTGGAAGTCAAGGCGCGCGCCACCCACCTCGCCTTGACCGGCGGGCGCGAAACGCTGAGCTTGAAGTATCTCCCCAGCATCCTGACCATCGCCGAAGGGGGAGGGCGCCAATTGTCTTTTGATGTCATCGGACTTGATCTCGACCGGCAGCTGAGCGCCGAGGCCATCAAGCCGCAATTCCTGGAGCGCTTGCTGGCGCAGCGGCGCGAAGCGATTGGACGGGGCATAACCATCGCTGGACCGCATCGCGACGAGCTCCGAATTGTTATCAACGAGCGAGATTGCGGACTCTTTGGCAGCCGCGGGCAAGCGCGCACCGCCGTCATGGCGCTGAAATTCGCCGAGTTGGAGTGGATGCGCGATCAACTGGGCGAGTATCCGCTCTTTCTGCTTGATGAAGTGGTTGCCGAACTCGACAGCCGCCGCCGCAGCTATTTGCTGGATCGCTTGGATGGGCGCGCGCAAACGCTGGTGACCACCACCGAAATCGAAATCTTCAGCCCGGCCTTCCGGCAGCGGGCGACCGTGTACCAGGTGGAGGCCGGTCAAATCAGCCAGGCATAAGCGAGCGCCTTGACCAATACCGGGCAGCGCTCTTGACTAGGGTAAAGTTACGATTGCCCGGCAGGCGGCGCGGCGGTGAAATGCTGAATTAAGCCCTATTCGCGTTTAAGGGCGAAATCGAGGCGCCGCCAGCGATCACCTCAATGGTCACCAGCATCAATGAAAAAGAAGCGGAACTTCAATCCGCATCGCGCTAGTTATTCACTGTTTCTATGCTGTGGGCTTCGCCCGAATCCAGTATAGATATTGACGAGCAGTGCCGCCAAACGCTAGCTGCAAATAAGAACAGATCCTTCCAATTCCCCTAGTATTTTTGGGCGCGCCCGATTGCGCCAGCCATCTATCGTTTCCGCCCAGGTGGATGCGCGACCGTATGGTCGCCATTGTATAGAATATGCGTTCTATGCTTTCCGCTAACAGTTAACTTAGGGGAGGAATTACCATGGCATGGACCACGCCAAAAACCTGGTCTAGCGAACCGTTGACATCGCTCGACCTGAACACCTACGTGCGCGACAATCAGAATCACTTGAAAGACAGGCTGGATAACGCCGCCAGCCACAGCGTTAGCGGCGCCGTCATCCTTGCCTCCACCGCGAACGAATTTGTCGATGTAGATCCGACGAAGCTGTCGCTAACCCTCATAACCCACGGTGGCGATGTGCTGCTGGGTTTCACCGGCGCCTTGAAGCATTCGGGCAGCAACGCGACGACCTACTTTAACGTGGCTGTTGACGGGGTCGACTACATCGCTGATGACGGCATCATAGCGTATGCGGGCGCCAGTGATACGCGCCGCTTTAAGCCGCTTTCCTTTGTGCTTTTGATCGCCCAATTAAGCCCCGGCAGCCATACATTCAAACTGCGCTGGAAAACAACCCGCAACAATACGGCGAGCATCGATATCGTTGACTTGCATCCACAGTTCTGGGCGAAGGAGATCTAAGATATGGATATCGTCAGGCGCAAGGCGCAAGACCCGCGCTTGCTGGATGCTGTCGCCCGCGCGGCGCTGGGCAGCGCAACCTGCGGTGTATCGACCGGCTTGGATGCGCGCATACATCTCGTCTCGGAGAATATGCCGGAGCAGCAGCGCGCCAGTGATGTGCTGCACAACTTTGGCATGCTGCAAGTTACCGCATCGGCGACCTCGCTGCGAGAAGACGACGCCGATCCAGTCCTAACATGCGCGGACGCGCAAATCGCCGCCGATTTGCGGATCGGTTATCTCGTCTTGCGCGATGGAGAAGAGTGGAAGCGAGGCCAGCTTACGGTCGTTGACAGCGCCTGCTCGCTCGTTTTGACTCCTTCGTCCGCCGCCGACTATATCGTTTTGCTTTACCGGCTGCGCGGAAATTTCGCCAGCGCGTCGGTAGAAATTCGCGTCGACCCGGCTTAGCCGAGACTCAGACTTTCATCCCCTAAATCAAAGGAGATTCCATGGATTTCGAGCAGATGTTTCAGTTGATCGTGCTGGCGGTTGTTGTGCTGGTTTACTGGTGGTCGTATCGGAGCTTTCCGCCAGGCGAGACCGCCAAGCTCATCGAGCGCCTGGGCGAAGTCAGCCAGCGCACCGAAAGCCGCCTCGACGACCTGCTGGTGGAGATCGCGCGCCTGCTAAACGAGTTGCGCGCGCCGGAAGAAGAGCAGCGCTCCGACGCATAACCGGTCATTACCGCCGGTGAAACTGTAGGGGCGACCGATTGGGTCGCCCTCACGGAATCCTGAGCGCGCCCGATACAGCTCGGCCTCAGACCTTTTTCGACTCATAGGGATCTTCTCCCAGTGAGGTATCCTTGCGGATCGCCTGCTGCCAGGGCTTTTTGGCGCTGCCCCGGTAGCCCATCTCCCGCAGGCGGTCCGATTCCAAGCTTTCCAGTTCATCCGCCACTGCTTTGAAGTCCGCCTTCGGAATTGGCGCATCGCGCCCGGCAGCATCGCGGTAGACGTAGCCGACGCCGGCGCACCAATCGCAGTCTTCCGCCTCGCCGCGGAACTCATCCTCATGCCAGCCGAACCCCTCGCAGGACGCGCAGCGTACGATTTTCTGTGCCGGATCGCTCATCGTTATGCGGAATCCCGTTCAATCTCAGGGTCATTTGACTCGCCAAGCGCCAGTTCAAACAACTTTCGATAGCCCTCGACATATTTCTCCGGCGAGAAGAAATCTTCGGCGAAGGCGCGCGCCCTTTCGCCCATCGTCGCCACATCCGCCTCGTAAACCTGCCGCAGCGCCGCCGTCAATTCGGCTTCGTTTCCCGCTTCGACCAGGTAGCCATTTTCGCCGTCGATGATCAGATCTGGTATGCCGCCGACGCGGCTGCCGATGACGGGCGTGCCCAGCAGCATCGCCTCCACCACTACGCGACCGAGCCCCTCCGACAGCGATGGCAGCGCCATGGCGCGAGCGGCGCCGAAATACCGCGCCAGTTCAGCTTGAGAGACCGCGCCAACGAAACTTACCCGGTCGCCGATGTCGAGTTCGGCCGCCTGCCGCCGCAGTTGTTTTGCATAATCGGCATTCTCCGCGCCGCCAACCAGATGAAGCCGCGCCCGCGGCTGCTCAAGCTGGGCGAAGGCGCTCAGCAAATGATGTACGCCCTTGCGCGGGATCAACAAGCCGGCGTATACGATGTCCTCAGCCTGGTTGACCGGGATGCGCCGCTCCGTCCTACGAAAGACATCGGTATCGCTAAAGGTCATGAAACGCGCTTGCGGGCTGTTCGGCGCGTAATGTCGGGCGCGCTTGGCGGTCGATGAGGAGATCACGCGCACGGCATCGGCTCGCCCAAAGGCGAAACGCGCCAGCGCAAGCATCACCGCGCGATACAGGCTCTTCAGCGGAATCGAACGCTGCAGGAATACGTCTTCCTCAAAATTGTTGTGATTCTCGATGATCAGCTTGGGACGCCGGCCCAATAAGCGGACGAAAAGCTTCGCGGCGGCGCCCATCGCGCCTTCAAATGGGCTCTGCGCCACGATGATTTCGCAGTTGTAACGAAGCGCGAGCAAGATTAGAAGAAGCTGGCCAAAGCCAAACACTGTGAGATAGCGCAGCAGCGAGGTCGGCAGCAGTGGCAGCAGGTAAAAATGGACATGCTGCTGAAAACAGCGCGGACGCGGCGAGGCGGCAAAACCAATGACACGGATCTCATAGTCGTTTAAGTCCGTCATCAGCTGCCACTTTCGCGATGAAGCGGCATCCAGCGGTTGGCTGTAGCGCGCGCTGCTGATCCAACAGGCGGTCTTGCGGCTTTCTGGCACGGGGATTCCCGGAGTCGTCATGGACCTGTGATTACGAATATACCAGTCATCCATAACTCCGATAGGTCAAGCGCTGCCGCTTGGGAGATGTGGTCCCGCGTTATTCCACCCCCGAATCTCGGTAGACGATGACTCCCGCTTGGGCGCCCTCTTTGGCGTCGTCGAGCTTCAGAACCCCTTCCAGCACGATCGAAACAGCCGCCATGACCATGCCGCCGAGGATAGCGGTGAAGATGCCCCCTTCGATTATCAGCCGATCGCCAGCCAGTGAATCGGTGATCATCAGCATAAAGCCGTTGATGACAAAAATGAACAGGCCCAGCGAGAAAAGCACCGCCGGGCAAGTTAATAGCAACACCAGCGGCTTCAGCAGCGAATTCACCAAACCGAAGATCAATCCGACAATCAGCAGCGTGCTGATATCGTTGTTGGCAACATGTATATTCGGGATCAACAAGGCGGTGACGGCGATCGCCACCGCGTTGATCAGAATTCGGATCAGAAACTCTCTCATTGGTCCGCCCCCGAGGCGCAAGTTCGCGCCGCTTCTATGTAAAGATATACGGCTATGGCGACCCTACGGTTGCTGTTCATCGGCGGCGGCGCGAGATCAGGAAGAGGATAAACAGCAGCCCCAAACCGCCGACCACGGCCGCGATTGCCAAGGCAGTATCGCGCGTCTCTGGTTCATCGGCGCTGGGCGCGTCAATCTCCGTGATCGTCACCGGTGTGAGGCTCGGCTGCGCAGTTGGCTCAAGCACAGTGGTCGCCGTCGGCGCCTCGGTCTCGGTGGCGGGCAAAGCGGTCGGCGCCTCGGTAGCTGTATCGGTCGCGGTCGCTTCGGCGGTCGCGGTTTCAGTCTCGGCTTCAGCGGTAGCCTCTGCATCCAGCGCGCTTTGAACAGTCGCCGTCAGTGCCGACTCTACCGCTGATGTCGCGCTGCTATCCGGCGTCGGCGTATTTGTCGGCGTGTCGGTAGCGGTGGCGGTTGGCTCATCCGTATCGGTTGAGGTCGCCGTCGGCGTATCGGTTGGCGTGTCAGTTGGCACTGGCGTATCGGTCGGCGTGTCAGTCGGGACTGGCGTATCGGTCGGCGTGTCAG
>JAPOYT010000269.1 GCA_026706445.1 Chloroflexota bacterium
GTCGAACCCACACTCCCCGAAGAGAACTACGCCCTGAACGTAGCGCGTCTGCCAGTTCCGCCACTTCGGCATTTGAGCAAGTGAAAGTATAGCCGATCGCGCCGCCCTGTCAATACACTGCTTGGCGAGCTGCGCTGTTTGGCGCTGGACGCGCGTGCTATAATGCAGCGCGCTTAATGTCCAGGATCTCAGGTTGGCAAGAATCGCGGGAGGCGGCAAGCTGAAGAAGATTTCCGTACAACGCAGATGGCGGCGAAGCCGACGATGCGAGCCGGCTCGCGCATTGACATTCGCAGTAGCAGCGACAATGATGCTGCTCCTCACTGGTTGGAGCGCGAAGGCGCAGCAGCGGCAAACCGGCGTCTACGCCGAAGCGATAGGCCAAGCCAACTTGCGGACGGCCGCCGACATCGAGTCGCGTCTCATCGGCGAAATCCATTCCGGCACGGAATACCCCATTCTCGGACGCAACGCGCGTTTCCCCTGGCTGCTGCTCGGCGAGCGCGATTCTACTGTGCCAATGGGTTGGGTATTCGAAACGCTCGTCGCCGTCGCCGGCGACCTTAATCAAGTGCCGTTTACAGAATTAATCCTTGACGCGGCTGCGCCAACCGAGCCGGCGATCACCGTTACGGCTCGCGCGCCAATTGCCACTGTCGCTACTGCCGCGCCGACGGCAGAGCCCAGCCTCGGCGCATTTGGCGTAAGCGGCGTGGTTTCGGGCGAAGTGAATGTCCGCTATGGACCGGGCCTGGAGTATCCGCGGGCGGGGGTCGGCTACGCCGGCGATCGTTTTGAAGTCACCGGCTATCACACGCAATTTCCCTGGGTGCGGATCAGGTATGAGGGAGCGGCGAGCGGACAGGCGTGGATCGCGCGGGACTTGCTCGAGATTAGCGGGAATCTGTTTGCTACAGCCGCCATTTCGCAGTTGCGCTTCAGCCTGCCGCCATTAACGCCGACGCCCGCCGCCGTCCGCGCGATCGGCATAAACGGGGAGGATGCGCTGCCGCTGGGCGGAGAATTGCAGACGCTGGCGACCGAACTTTGGAATCTGCTGCTGGAAAACGACTTTGATCCGCAGACAAGCCGTTTCGGAGCGCTCTTCTTCATGGACCTGGCCAGCGGCGAAGCCTTCAGCTTCGGCGACGAATACGCCTTTAGCGGCACCAGCCTGAACAAAATTGCGATTCTGGTCAAACTCTACGCCGAACTCCATTCGCCGCCGTCGATCGAGACCACGACCGATATTCTGAATACGATGATCTGCAGCGAAAACGCGGCGACCAATCGTTTGCTCAGCATCATCGGCGCCGGCAACACATATTATGGCGCGGAAGCGGTAACTGAATTGTTCCAGCAGCTTGGGTTGACGCGTTCGTTTTTGATCGCGCCTTTTACCACCATCGGCACGCCGGAACCACCGCCCTTCCCGCTAATGTTTCCCGCGACGGCGGCCGATCAAGTCAAGGCGGCGCCCGACCTTTCCAACCAGTTGACTGTGGTTGAGATCGGCGCTTTGCTCGCCAACCTCTACCAATGCGCCTACGGAGGCGGCGGCGCCTTGCTTCAGCATTATGGCGAAGAGCTAGACGCGCGCGAATGCCGTCAGATGCTGCATGTGATGAGCAACAATACCGTCGATGCCCTCTTGAAATCGGGTGCGCCGGCTAATATCCGCGTCGCTCATAAACACGGCTGGATCGCCGATACCCACGGCAATGCCGCCCTCTTCTTCACGCCCGGCGGCGATTATGTGATCGCGATGATGCTCTTCCAGCCGCAATGGCTGGATTTCCAGGAGTCGCTGCCGCTATTCGCCGAGGTGTCGCGCCGCGTCTACAATCATTACAATCCGGATCAGCCGCAGCAGTCGGGACGCGAATGGTTCATTCCCGATGTCAACAGCTGCAATTATTTCGGCGACCCCTTGATTGCTGATCTGCTGCAAACGACTTGGGACGGCTGAGGCTTGGGCCGCGGCGCCTCAAGGCAGCTTGAAGTGCCTTTCTGGTAAATCGCGCAGGCGCCGGGCGGCCGCCTCCGGCGTGATATCACGCTGCGCCTCCGCCAACATTTCATAGCCGACCATGAATTTCTTCACCGTCGCCGAACGCAGCAGCGGCGGGAAGAAATGCGCGTGCAACTGCCAGCGCGCGTCGTCTTCCCTGTCATAAGGCGCGCCGTGCCAGCCCATGGAATAGGGAAATGACACTTTGAAGAGATTGTCGTATTTGACCAGCAGCTTCTTCAAAATTTCCGCCAGGCTAGCCCGCTGCCCGTCGTCCAGCTCGGGCAGACGGCGCACGGGCGATTTGGGCAGCAGCAACGTCTCAAATGGCCAAAACGCCCAAAAGGGCACGACGACCAGCCAGTTCTCGTTCTCCAAGACGCAGCGCTCGCCAATAAGAGCCTCTTGCCGCGCATAGTCCTGCAAGAGGCTGCTGCCGTAGCGGTCGAGATAGGCGCGCTGCTGCTGATCTTCGCGCGCGGCAACGGTACCCAGGCTGTCGGTAGACCAAATCTGCCCGTGAGGATGGGGGTTCGACGCGCCCATCATTGCGCCTCGGTTTTCGAATACCTGAACCCAGCGAAAGCGGGCGCCCAGCTCCTCCGTCTGCGCCGCCCACAAATCGACGACGATGCGGATTTCCGCCGGCGACATTTCCGCCAGCGTCAGATCATGGCGGGGCGAAAAACAGATGACGCGCGCCTCGCCGCGGACTGCTTTGGCGCTGAAAAGCGGACTTTCGCCTGACTGCGCCAGAGGCGCATCGGGCAGCAGCGCGGCGAAATCGTTGATGAAGACAAAGGCGCCTTCGTAATTTGGATTGCGTTCGCCGTTGGCGCGGATGTTGCCCGGGCACAAATAACAGTCCGGGTCATAGCGCGGCCGCGAGTCGGCTGCCACTCGCTCGCGCTCGCCCTGCCAAGGTCTCCTGCTGCGATGAGGCGAGACCAGGATCCACTCGTCAAGCAGCGGATTGTAACGACGATGCGGATGCTTGGTGAAATCGAAGGGCATTCGTTAATCCAGCAAGCGCATTTCGCCTTGGCTCAGCACGACGATATCCCGCTCTTTAACCTTTGTCTGGAACAAGATCGTATCAGACCTGTCATGCCAGATCTCGGTAACCAAGGTCTCGCCGGGGTAGACATGCGACGAGAAACGGACGCTGATGGAATCGAAGCGGTTTGGATCGTTATCGGCGCAGCGCTTGAGGACGGCGCGCGCCGCGAAACCCATCGTGCAAAGTCCATGAAGAATCGGCTTCTCAAAATGCCCGATCGCCGCCATCTGCGGATCCGCGTGCAATGGATTATTGTCGCCCGCCAGGCGATAGAGCAGCGCCTGAGCCGGGCTGGTCCGCTCCTCATGCACGGTATCAGGCGGACGTTCCAGCCTGTGGACTTTGGTTGCCGGACCGCGCGGCCCGCCGTATCCGCCGAGGCCTCTGAGGAAGAGTGATTGACGAGCCTGCGCCAGCATCGGTCCATCGTCGAGAAAACTTTCTATCTCGACGACAAGCAGCAGTCCGCTTCCTTTGTCGAAGATGTCAGCGATTCGAATCGTTGAGGCGACATTCGCTGCGGTCGGCAAGGGATGGAGGATGCGCAGAAATTGCTCGCCATGAACGGCCATCATCGGATTGAACTGGATGCCGGCGATCTCGCCAGCAGTCAGGCAGCGGTTGAATTCATAGGCGAAAACAGCGGCGAAGGTGGGAAAAGCCTCGAAGCCGACCCCGCTCAATTCGTATACGAATCGCAGCTCATCTTGATCAAGGGGGTCGGCTGGCGCGCCGATGCCCAAGGCGTAGAGCGCGACATCACGCTCGGTATAGCTGTAGCGAAGGCGCCCCAACTCGACGCCAATTGCGCGATTCACGACATCAAGCGAGGGCGACTGCATCATATCAGCGCACACGGTCGGTTTAATCAATCACAAGTCAGCGACAAGTATAGTCAGGAAGGGCGTGCGATGCCAGCAATCGCCATCGCGAAGACTTTGCCGCAGCGCCAAAAACAAGCGCATGCTATTCCTGAAGCTGCTGCGGAGAAATCAGGCGCAAATACTCCCAAGTATAGATGCCGGTATTGTGGCCGTCATCCCAACTTGGCTGCAGCGCGTAATTGCCGACCGCGCTCAGGCCGGTTACGGCATAAGAGCGGCGCGGAACCAGCTTAAGCAAATCATCGGGCGCGCGCTCCAAGCCCATGTTGGCGTGCCCGCCACGACATTCGACACAGGGACAGGCCTCGCGCAAATGCGCCAGCGGGTAGCGACTGATTAAGCCGTCGTCCCAGACGATTTCCAAGGTCGCCTTTTGCCTGTCGACGGTGATGTTGGTGGGCTTAGGATCCATAAAGCGCGCTCTTTGCTTCAGTCCGCGCGTATATG
The DNA here is from genome assembly GCA_026706445.1 of Chloroflexota bacterium. Lineage (GTDB taxonomy): Bacteria > Chloroflexota > Anaerolineae > Aggregatilineales > Phototrophicaceae > UBA6055. The sequence continues at coordinate 4,403 of JAPOYT010000269.1, forward strand.
CTAATGAAAGGCGCAAGCGCTGAACAGGCTAAAGGAGGAAGGATCATAAACGCGACCGCGGGAATGAAGACGCGCGCGACCGCCCAACTTGCTTATCGGATTCGCTCTGCTAGAATGACGGCATTATCATGACCGGGTTTTGGACGGAGCGCCAGAGATGCCACTGATGCGAGGGACAAGCTGGCTTATCGCCTGCCTCTTCTTCTTGGCTGCCTGTCAGAGCGAGTCAACATCGCCGGCGGATGCAACCGCCACTGACCTGGCCGATGCGCTTGCCCAGGCGATCGCAACCGCGGACAGCCTGGCCGCTACCGCGACGGCCATAAGCGCCGCGACAGAAGCCGCGCCAACCGCGACTTCAACGATTACGCCGACGCCCGATCCTTTTCCCAAGACGATAGTCGGCTCCATCTACGTCGCTGAGCAGCGTTTTGAAGGCGGCTGGATGTTTTGGCTGCAACCCAATTCGCAGATATGGGTGCTGACCGCAAATGACGAGGGACAGAATGTCTGGAGCGTATACGACGATTCCTTCGTCGATGGCGAAGCTGAATCCGATCCGCAGATCTTGCCGCCAGAGGGTCGATTCCAGCCCGTCAGAGGCTTCGGCAAGCTCTGGCGCGAGAACCCGGAAGTGCGGCTGGCGACCGGCTGGGCGATGGGCGCCGAATTGGGCCATACGACCCGTTACGAATATCACCACGGCGGCTTTGTGAATGATGCCAACGAATATGTGCCCGGACCAGGTTACCACCAGGTGGAGAACCTGAGCGGCGATACCGTTCTATTCATTGAAGATTCACGCAGCTGGCGCATCGACGACTGAGAGAAGGCGGAAAGCCACCTTCATGCAAAACCTCCGACGCCAAAATATAGACGCGAGCAAGCCATTCGAGTACTTCATTGCCGCCGACGCGCGCAGCAGCCGAACGGACTATAGCGACGACCAGGCTTGGACCCTTCGCTTGGGCCGGCGCGATGAGGCGGCGCTCGCCTTTCAGACGCAATTCGGCGGACGGGCGGGCTTGGTAAGCCTCGTCCCTATGTGGCGTTATGGGGACCGTTTGGTTTATCAAGCGCAGTCCTATGCAAAGCGTCCGGTCGTGACCTATTTCGCGCCCGATTTCATGCAAATTGAAGCGGCGCCGCTGGCTGATTTAGCGCTGGTGGCGCGTTTTTGGGTGATGGAATCGCGCGCGGCCGGCGGTGAATTCGCGCTGACCAACGAGAGCGCCGAAGCAATTCGCATACAATTCGAGCTTTTCGGCGATGCCATCATCAACAGCCGCAAGGCGCGGCTGAATGTGCTGACGCTGGGTGACGGCACGCTCGCGCTTCATCTGGGTCAAATCGGGAATATCAACCCGGTCGCCACCTTGGCAGGCGCAGGGACAGAGATTTACGGCGGCCGCATCCGCAGCCCGAAAATCGGCCGCGCCATAGAGCTTCAGCCTGGCAAAAGCGCGCGCCTGCCCTTTGCCGTCGCCGGTTTTGAAGACATGCGAGATTCTTTCAGCGTGGCGATGAACTGGATGTCGCAGCCTTGGGATCGCCACTTCGAGCGCATTGACCGCAATGCGGCCGCCATTCCCAAAATCAGCACGGGAAACGACGAATGGGACCGCGTAATTGATTTGTCGTATGCGCTACTGGTCAAAGCCTTTATGCGCCCGGCAAATCATCTGCCGCATAGCTCATTCGTAGCCAATCGCGCTGGCAATCGCGGTTGGAGCCGGCGCGGCGATGGCGCTGATCATATCCGCGCCTGGTCGGGGCAAGATCCGACGCTGGCTTATCTCGCCATCGGCGCAGTCGCAAATATTGACAGCGACCTCGCCAAGGGACTCATACGCAATTATCTGTCGACGCAAGACGAGTCGGGCTTCATTGATCGGCAGCCGGGCCTGGGCGGTCAGCGGCAGGGACTTCTGATGATGCCGATGCTGGCGCGGTTCAGTTGGCTAGTTTATCAGCGCACTGGCGATATTGAGTTTCTGCGCGAGGCATACCCGGCTTTGGTCGCGTTTTTGGGGCGCTGGCTGCATAGCGATATGGATGCCGATGACGATGGCCTACCCGAATGGCGCTCGGAACGGCAGCTGGGGTATGTTGCCTTGCCGACCTTCGGCGTCGGTCAATACTGGGCGCAGGGCGCGGATATCGCCCAAATGGAAACGCCAGATCTACAGGCTTATCTGATCGCCGAAGCCGATGCGCTGCGCGAGATCGCCGAGGTTCTCGATGAAGCCGAAAGCGCGCGGATATTGTCGAAGCAGCTGACCATGATGGAAGAGAGCCTGGAGGAGTTCTGGGATGGCGAGCGCTACCGCTATCGCGATCGCGACTCTCATTTGACGGTCGAAGCTGATGAATTGCTGAACCGGGGCGCGGGCGACCAGGTACATGAACTTGACCATGCGCTTCTGGTTCCGGCGAGAGTGATGGCGCGCGTAGTCGGCGGCCTCAGCCAGCGGCCGCGCATCACGCTAAAGCTGGATGGCAGAGATGAAAACGGCGCCGAATGCGTGATAGAGGCGGCGGCAGATGAATTCGACTGGCGCAATCGCCAGGGCGTTTATACCACTGAAAAACCGCTTTCGCATGTTCACCGAATCGCGATTTCTGGTCTCAGCCGCGTGTACAAGGTCTATGCGTCCACGATCGACAGCAGTCGACTCGATGTGAACGCGCTGATGCCGCTGATGGTTCGGCGCTTACCGCCGGAGCGCGCCAAGGCACTGGTCGACCTGGCATTGGACGAGGCGCATTTCTTGCGGCCCAACGGCTTGACGATGGTCAGCGCCAGCGATCGGAACTTCGACCCATCCAATGCGCGTGGCGGCGGCGGCATCTGGATGTACTGGCTGTCGCTGATCGGCGAAGGCATGGCGCAGGCGGGTTTCCGGGGTGAAGCGACCGACCTGGTCAAGCGTGTGCTTAATGCGCTGGCGCGCGTATTGGCGCGGGAAGGCAAGCTCTCGCAATTTTATCACGCGGACGAAGCCAAGGGTTTCGGCGAGGATCATCACATCGGCGGGATCGCGCCGCTGAAATTGCTGAGCGACGCGCTCGGCGTTGTGATCGTCGCGCCTGACAAGGTTTGGGTCGGCGGCGAATTCACCTGGGGCGATGCATTCACTGTTGAGCAGCACGGCGTCACCGTGCGGCGAAGCGCTGTCGAAATACAGATTGAGTTTCCCTCGAGCCACAGCGAGTCGCTGCCGCCCGACGCTCCCTGGCAGCTGGTTGAAGATCCGACGCCCGCTGCGCCACCCGCGACTGATAACGAGCAGCCAGCCCTGCCGACGGCGCCACTGCCCAGCGAGTCCGACTACGATGACCGCCTGATGATTGAAGTCGATGACAGTTCGGCGCCGAAATCAGCGACCGGCGACGTGGCAGCGGCAGCCCCGCCCGCGGACGATATCGATGAATTCCCGCCAAACGTATAGCGAGCGGACCGATCCAGCGGACAAGGATTCACGCGTTTGGGTCTTGTGTCTTCCCGCCCATCTTCGAACCAAACGCTGATGTTATTGCCATGATTTATCGAATTCGCTCAGCCGGCGGCGGTGACGGACGTGATGTGCCGGCAACGTCGATGCAATGGCGCCGGCTGCTGACATATTTGACAGCCTACAAGCTGCGGCTGCTGCTGGCGGCGATCGGCTTGGTTTTCGCCTCGGCGCTGAGCCTGGTATTCCCCGCCGTGATCCAGCGCGTAATTGATTCGGTTTTCACCGATGCTGATATCGAGCTGCTGGATGGCATCACCCTTGCGTTGCTGGCTGTTTTCCTTTTCCGTTCTTTGGCGAGCTTCATTCAGAATTACAATCTGAATTATGTCGGCGAGAAGATTGTCGTCGACATCCGCTGCGAGCTCTACGCGCATTTCCAGACGCTCTCGATCCGGTTTTACAACGACCGGCGCGTTGGCGAATTGATCAGCCGCATCGCCTCCGATACTACGGTGGTGCGCACAGTTCTGACGGGCAATATCAGCAATTTCTTGCAACAATCGCTGACGCTGGTCGGCGCGGTGGCGATCATGTTCTACCTTAACTGGCGCCTGACGTTATTCATCATCGTGCTGATGCCGATTATCGTGGCGGTCGCATTTGTCTTGGGCAGCGCCATTCGCCGCGCCAGCACGCGCGTGCAGGACGAAATCGCCGGCGCCACCGTCGTGGCCGAAGAGGTCTTTCAAAACATCCGCGAGGTCAAGAGTTTCGCGCGCGAGAATTACGAGATCGCCCGCTACAACGCGGCGATTGAGATCGCCTTTCGCGCCGCCGTCAAATTGCTGACGATACGCTCGATCTTCGGTCCCATCATCGCATTCGTCGCCTTCGCCGGCTTGGCGCTGATCTTGTGGTTTGGCGGCCGCGAAGTACTCGACGGCCGGCTGAGCGCGGGCGAGCTGATCGCTTTCCTCATTTATGGATTGACGGTGGCGGCCAGCTTCGCCGGTGTGATCAGCATGTATTCGCAGGTCCAGGAGGCGCTGGGCGCGACCAAGCGCGTATTCGAGATCCTGGATACAAAGCCCGATATTCGAGATGCGCCGAAAGCCAAGAATCTGGCAAAGGTAAAGGGCGCGATTTCGCTGCGCAAGGTCAGCTTCGCTTATGAGGAAGATCTTGAGGTCCTGCGCGACATCAGTCTTGACATTGCAGCGGGCGAGATCATCGCCTTGGTTGGTCCCAGCGGCGCGGGGAAAAGCACCATCTTCAATCTGATTCCGCGCTTCTACGATGTGGACGCCGGCTCTATCCGCATCGACGGGCATGACATCCGCGATCTGACCCAGCGCAGCCTGCGCAGCCATATCGGCATCGTCCCGCAGGAGACGCTGTTATTTGGCGGCAGCATCCGCGAAAACATTCTCTACGGCAAGCTGGACGCCAGCGAGGATGAGATGATCGAGGCGGCGAAATCGGCCAACGCGCACGATTTCATCATGGAGCTGCCCAAGGGCTATGACAGCATCGTCGGCGAGCGCGGCATTAAGCTAAGCGGAGGCCAGCGCCAACGGGTCGCGATTGCGCGGGCGCTGCTCAAGAACCCATCCATCTTGTTGCTCGATGAAGCGACTTCCAGCCTGGACAGCGAAAGCGAGCAGCTGGTGCAGGAAGCGCTGGCGCGACTGATGCGGAATCGCACGACGCTGATCATCGCGCATCGCCTCAGCACGGTTCGCGTCGCGCATCGAATCGCCGTGCTGGACAAGGGACGAATCAGCGAAATCGGTCGGCACGAAGAGCTGATGGCGCGGCGCGGTCTCTATGCCAAACTTTATGAGATGCAATTTCGCGATGCCGATCTCTTCGTCGCCGGCTAAGCGCAGGTCCTGACAGCAAATGAATCAGCGTCCTCTCGCCCGGTCATGACAATTCTCGCGATTGCGCTCGTTCTGCCCGGCGTCATATTCCTGTTCTGGTGGTTGATCATCGAAACCGAGGGCGTCTTTCTCGGCAAGCGGGTAGTCATCGCGCTTTACGATCTGTACGCCGCTCGCTACGACCGCGTCAAGCAGTTCGACGAGCAAGCTGATTTGGCGCTGATTTCCATGCCGCTCATGGAGCGGATTCAATCACAAGCCGATCCGCTGATTCTGGATGTGGCCACTGGCACTGGCCGTCTACCGGTAATCATGGCGCGAAATGCGAAGTTCGCCGGTCATGTCATCGGTCTGGATGCCAGCCGCCGGATGCTGAAGCTGGCGCGGAAAAAAGTTTCGGCGGAACGCTTTGAGCAGTTCATCAGTTTGACGCGCGCCGACGCTCAGGATCTGCCCTTTTCGGACGACAGTTTTGACGTCGTGACCTGCCTGGAGGCGCTTGAATTCTTGCCCGATCAGCATGCTGCCTTGGTCGAGATGATCCGTGTCTTGCGGCCCGGGGGTTTGCTGCTCGCAAGCATCCGCATCGACACGCGCTGGATGCCGAATCGTACCTGGAGCGAAGCGAGAATGCGGCGCGAGCTGGCTGGTTTGAATATGCGCGACGCGCGGGTCGAGATCTGGCAGGAAGATTACAGCCAGATTTGGGCATGGAAAGCAGGCGCGAGTGAAAGGATCGGCGCCGCCCGCCGGAAGCGGGTCCAACTGTCTCCGTCGTAAATTGCTATACCTAAAGCGCGGCGCTTTTGCTAGAATCCGTAAGCGCTCAGCACCGCTTGTCAAAAGGAATTCAACACTTGAAGCTGCTGAACAAAGAACTGGAAACGGCAATCGAAACGGCATTGCTTTCGGCGCAGGAATCGGGCGAATTGCCGCGTTTTGAGATTCCGCGCATCCCGGTCAGCGCGCCAAAACGCGCGGACCAGGGCGACCTTTCTTATCCAGCGATTGGCTTGGCGAAGCTGGCGCGCAAGAAGCCGCTCGATATCGCCAGCCTGATCGCAGACTGGTTGCCTCCGCTCGATTTCGCCGGTGAAGTTCAAGTGGCGCCGCCCGGCTTCATCAATTGCTTCATTGCCGACGACTACCTGAAGCGGCAAATAGACGCGATCATCGCCGAGGGCGATTCGCTGTTTCAGCTTGATATTGGCTGCGGGGAAAAAGCGCAAGTCGAATTCGTCAGCGCCAACCCCAGCGGACCGATTACCATCGGGCATACGCGTGGCGCTGTCGTCGGCGATGCGATGGCGCGCCTGCTGGAAGCGGCCGGCTATGATGTCCAGCGCGAGTATTATTACAATAACGCCGGCGTTCAAATGATTAAGCTGGGCAAAAGCCTTATGCTTCGTTATCGACAGCAGCTCGGCGACGCCGCCGAATTGCCGGCGGGATATTACCAAGGCGAATACCTTATTGACGTGGCTGTTGATCTGGTCGCCAATCATGGAGATTCGCTGCGCGGCGAGGGCTGGGAGTTTTTCCGCGACGCCGCTGAATCGCGCATGTTTGACTGGATCAAGCGTTCGCTGGCATCCATCGATATCAAGCACGACCGTTTCTATAACGAGACTGAATTGTTCGATTCGAGGCAAATTTGGCGTGTTTTGGACAAGATGCGCGAAAATGGGCATATCTATGAAGGCGCCTATTGGGAAGGCGCTGATGAAGACGAGATCGCCGATGTCACCGCAAAATCTTATGAGCCCGCCACTTGGTTCCGCAGCACGACATTTGGTGACGAAAAAGACCGGGTGATGGTCAAGAGCGATGGCGCCCCCACATATACCCTGCCTGATATCGCCTACCACTGTGACAAATTGGAACGCGGCTTCGACATCGCTGTCAATGTGCTGGGCGCCGATCACTTTTCGCAGGCGCAAGTGGTCAAGCACGGCATAGAGGCGCTCGGCATGGATCCGGCGCCGATCCATGTCATCTTCAACCAGATGGTGCGCGCCGTCCGCCGGAACGACGAGACGGGCAAATTGGAAGCGGGCAAGCAATCGAAGCGGGCCGGCGACTTCGATACGCTTGACGATCTGGTTGAGATGACCAGCGCCGATGCCGTCCGCTATCACATGTTGGCGCGCAGCCCCAATTCACAACTGGATTTCGATGTTGATCAGGTGGTGAAACAGTCGAATGAGAATCCAGTCTACTATATTCAAAACGCTTACGTCCGCTGCGCTGGCATCTTTCGCGAAGCGGATGAGCGGGGCTTTAGCGACGCTGGCGCCGATCTGAACCTCTTGGGCGATGACGAGCTGCGATTCATCCGCAAGGCGCTGGAATTGGGCAACGTGATTGAGCAAGCTGCCCTCAATTATGAGCCGCACAAGATCGCCTTCTTCGCGCATGAGCTGGCAGCCGTATTTCATCCGATTTACGACACGGTTCGCGTTTTGCATAGCGAGGCGCCGCCCGAAATAGCCAAGGCGCGTTTGCGCTTCTACCGCGCGGCTGCTGTCGTCTTTTATCGCCTGCTGCGCTTGATGGGCATGTCGGCGCCCGAACGCATGTGAGCCGCTCGGCGGCAGCGATCCGCAATTGCAGGACACGAGGAACCCAGCCGTGGGACTAAAGCCCGATCACTGGATCAAAGACATGGTGCGAAAACACCGCATGATTGAGCCATTCGTCGATCAGCAGGTGCGCGAAGGCGCCATCAGCTACGGCGTCTCCTCCTACGGTTACGACCTGCGCGTCTCAGACGAATTCAAGATTTTCACCAATGTGCACTCGGCCATTGTCGATCCCAAGCGCTTCGCCAGCAATTCTTTTGTCGACTTTCGCGGCGATGTTTGCGTCATCCCGCCGAATTCTTTCGCTCTGGCGCGTTCAGTGGAATACTTTCGCATTCCGCGCAGCGTGCTAACAGTCTGCCTGGGCAAATCAACCTACGCCCGCTGCGGCTTGATCGTCAACGTCACACCCTTCGAGCCGGAATGGGAGGGATATGTCACGCTGGAGATCAGCAATACGACGCCCTTGCCGGCAAAGGTATACGCCAACGAAGGCTTGGCGCAGGTTCTGTTCTTTGAAGCGGACGAAACCTGTGAGCAGTCTTACGCGGACAAAAAGGGCAAATATCAGGGACAGACGGGCGTAACGCCGCCCAAAATGTAGCCCATTGGTCGATGCGGATTCGGCAGGCCCCCACCCCAAATCCCTCCCCGACCGCCGGTGTCTACGCGGCGCATAAAGAGGGAGAGGCTTACAATACGCGAAAACGCTGGAAAACTCCCCTTCCCTCGTTCTGGGGGCAAGGGGCCGGGGGATGGGGGTTGAGCTGTCGAAGCCACTTTATTCGACACTCCCAAACCGAGGTAGTGTACCGAAGTCGGTTGAAATAGGTAAATTGCACCCACCTGACAGTCTGTAGGGGCGAGCGTAGGTTAGTGTCTACGCTACCCTTGGCT
>JAPOYT010000145.1 GCA_026706445.1 Chloroflexota bacterium
AAACGACGCGCGCGCGTATGTCGGCTTCTTCCAGCAGACCGGCCGCATCCAGCGCGATCGCGACTTCGCTGCCGCTTGCCATGATGATGGCGTCGACATCGCCGGATTCGTGCTCGGAAAGGACATAGGCGCCGCGCGCGACGCCTTCGTGGATGCCGGCGTCGTTGCCCGCCAGCACCGGCAGATCTTGGCGGCTGAGGACGATGGCGGCCGGATGATCAAGTTTGGCGATGGCGGCCCAGGCGCCAGCGGTTTCGGTGGCGTCGGCGGGCCGGAAGACGTGCAGGTTGGGCATGGCGCGCAGGGACATCAGTTGTTCGATCGGCTGGTGGGTCGGTCCGTCTTCGCCCAAGCCAATGCTGTCGTGCGTGAAGACGTAAACCGTCGGAATATCCATCAGGGCGCCGAGCCGAATGGCGGGCCGCATATAGTCGCTGAAGGTGAAGAAGGTGGCGCTGTAGGGCTTGACGATGCCACCGTGCAAAGCGAGTCCATTGACGATGGCGCCCATAGCATGTTCGCGCACTCCGAAACGCAGATTCCTCTCCGTTGCGCGATTGGGACCGGTATTGTTCGCGCCTTTGATCAGCGTCCGCGTACTGCCGGCCAGGTCGGCATCACCGCCGATCATGGTCGGCGCAAACTGCGCGAGGGCGTTCAAGGCGTCGCCGCCGGCGCTGCGGGTGGCGATGGCGCCGCCGGATTGGTAGCGGGGCAAGGCGTCGCGCCAGCCTGGGGCGAAATCGCCCGCCATCGCCCGATCCCAGTCCTCGGCGAGCTCAGGAAAGGCTGCGCGCCAAGCGGCGAATCGAGACTGCCATTCTGCTTCGGCTTCGGCGCCCGCGTCGACTGCGCCGCGGAAATGCTCGAGCGCTTCTCCGGGAACATGAAAGTTTTCAGTCGTACTCCAGCCGAGAGTTTGTTTCGCCAGCGCCACTTCATCGTCGCCGAGGGGACTGCCATGCGCGCCGCTGGTACCTTGCTTGTTGGGGCTGCCATAGCCAATGATGGTGCGGATGGCGATCAAGCTGGGTTGATCGGCGGCGGATTTCGCTTCAACCAGCGCATCGTTGATCGCCGCGATATCGTTGCCGTCGGCGACGCGGCTGACCTGCCAGCCCATGGCGCGGAAGCGGCCCGCGACATCTTCGGAGAAGGTCATATCCGCGGCGCCATCGAGCGTGATCTGGTTGTCGTCATAGAGGAAGATCAGTTTGCCGAGCCCCCAGTGCCCGGCAAGGGCGGCCGCTTCAAGGCAGACGCCCTCCATCAGATCGCCATCGCTGACAAGCGCGAATGTATGGTGCTCGACAATCTCGTGGCGCGGACGGTTGAAATAATCAGCGAGAAAAGCTTCTGCCAGCGCCATGCCGACGGCGGTGGCGGCGCCTTGTCCGAGGGGTCCGGTGGTGGTCTCGACGCCGGCGGTATCGCCATGTTCGGGATGCCCCGGCGTATTGCTGCCCCATTGGCGGAAGGCCTTGAGATCGTCAAGCGCGACGTCATAGCCAGTCAGATAGAGGAGGGAATACAAGAGCATGGAACCGTGGCCGGCGCTGAGCACGAAGCGATCGCGGTTGTGCCAGGCGGGGTTGCGCGGGTTGTAACGCATGTGGTTCAGCCACAGGCTGTAAGCCATGGGCGCCGCCCCCATTGGCAGGCCCGGATGCCCGCTGTTGGCTTTTTGCACCGCGTCCATCGAGAGCGTGCGTATGGTATTGATGGCGAGTTCTCTAAGATCGGACACGGATTCACTCCTGTATTTTCAGCGATGTCGTAAGCGCAGGCATTATAACAGTGGCTGTACTAGAGCGAAAAGGTCAGTCGTCCGCGCATGGCGGCGCCGATGACGAGGGTCTCTCGCAAGGAAACAAGCCAATTTCAGAAACAAGCGGGAGCTGAAGCGGCAACCTGGCGAAAGAGCAAGCTACAAAAAAGCGGATACGATGTATCCACTCTCGGTCTCGCGGATAGCGCTATACCTCAGCGCATTGATGCCAGCGTTTATTCTGGACGCGTTTCAACGCGAAAACGCACAGCGGTTCTTTCCTGCCCATCGATATCGACTTCAGTGAAGTATGGCGTGGTCACGATATCCATTTCATCGCGTTCCAGATAACCACGGGCGATGGCCAAGGCTTTGACCGCCTGGTTGACGGCGCCAGCGCCGATCGCCTGCACTTCAGCGCCATGATGCTGCCGCATCACCCCGGCAATGGCGCCAGCGACCGCAGTCGATCGCGAGCGGGCTGATACCTTTATGATATCCGGGCCATCTTCCCCTATCGCGTCCCTGTCATCCATATAAGAATCGGACAGAGACATGTGGCTATCGTATTCGGACATTAAGCCCCCCTTTTCCGCGTAATGAGCGCACACTAGACTGTTAGCCTCATTAACAAGAGTTTACATGGTTATTACATATATGTCTACCAATTGCGCAGAAATAAGCAGATTCAAGGCTTTCGGGACAATGAGGGACTTAGCAAGAGCAAAACGAGTATATTTGTGGTTATCGTTTCTTTGTATTGAGTTTGTGTTTTGACCTTTGCAGCGAAGAGGGCGTCACATTATACAGAAGCGCTGATTCGCTTGCTCCTCGGAAAAGACAGAACTGAGTTTATCCCAAAACTGGATAATCTTTCTGAACAGGATCGCGCGCTTGCGTCGTCAGATCGGTGTGATTGTTGAAGTTCGAATGTTGGCGGCAAACAGAGCTGCGCACGATCGTGTGGGATATCTGGGAAAAACGAGCGCCGCGCTGGCGAATCCGGCCTCTTATCCCAAGTTTCCTCCCCGGTGCGGCGGGCATTAGAGGCGGCACTGTAGCGCATGATTATCCCAATAGCCTGCGGAGAATATCCCAAGCTTAAAATTTCGCGATTCGTTGTCAGCTTGGTTGAGGCGCTTTTGGCGATCGACTATACTACTTAAACCTACGATAAACAGGCCGCGGACCGCTTGGGCAATCAGGCGATGCGCGAGCGGGCATAGACCGCCCGCCGAGAGAGGCGGGGCTTCGTTGCTCGAAGACCTCAGTAGGTTAGTCAGTTCGTCTGCGCGTCTACTGTAGCCGGCAAACACCCCGGTCGGCTGCGAGGCAGATTGGCTGGCGCGCCCAATTCAATCCAACTTGCGTCAGAAGCCAAGGCGGGGCTGCCGCCCTGCGCGTTGAGCCGACCTTGAGGACGGTCAGCGCGATCTTGGAGACAGATGGAGAACAGGACTATGGCGAAAGATGCGCTCACAGCCTGGAAAGCGGCCGCCAAATTGCTGGAGCGGCGTTGGGACCGCGCAAGCTACGAGGCTTGGCTGCGCCCGACCACCTATTTGCGCTGCGAAAATGATACCTTCGTCGTCGGTGTGCCCGACAGCTATGTGTTCGATATGCTGTCTCATCGGCTCCATAGCGATGTCAAAGAGGCGCTGCGCGAGGCGACGGGGCGCGCGGTGGAAGTAGAATTCCGGGTGCGGCAGGCGCCGGTGGCGCCAATTGACGGCGAAACGGAAATGCCGCTCTTCAAGCTGATGGCGCAACGGGCGAGCGCGCCGCCGGGGCTGAGGGCGCCAATCGAGCGCGCCAATGGCGCCGAGCCGCCGGAGAGCGCGATCAACCCGCGGATGGTTTTCGAGCGTTTCATCGTTAATGATTCCAATCAGCTGGCGACGGAAGCGGCGCGCGCGGTCGCCGAGCGCCCGGCCTCCGTTTACAATCCCTTCCTGGTTTACGGCGGCGTCGGCATCGGCAAGACCCATCTGCTGCACGCTATAGCCAACTCTTGCCAGGAGCGCGGTCTGCGCGTGCTCTATGTGTCATCGGAAGCATTCACCAATGACCTGGTTCACGCGATTCGCAATCGCACGTCGCCGATGTTCCGCGAGAAGTATCGCTCGGTGGATGTGTTGCTGGTCGACGATATTCAGTTCATCCGCGGCAAGGACACGACGCAGGAAGAATTCTTCCACACCTTTAATACGCTGGTGAACTTCAATCGGCAGATCGTGCTGGCGTCGGATCGGCATCCACGCGAGTTAACGACGCTTGAAGATCGTCTGCGTTCGCGCTTTCAGGGCGGCTTGGTGGCGGATATCGCGCCACCGGAATTGGAGACGCGCATCGCAATCATGGAGCTGTGGGCGCGGGAACGCGACATACAGATTCCGTCGAAGGTGCTTCATGTGATCGCCGAGCGCTCATCCAGCTGCATTCGCGAACTGAATGGCCTCTTCAATCAGATCGCGGCGCGGCTGCGAATCAATGGTGGCGGCAATCTGAGCGTGCGGCGGGCGGAAGCCACCCTGAACCGCTATGAGAAGCCGGCGGAGCAAATCACTGTGAGCCATATCATTGACGTCATTGCGGCTTCGTTCAACCTGGAAAGCGACGCGCTGAAGGGCAAGAAGCGGGTGGCGCGGATCAATCACGCGCGGCAAGTAGCGATGTATTTGGCGCGGGAGATGACCGAGTCATCGCTGCCGCAAATTGGCGATGTCTTCGGGCGCAGCCACACCACGGTTTTGCACGGCTGCAACAAGATTGAAGCGGAGATGAAGCTGGACGAGTTGCTGGCATCGCGCGTGAAGCATTTGCGAAAGCAGATCGCGCGGGTGTAGTGGCGGGGCTGGCACAACACCCGCTGTACAGTGGTCAGCAAAATTGCCGCGCGCTTGCCTACAAGTGAGACGGTCGCCCTGTCGTAGCGAGAGGCGATTCGCTACAATCGGAATACGTGCTGGCATTTAGCGGCACACTCCGACAGCTAATCTGGATGGCCGATGCAGCTCACCGCCCCGTATGTCGCGCTATTGCTCCTTCTGCTTTTGCCGGTCATTTGGGCAATCGGTTTTCCGCGTCATGCCTTTCGCCGCCGGCGCGATATCAGCAGTTTATTCTTGCGCAGCTTGATTATTCTCCTGCTCGTCCTGGCTTTGGCGGGCTTGCAGAACGTGCAGGCGGTCGATCGTCTGGCGGTGGTATTCCTAGTTGACGCCTCGGATAGCATGGGCCGCGGCAGCGATGATCTGCAGTTGGAATTTATTCGCGAGGCGATCAGCGCGAAGCAGCCCGATGATGAATGGGCGGCGGTGCTATTTGGCGATAACGCCGTGCCCGAAACCGACTTCAGCGCGGTGGGAGAGATTGAAGGATTCTCGTCTATTCCGTTGACCACCGGGACTAATATCGCCAATGCGATCCAGACCGGCTTGTCGATGTTCCCGCCGGATGCTTCGCGCCGCATGGTTGTGCTTAGCGATGGCCAGGCGACGCAGGGCGATGCCATTGCGCGGGCGCAGCGGGCGGCTGTTTCCGGCGTGGAAATCAGCTATGTGCCCTTTTTCCGCGAAGCCGAGCCCGATGTTCGGATAACTGCGCTGGATTCGCCCGGGCGGATTGCGGAGAATCAGAGCTTTGATGTGTCGGTGAGCATCCATGCGGAGCAAGCGTCGCCAGCTACATTTCTGCTATTCTCCGGCGGAAGCCTGATCCACGAGGAGGCGCTGAATCTGCAAGCGGGCGATACGCGGTTCAGCCTCACGCAGACGAGCGAAAACAGCGGATTCCTCGATTTTACGGCGCAAGTCGTCGTTCCCAATGTTAATGACAGCTTCAGCCAAAACAATCAGCTTGGCGCCTTTAGCCAGGTCGTGGGTCCGGCGCGCGTCCTGTTGATACGCTCAGATGAGGCGGAGACGGAGCAATTGCTGCCAGCGCTTGAGCAGGCGGGCGTCATCGTCGATGTGGGCGAGCCGGGCGACCTGCCGGTGAATATGGCGGGGCTGGCGCATTATAAATGCGTCATTTTGGCGAATGTGCCGGCGACAGACTTGAGCGGGGCGCAGATGAGCCTGCTCGATCAATATGTCAGCGATATCGGCGGCGGGCTGGTCATGATCGGCGGACCGCAGAGTTATGCGCCGGGCGGTTATTATCAGACGCCGCTGGAGCGCACCCTGCCAGTCGAAATGCAGATCAAGGATCAGAAGCGCCTGCCGCAATTGACGATTGCCTATTTGATCGATCGCTCGGGTAGCATGGGGCAGATTGGCCGCAGCGGCGTACCCAATCTGGAATTGGCGAAACGTTCGATTGTGCTTTCGCTGGGGCTGCTGCAGCCTTCTGACCGCGTCGCTATCGGCACCTTCGATACTGGCGGCGCCTGGGTGGTTCCGTTTCAGCAGGTGAATGACGCCCAGGCGCTGATCGCGATGACGAATACGATTCGCTCGGGCGGCGGCACCGATATACTGGCTGGCTTGCGGCTGGTGGAGCGCGACATCATTGAAGAGCCGTCGCAAATCAAGCACCTGATATTGCTGACCGATGGCGGCGCAAACCCGACCGGTTTGGTTGAACTGACTGAAAACCTGCACGAGAGCTTCGCTGTCACGCTATCGGCGATCGCCATTGGGCGGCGCCCAGGCGCGATGCTGCAACCGATGGCGGAAGCCGGCGGCGGCAATTATTATGCGGTGGAAGATGTGGAGCAGATTCCGCTGATATTTGCGCAAGAGACCGTGCTCGCTTCGCGCTCGTACATCGTCGAGGAGACGTTCAGGCCGCGCGTGACGGGCAGCAGCGCCATCATTGATGGCATTAGCGAGACGCCGCCATTGCGGGGATATGTGGCGACCACGCCCAAAGTCGCCGCTCAGCGCATCCTCAGCGGACCGGAGCCTCATTCAGATCCGATATTGGCGTCTTGGCAGTATGGATTGGGACGCGTGGTCGCCTGGACAGCGGACGCGAGCGGGCGCTGGGCGAATGAATGGGTGCGCTGGGAAGATTTCTCCCGCTTTTGGGGGCAGGTTGTAGCCTGGAGCATCAATGCCGGGGCGAGCCAGAATCTGGAAACGCGCATATTACTGGAGAATGAGAAGGCGCGGATCGTGGTTGACGCGCGCGATGACGATGGGCAGTTTCTCGATGGCTTGCGCTTGACGAGCGCGCTGCTGAATCCGGCGGGGGACAGCCTGCGCATACCGCTCCAGCAGACGGCGCCGGGACGCTATGAGGCGGCATTTGTCCCGCAGAACGAGGGCGCTTATTTCCTCACCGTCAGTGGCGAAGCGGAACTGACCGCGGGCAGAACCAATCTGACCGACCTAAATGGCTGGGTGGTGTCGTATTCGCCGGAGTACATTCCACGCCCGCATGATGAACGAACGCTGGCGGAGATCGCCGAAATCACCGGCGGGCGCAATTTGGCGGAGAAGCCCGAGGATGTGTTCGCGCATGACCTGGGCGAGCGTCAGGCGGCGACCGATATCTGGGAGCGGCTGGTGCTGCTGGCGCTGATCGTGCTGCCGCTCGATATCGCGGTGCGGCGTCTCATCATCACGCGGAGCGATTTGCAGCGCTTGCGGAGCTATCTCTTCGGCGGCGGACGAGACCAAGCGCGCTCGCAGCAGATGCAGGCGCTTTTCAGCGCGCGCGGACGGGGTCGTGAAGCGACTGGTTATGGCGACCGTCCCTATCTCCGGCCGCGGGGACCGAGACCCGATCGTCCGCCGCCTTCAATGCCGGCAACGCCTGTGGTTCCCAAGACGACCAGTGGCCGGGATGCGCTGGAGCCGGAATTCAAGCTAGAGGAGACGATTGCGGTGAATCTCGGCGATCAACTGCTTCGGCGGCGTAATCGGCGGGATGACGAGGAGGACGAGGAGAATTAGTCGAGCCAGTTGTAATCTATTCTGTTGGCGAATCGTCCATGTTGATTATAATGAATCATATGTTCTCATTAGACTAAAGGACTGCGCCCCATTAAACAGCTTTTCACTCTTGCTCCCGCTGAACGTGACCTAAGAAAAATCTACGAAACTGACCAAGCGACTTTTGCGGACGCGCGAGTTGAACTTGAACTCAAATACAAGTCAATAATGCAGCCAAGGCGGCTGCAAAGAGTTGGCGGATGCGCGCTTAGCTTTTGTCCAGCAAGAAGACGGTGAAGTCCAGATTACCGGGCGAGTGACCGAAGCCAGTCAGAAGGGCGGCGCACTCGGCGCGGTGCTGCGTGCCGTGGTTGACGACATGGGCGAGGCAGTGCCAGAGGACGCGGTGGCGTGTTTCATCGCCTTCGTAGCTGATGACGCTGCTCAGGTTTTCGTCGCTTAGGCCGTCAAAATAGCGCCAGAATTCCGCTCGCTCGGTAACCCAGCGCGCGCGGATGGCGGCGACATCCGCGAAGTCTTCCGGTTGCAGCCATTCGACGTGCTCGCCTGTATTCAGTAGATTTCGCCAGACGTATTCGGCATCCATCAGATGCACGAGCGCGCCGCGCAGGCTGCCCCAGCCGAAGTCGTTGGCCGCGCCCAGTTGCGCGCTCGACACTCGCGCAGCGCAATCGAGTATCTTGTCGTTTGCCCAATCGTTGTAGCGAAGCAGCAGCATGATGTCTTCGCGATTGGTCTTGTCGGATTCGCTTGAGTTGATATCGCGCTCGTTGAAAAAAAGTGACATGTCCATATCGCCGGGGGAGTGGCCGAAGCTGGTGAGCAGGGCGGCGCATTCGGCGCGGTGCTGCGTGCCGTGATTGACGACATGGACGAGGACTTGCCAGAGAATCCAGTTGTAGGCGGCGCCATCGCGTTCGCTCTTGTGGATGCGCAACAGGTCTTCATCGTTCAGCGTATCAAGGCAACCCCGCGTGATCTCGCTTTGGCGATCCCAACGTTCGCGCAGCGCGGCGATATCGGCGAAATTTTTTGGGTCGAGGATGCCTTCGTCCTTACGCCCGAACAGAAAGCTGAACCAGCCGTATTCGGCGTCCAGGGTGTGGACGAGCGCGCCGCGGATGTCGCCCCAGCCATATTCGTTTGGCGCGGTCAACTGCTCGAGCGAAGCCCGCTCGGCCGCGTCGAGGATGCGCTTATTTGCCCATTCGTTATATTCGTAATATAGCTTGATGTCTTCGGCTTTCATTTCACCTCCGGCGCCACACACTGGCAAGTTTGAAACTACAGGCAAGCATCCGCGTTATACTGGCAGGAGATTGAGCGTTTGGCTATGGTTTATGGCAATCAATTACGATCAGGCGGTAGCTTTCTACGATGAGACCCGCGGCTACCGCGAAGGCGTGGTTGAGCGCTATCGCGACGCGCTTCTTGCGCATACCGGCGCGGACCCCTCGGCGCGTATTCTCGAAATGGGGATCGGCAGCGGGCTGATCGCGCGGGCTTTCCTGCGAGCGCGGCGCGATTATTACGGCATTGATTTGTCGCTGGGCATGATGCGGCTGATAGGCGGGAAACTCGAGGATAGCCGGCGTCCGCTTCTGGCGCAGGCCGATTGCGCCAAGCTTCCCTTTGCCGCCGCCAGTTTCGATCTCGTTCATGCTGTGCGCGTGTTTCATCATCTGGCGGATTGGCGCGATTGCATTGACGAGGCGCGGCGTCTGCTGCGTGACGGCGGCGCGTTGGTCATCGTGGAGAATCTGCCGCCGGCCGCGGCTGAGCCGCCGCCTTGGGCGGTCGTGCAAGAGAAATGGGACCAGATCTTGCGCTGCTTGGGCGTCGGCGATGACGGCATTCGCCATGGCATTTGGCTGACTGATGAAGCGATGAGCCAGTATATTGCGTCGACCGGCGCGAGAGCCGATTCCGTCGAGCTTCTGCGTTACGTCGAGAAGCCGGTGTCCGCCCGCGTCATGGTGGAGCGGCGCGTGGCCGGCATGTTCAGCAGTGACTGGCGCTTGCCCGCGTCAACACGGCGTGATGCGGCGCGCCAACTGGTGGACTGGCTGGAGCGCGAATGCGAGGCGCCGGATGTACTGGTCGAGCGGGAGATGACCTTTCGCGCGCTTTTTGCGCGTTGGTGATTGGATCGGCGAAGCGCGGCGCGAATAAAGGTGTTTTCGCATCGGTTAATTTTCAGGGCAAAGGCGGAGGCATTTAGGCGGCGGAGAACCGGCAATGGGCGATGCCCTCTTGAGTTTGGCAGCGATTCTGGTTTCAGTCTTTGTACTGGCGGTGGTGACTGACAAGTTCTTCATCCCCAGCCTGGACGAGATTTCGCGGAGGCTGAAGCTATCGGACGAAGTGGCGGGCGCGTCGCTGATGGCGATTGGCTCGTCGGCGCCCGAGCTGGCGATTGCCTTGATGGCGCTGTTCACCGACGGCGGCGCCCACAGCGATGTCGGCATCGGCACGATCGTCGGTTCGGCCGTTTTCAACATTTTGGTGATTACTGGCCTGTCGGCGGTAGTCGCCGGCGGCTTGCATATTCATATATTCGCTGTCGGGCGCGATATCGTCTATTACCTGATATCCATCCTTTATTTGGGTCTGGTCTTCTTTGATGGCCATGTCTCGCTGATCGAAGCGATTTTGGGTCTGGCAGGCTATGTCGTATATATGGGCCTGCTTATCGTTTGGAAATATCTGACGCCGGATGAGGCCGAGGCGGAAGCGGTCGAGCAAGCAGCCGAGCCCGAGCGACAGAAGGTAGCGGGCTGGCATCATCTGGAATCGCTGGTGGAAACAGTATTGCGGCGGATCACGGGCGCGCCGGACAAAAACTTCGTCTGGGCTTTTGTGGTGTCAATCGCATTGATCGTCGCCCTGAGCTACGTACTGGTGGAATCGACCATCATTTTCTCGGCGGGCATCGGCATTCCACCGGTGATCGTGGCTTTGACGCTGTTGGCGGCGGGCACATCGGCGCCGGACTTGATGGCGTCGGTGGATGTGGCGCGCGAGGGGCGGGGTGGCATGGCGGTCGCCAACGCCGTCGGCTCCAATACCTTTGATCTGCTGGTTGGGCTGGCGCTGCCCTGGACGATTGCGCTGTCGATTCTTGGTTTGAGCGGGATAGATGTCGGCACGGGCGACCTGTGGGTTTCGATCGGCATTCTGGTGGCGACGACCTTAATTCTGGCGGTCTTTCTGACGAGCAAACGCGAGCTGAGTCGGCGTGAAGGCATGGTCCTGCTGCTGTTATATGCCGCATTCGTCATATTCACGCTGGCCAGCGGAACAGCGGTCTAGGCGAGCCTCCGATGAGCGAGAACAGGCTGCGAGAGCGGCATCAGCCAGCGCTAGGCATGGATATTTTGCGGCTGCCGCTATTGGGCCGATTCTTGCGCGGAAGGCACGGGCGGTTGGCGCTGCAACTCTTGTTCACGCTTGTCGCGCTGGCTCTGATGATCGATGGCTTTACTGGACCGCAATCGGCGGCGCGCAATCTGGCGACGGTGGCGCCTTGGGTGCATCTGCGCGGCATCGTCGTATTGGCGCTGCTGCTGGCCGGTAATTTGGTCTGCATGGGCTGCCCCTTCACGTTGCCGCGCACAGTGGCGAAACGGCTGTCGATCAAGGGACGGCGCTTCCCGCAGCGGCTGCGCAATAAATGGCTGGCCATCTTCAGCCTGTTCGCGCTTTTCCTGGCTTACGAGGTTCTCGATCTGTGGGCTAGCCCCTGGCTGACCGCCTGGTTGATCGTCGCCTACTTCGCCGCTTCATTCGCGCTGGAGGCTTTCTTCGCCGAATCGGCCTTCTGCAAGTATGTTTGTCCGCTCGGTTCGTTCAATATGGTTTATTCGACTCTGTCGCCGACGAGCATCGCGGTCAAATCGCCTGAGATCTGCGCCAGTTGCGTCGGTCATGAGTGTGTCAACGGGAGTTATGCGCCGGCGCCGCTGATCCGCGTCGATGAGATTCCGGTCGGCGATGGCGAAGAGACAGGCCAGGCGCAAGTGGCGCATGGGCCGGGCGGAGCGCTGGGCTGCGGCACGGAGCTTTTCGCGCCACAGATGCGCGGCAATCTCGATTGCACGCTGTGCCTGGATTGCGTCCGCGCCTGCCCGCACGACAATGTAAGCCTGTTCACGCGGTCCCCGGGCGCCGAATTGAGCCGGGCGGATAGTTGGTCGCGACGCTGGGACATGTCCTTCCTGGTCATCGCCCTGGCTTTCATGGGCTTGTCAAACGCATTCGGCATGGTACCGCCCTATTACGCGCTGCAAGAATGGCTGGCGCTCAACTTGGGCATCACGAGTGAATTTCTGGCGCTGCTGCTGATTTTTGGTCTGAGCAATCTGCTGCTGCCCATGGCTATCGTAGTCTCCGCCGCCTATCTCGGCCGTAGCCTTACGCGCTTCCGGATACGCGATTCGCTGCGAGATACGGTCGCCGCCTTTGCGCCGGCTTTCGCGCCGCTTGGTTTCGGCATTTGGTTCGCCCATTACAGTTTTCATCTGCTGGCGGGTCCAGGCTTGATCGTGCCGGTAATTCAAGAATTTCTGGGCGCTGTCGGCGATTGGCCGCGCTGGAGCTTCAGCCTGGATACGAACGCGATCGGGCTGATTCAGTTGTTCGCGCTGGTTGGCGGTTTCCTCTGGAGCATGCGGCTGGCGCAGAAGGCGGCGCTGCGGCTCTATCGGCGCAAGGCGCTGCTGGGGCTGTTGCCCTGGGCGCTGGTCTTTCTGCTGATGATGCTGGCGGCTTGGCAGCTATTCACGCTGCCGATGGAGATGCGCGGCACGCTGGAATTGTTTGGTTAATTGATGTTTCGAGTTACGTGCACCCTAAATTGTACCGAGACATTCTGTTTGACTTCTCTTGTTCGACATGCATTTGTGTGGAGGATGGCGAATGAATAACTACAAGTAGTTCCAGTCCAACGGTTACGAGAGTATAGGAGAAGAGAGCTTCGCATGCGGAGGTTAAAAGCTAAAGTACGCGCTTATAAGAAATTGGTGAAGTGCTACAGACGGCATACAAGCAAGCCCCGGTCACCCGAATGGGATGCCGTTTTCAGTTGCAACTGGTATGAAGAAGCGTGGCCATGTCAAGACTATGGCTATTCGCAGCCCGACGATAGGGTGAACGTGCAAATGCGGTACAAGTTGCTGCGAAAGATTGTCCGAATTGTTTTATCTGATAGACCTGAAGGAGGTCGATTCTTCCTCAAAACAGGCGGCGTATATGTCAAGCCAGAAGGGGAAGAAACTCGCCAGATAGCTTACATCGAACTGATATATAAGGACGATTGAGTCGGAGCTTCTTCTGCGCGTCAGCTAATAGAAGCCTCATATGCGTACCCGCTTTCCGCTCCTCAACACAGGCTCGGCGCGCCCCCATAGCGCTGTGCCGTCGCGATTCATGATCGGCTCGGCTGAGTATTGCGCCAGGTAGCAGCGGCGGTATTGATCGGTCAAATTGGGACCGCTGCGGTGGAAGGTGCGGCTGCTGAAGACGACGATGCTGCCGGCGGGCACG
>JAPOYT010000164.1:0-7266 GCA_026706445.1 Chloroflexota bacterium
CTCCCACGAATACCCCAACGGACACGCCAACATATACTCCGACTTACACGCCGACGAATACGGCAACTTATACGCCCTCTTTCACTCCAACGGCAACAAATACATCTACGTTCACGCCGACAAATACACCGCGTCCGCGACCAACAGATAAGCCGAAGCCCACAGAGGACCAAACCTGCAGGAAAAGCAGCGAGCCATACACAGAAACAAAAAAAGAGGGACAATGCACTTTGACGCGCACCTGCACTCGCTGGACGCGCGTCTCTGGGAAATGCAATACCAACGTCAGCACGGACTGCCCCGACTGGTCTAGGCACTGCCCATGCCAGCCTAAAGACTCGTGTACATTGGTCGCGCGAAGCACGGACACCAAGAAAGAAAGGATCTCTTATGTTCCATGTCTCGAAAAAGTCTATACGCGTGTAGTTGAGCGCTACTCATGTAATGATGGTTGCGGGAACAGCCGGACCGAATGGAATTACGGATCATGGTCTTCAGCGGGGCTTCAAGGCTGTGGTCAGAGCAATAATGTAGAAGATGCAGCCAGCGAGCCGAACGAAAGCAGCCAGCCCGATGCAGGCAGTTCGTAAACTGCGCTTCAAAGAGGTGGGCATATCCGTTCCTTTCTGCAGATCGCCCTGCCCCTCGCCGGACCAGCGATGGCAACGCTCGCCATCATTACATTCAACGCCACCTGGAACGCCTATTTCTTGCCGCTCGTCTTCCTCAATTCCTGGCATAAGATGACGCTGCCGCAAGGCATCGCCCTGCTCACCGGTTATATGGGCTCGGGCAATCCGTCGGTCGTGATGGCGGCGGTGACGATGGCGATTATCCCGG
Source organism: Chloroflexota bacterium (assembly GCA_026706445.1). Classification (GTDB taxonomy): domain Bacteria; phylum Chloroflexota; class Anaerolineae; order Aggregatilineales; family Phototrophicaceae; genus UBA6055. The sequence goes on from JAPOYT010000164.1 coordinate 841, forward strand.
TGCTGATCGTGTTTATCGCGCTGCAGCGCTGGATCATCGAGGCGCTGACGCGAAGCGGGTTGAAAGGCTAAGACGAAAAACTATGCGCGTGCATGCAGCATCAAAAACGCGCGAACCGAAGGCTACATACAAATGACCCCGTTGTAGGGGCGAGCCGGTGGCTCGCCCTCGCGTATACAGAAGCTTTGCAACAATATGAGCTAGAGGATCGAATAATGACGGAACTAAACGGTTCAGGCTACCCTAGCTTGGTCAGCTACGACCAGGACCATCTGCGACAGATCGGCCTGCCGCTCGGCGGCATCGGCGCCGGCGTCGTATCGCTGGGCGGGCGCGGCAATCTGCACGACTGGGAGATTGTCAACCGACCAGCCAAGGGCTTCGACTTGCAGCAGAGCTTTTTCAGCCTATTCACCAGAACCGTGGACGGCAGCAAAACGGCAACCGCCCTCGAAGGCCTCATCCCGCATGCCGATTACGAAGGCGCGCGCGGCGCTACCATCCCCAATCACGGCTTGCCCCGCTTCCGGCAGTGCCGCTTCGACGCGGCTTATCCCTTCGGGACGGTAACGCTGAGCGATGCCGATGTGCCACTCAGCGCGCGGCTGGTCGCGTTTAACCCGCTGATCCCGACGGACAGCGACAACAGCGGCATCCCGGTCGCCATCCTTCGTTTTGAATTGAACAACGACGCTGCGCATGATATCGAAGCCGCTGTCTGCGGCAGCCTGCAGAATTTCATCGGCGCCGATGGCACGAGCGGCGCGCCAAAAGACAACCATAACACGTATCGCGAAGCCGATGGCTTGGCGGGCATATTCATGGAGTCGGCCGGCGTCGATCGCGCTGCGCCGCAATGGGGAACGCTGGCGCTGACCACTCCCTTGCGCGAGGGTATTACGTCGCGAACGGCTTGGGCGAATTACAGCTGGGGCGATTCCCTGCTCGACTTTTGGGATGACTTCAGCGACGACGGCCGGCTGGAAGAACGCGAGCGGGATGGCAAAGAAGACCCGACGGCTTCGCTTTGCGTTTCCTTTAGCGTCCCGGCGAATGGCTCAGCATCCGTGACCTTTTTCCTGACCTGGCATTTTCCCAACCGCAGCACCTGGAAGGAAACCGGCTCGAATCATCCGCACAGTTTGGATCAAACGGGGATACGGGTCGGCAACTATTATACGACGCAGTACGCTGACGCCTGGGCGGCGGCCGCCTATACAGCGAAGAATCTCAATTGGCTGGAAGCGGAAACTCGAGCCTTCGTCGATGCCTTCTGCGAGAGCGATCTGCCGGACGTGGTCAAGGAATCGGCGCTTTTCAACCTGAGCACGCTGCGCTCTCAAACCGTCTTTCGCACGCCGGATGGCTTCATGTTCGGCTGGGAAGGCTGCGACGATACCGCGGGCTGCTGCTTCGGTTCTTGCACCCATGTTTGGAATTACGAACAAGCGACCGCGCATCTTTTTGGCGGACTGGCGCTGGGCATGCGCGAGGTCGAGTTCAACTATGCAACGCGCAAGGACGGCGGCATGAGCTTCCGCGTCGAGTTGCCGCTCGCCCATGCCCAAGCCTGGTCGCTGGCGGCCGCCGACGGGCAAATGGGCTGCATCATGAAGCTCTACCGCGACTGGCGGCTCTCCGGCGATGACGAGGCATTGCGCGGCATGTGGGGCAATGCCCGCAAGGCGCTCGAATTCTGCTGGCAGCCCGGCGGCTGGGATGCGGACAAGGACGGCATCATGGAAGGCTGCCAGCACAATACCATGGATGTCGAGTATTACGGACCCAATCCGCAGATGGGCATTTGGTACCTGGGCGCGTTGCGCGCGATGGAAGAGATGGCGCGCCATCTGGGCGAATCAGATGACGGCGAAGCGTCGGCGGGTCTGTCTCCAGGCGACTCTACGCTCGCCTTCGCTGACGACTGCCGCCGACTATACGAAAACGGCAGCGCCTGGATCGACGACAATCTCTTCAACGGCGACTATTATGAGCATGAAATACGCCCGGCTTCCGGCGTCGACGCGGTGCTCGGCATGTTGATGAGCGATATGGGCGCGGCCGACCCGAGCCAACCCGTTTTGCAGCTGGGCGCCGGCTGCCTCGTCGACCAATTGGTCGGGCAGCTGCTCGCCCACGTCACCGGTCTGGGTTACCTGGTGGCTGAAGATCACGTCAAGCGGACGCTGGCAAGCATCATGCGTTTCAACTTCAAGGAGAACATGTACGGCCACTTCAACCACATGCGCTCCTACGTGCTCAACGACGAAGCGGCGCTGCTGATGGCGACTTATCCGCGCGGCGAACGACCGGCGCGGCCCTTCCCCTATTACAACGAAGTCATGACCGGCTTCGAATACACCGCCGCCATCGGCATGCTCTACGAAGGCGACATCGAAAGCGGTCTTCAGTGCATCGCGGCGATTCGCGACCGTTATGATGGCGAGAGGCGCAATCCATTCGACGAAGCCGAATGCGGACACCATTACGCGCGGGCGATGGTGAGCTGGGCGGCGATCCTGGCGCTGACGGGATTCCAGTATTCCGCCGTCGATCAGGCGATTCGCTTCGCCGCGCCTGACCGCGCCTGCAAGTACTTCTGGGCGAGCGGCTACGCCTGGGGCAGCTGCGCGCTTAGTCCGGCGGCAGGTGGCGCTTGCGAGGTCGAATTCAGCGTGATGGGCGGGGAGATCAGTTTCGCCGAGTTTGCCTTGACGGGCTTGGGCCGCGCGCAATATGACCAGCCACAGATTCTCTCCAAAGGTGATACGCTGCGCTGCACAGTGACAGAATAGCGATACCGCTCGCCTGTTCACTCGGCTGCGCCGCTCTAGGGGCGCTCCTTGGATCGCCCACTCTCTTTGCTGCGTGGCCTAAAGATTCCGCAATCATACGCGGGGAGGGGCGCAAATGCTCATCATCGCCAGCAGCAACGGCGCAATCGGCATAGAAGCGGCAATGCGCGCGCTCTTGAAGGGCGGCAGCGCCCTGGACGCGGTCGAAATTGGCATCCGACTGGTGGAAGCGAATCCCGATGAACACAGCGTCGGCTACAACGGCTATCCCAATATCGTGGGCGAGCTGGAGTTGGACGCGAGCATCATGGACGGGCGGTCGCTCAATTCGGGCGCGGTCGCCTTGATGCGCGGTTTCCCCTACGCGATCTCAGTCGCCCGTCAGGTCATGGAACGGGAGCTGCCGCACGTGCTGCTAGCCGGGCAAGGCGCCGAGCGTTTCGCCCGCGAGATCGGCGCCGAACAAAGGGAAGAGACGCTCACCGAAGAAATCAGGGCGGTGTGGCGGAAGCGCCTGGCTTCGACTAAGGAATCGGGAGACATCCCCGATCTGACCGATGAAACGCCTTTGCTCGATCTGGTGAAGCTGACGACCGACCCAGAGCGCGTGTTGGGAACGGTCAACTTTATTGCGATTGACAGCGTTGGCGATATCGCCTCCGGCGTTAGCACGAGCGGCTGGGCTTGGAAGTACCCGGGGCGCATCGGCGATTCACCGATCATCGGCGCGGGCAATTTCGCCGACAACCGCTATGGCGCCTGCGCTTGTACCGGCATGGGCGAAATGGCGATCCGCGCCGGGACAGCGCGCAGCCTGGTCCTCTATCTCAAGATGGGCTTGTCCCTGCAAGAGGCGGCGCGGCGCGCGATGGAGGATTTGCGCGATCTGGCCGGCGACTATATCGGCGGCATGAACCTGATCGCGCTGAACAAAGACGGGCAGCGCATTGGGTTGTCCTCGCGCGCTGGCGGCAGCTATATCTACCAGACGGGAGACATGGATTCCTATCAGGAGTGTGAACGGGAAGTCGTCACGATTCCGATGCGATGGGGCGGCGAGGCGCGGGAATAATGGCGGGAAGGCGATGCCTGCTCAGAGCTCAAGGTCGTCCAAGACGAGGACGTTTAGCTCGTGCACGCCTCTCAATTTATGATCGTTCGTCAAAAACGCGTCGCATCCGGATACTATGGCGGAGGCAATATGAAGCGTGTCCGGCGTGTTGCTCCGATAGCGCGCGCGAATACTCGCGGCTCTGATTGCAATGTTCGCTGAAATCGGCACGAGCGTACAAGATTCGCGATTCAAAAGAATGGTGCGATAACGTTGAGCTACTTGATGCGCGCCCGTTCTAACAGGCGCGACCAACACTTCGGACAGCGTTAGAACAGAACTGACTGCCTCAAGAGACGTATTTTCGACATGATTTAGAATATATTCCATCTTGTCAACGTAGGCGAAATGTTCCTCGACGTAATATATCAGCGGCGCCGAATCCACATAGAGCTTTGAGATACCGTCAAGGGCCGCCTCAAGGTTCAACGATCACGCCCTTTCCATTCAGCGCGCAATTCGTTGATATATTCCTGAGCATCTATACCGTGCCAAATCTCTTTGCCAAGGCCGCGAAGGTCGCGCAAGCTCGGCTTGGGCTTTTCACCGTCATCCACCTCAACGATCTGTTTCAGCAATCTGAGCAGTTCTTTACGTTCGCTTGGCTTCAGCGCTTTCGCCTGCTGCAAGACTTCGTATGTCGACATCATGCCCTTCTCCTTCTGCCGCTGCCGCTATTGTAACATCTCCAACGGCGTCCATTCCATGTATCCTGCGCCGGACTCGCCATATTCGTTGCAGGCGCGAATATACGCTACAATACTTGCCAATTCACAGAACACCAGGAGGGGCGATGAACGATCGACCCACTGTGATCGCCATTTTTGGCGTGACTGGCGACCTCGCCCGGCGCAAGCTGATTCCCTCGCTTTATAGCAATTACATCAAGGGACGATTGCCCGAACAGTTGCGGATCGTCGGCGTCGGCCGCCGCGAGTGGACCGATGCGACTCTGATCGACCACGCTCATCAGTCGCTGCTTAACTACGCGGCCGCCAATTATGAACAACGCGCCTGGGATCGCTTTCGCAAGATGCTGTCCTACAGCAAGGTGAACCTGCCGCAGCCCGAGACCTACAAGAACCTGCGAGATGATCTCGATGCGCTGGATAATGGCCACAGCAATCGTCTCTATTATCTTTCCATCGCGCCCGAATTCTATCAGGATGCCATCTGCAACTTGGGCGCGCTGGGTATGGCGCGATCAAACGGTGGGGGGCGCGCAGGGGCGCGTAGACACAGCCCCGCCGACGCTGCCCCGCCCTGGCGCCGCATCGTTATCGAAAAACCTTTTGGCTACAACATGGAGACGGCGCAATCGCTCAATCGCGTTGTGCATTCCGTCTTTGACGAATCACAGGTTTATCGCATTGATCATTACCTGGGCAAAGAAACGGCGCAAAATATCTTGTTTATGCGCTTCGCCAATACCATATTTGAGCCGGTCTGGAACCGAAGCCATATCAGCAATGTGCAGGTGACGGTCGCCGAGACGGTTGATGTCGGTACGCGCGCCGGCTACTACGATGGTTCCGGCGTGATGCGCGATATGGTGCAGAACCATCTGCTGCAGCTGCTCTCGCTGATCGCCATGGAGCCGCCCTCAGCCTTCGATGCCGATGCGCTGCGAAATGAGAAGGTCAAAGTCTTGCAAGCGGCGCGTGCCGTCAAGCTGGCAGACACGGTCCGCGGGCAGTACGATGGCTATCGCAGCGCCGATGGCGTGGCGCCCGATTCAGGCACGCCGACCTACGCCGCGCTCAAGCTCTTCATCGATAATTGGCGCTGGAAAGACATCCCCTTCTATTTGCGTTCGGGCAAGGCAATGCGCCAAAAAACCACGCAGGTTAATATTCAGTTCAAGCGGCCGCCGAACAGCATTTTCGAATTGACCGAGTCGGGTGATTATTCGCGCAATATGCTTTCGATTTGCATTCAGCCCGATGAAGGCATTCATTTGACGATCGAGGCGAAGATCCCTGACCAGCAAATTGCCAAGTCTGTCGATATGGAGCTGCATTACGACAATGCCTTCGAAGCGGAAGATTTGCCCGATGCCTACGAACGGCTGATCCTGGACGCCATCAACGGCGATCCCGCGCTATTCATCCGCGGCGATGAAATCGAGAGCGCCTGGAAGATTGTCGATCCCATCATTGATGGCTGGGCTTGTGATCCGGCGGCGCCGGCGATGCAATGTTATGCCCAAGGCTCATGGGGACCGGCGGCGGCCGATGAATTGCTCCAACGCGAAGAGCATATTTGGCGGCTCAGCTGCCTGCACGAAAGTTAGCGCAACAGAACGCATCCCCCGGCCCATTCCCAAAGTGCAGTGTGCGCGCCCACTCGGCGGGAAGGGAGGCCAGCGAGACTTGAAGCCCCTCCCTCTTAATGGGGAGGGGTTTGGGTTGGGGGCAAACTTACTCCAGCCAGGGATCCGCTTTGAAGAGTTCCATGATATAGAAATGCGCGCCGGCCGGGTCTGTCGCCAGCGCCCAATAGCCGGTATCCGGCGCCTCG
>JAPOYT010000164.1:7333-13211 GCA_026706445.1 Chloroflexota bacterium
GCCGGCCGGGTCTGTCGCCAGCGCCCAATAGCCGGTATCCGGCGCCTCGTTCGGTCCCATGTGAACTTGCCCGCCGAGCTCGTTCACGCGCGCGATGCCAGCCTTGATTTCGCCGATATTAAAGTAAGGCATCCAGCAGGGCGGCGTATCGCCGAAGTTCTCGTCCATCTCGATCATGCCGCCATTGTTTCGTCCGCGATTGCTGATGTGAATGTAGTGTTCGTCTCCGTGAAATTCCCAGCCTAGCAGCTTGCTGTAAAAGGCTTTGGCTGTTTCCGCGTCCCGCGTAAGCAGCTCGTTCCAGCACATGGCGCCGACGGTGTTGACGATACTGGCGCCGATATGATTGCGCGCCTGCCACAAGCCCAAAGCCGCGCCCGTCGGGTCCATCAGGAATGCCATGCGTCCGCTGTCAAATACATCCATGGGACCGAAGATGATCTGGCCGCCATTGTCGGTGACGACCGGCAGCAGCGCATCGACATCATCGACAGACACGTAGCATGACCAGTGCGACGGGATATTCTGCTCCAGCGCTTCCGGCGTCGCCTCGCTGAGCGCCGCGACATTTTGGCCCTGATGCTGGAACATCGTATAGGTCATGCCTTCGCCTATCGGAATGTCGGAGTTGGTCCAGCCGAAGAGATCCATATAAAACTGCTTTGCCGCGGCCGAGTCGGTCGAGCTGGTATCGGCCCAGCTAAATGTGCCGTGGGGATATTTTGATACGGTGTACATATTCTGTCTCCTGTCAGCGCGGGCGACATGGTATGTCGCCCCTACGGATTGGCATTTTACGGGCGAGCCGCCTACTCGCCCCTGCAAGGCTTTCGTTTTGCGAAGGTCCTGGCTATTCCTCCCAGGGCTCGGCCTGGTTAAGTTGAATGATATAGAAGTGCGCGCCGGCTGGGTCCGACATATAGGCGAAGCGCCCGGCGCCGGGCGCCTCCGTCTTGGGAATGATGATCGTCGCGCCCAGTTCACCAGCGCGACTGACTGATTCGTCAATGTCGGCGACGGTGAAGTAGGGCTGCCACATGGATGGCATCTCGCCGAAGCTCTCGTCCATTTGCATCATGGCGCCGTTATTGCGGCCACGATTCAGGATCATGATATAGCCATTCTCATCGGCGAAGAACGTCCAGTCAAACAGCGCGCCGTAAAAGGCTTTGGCGGCTTCGGCATCCTTCGTTAGCAATTCATTCCAGCACATGGCGCCTACCGTGTTGACGATGCCAGCGCCGATGTGGTCCTTCGGCTGCCATAAGCCGAGCTGCGCGCCAGTCGGATCGATGAATTGCAGCATCCGCCCACTCTCGAAAATGTCCATAGGACCGAATACGATCGTTCCGCCATTTGCGGTGACGACCTCCGCCATCGCGTCCACATCATCAACCGATACGTAATTGGTCCAATGCGATGGGATGCCCTGCGCCTGCATATCGGGCATCATCGCGGCGAAGCCGGCGGCGTGCTCGCCTTCATTTTGGAACATGGTATAGAACATGTCTTCGCCAATGGGCAAGTCCAATGCGCCCCAGCCGAACAAGTCCATATAGAAGGCTTTGGCCGCATCGGCATTTGTTGATGTATTATCCGCCCAGGAAAAGGTTCCCTGCGGATATTTCGTCACTTTGTACATCGCAGATCTCCATAGAATATTTGTTCAAGATTGCCAATCCTAATGCAGGTTTTGCGAACCGTCAATGCGGAAGCTCGTCATTATTCAATCGACAGCGCAGGCTCGAGTTCCAGCGCATCCGACCCCGCCACGCCAATCCGCTCTCCAGTCGCGGCCGCATACCAGCCAAGGCGAAGGCGATATTTTCCCGCTGGCAGCGCAAAGTGATGCCTTGTGGTCACGTATTCGCCTTCGATCCAACTGGTTGTATGCCGAGTCCAATCGGCCGGCACGCCATCCCACTGCGCCACGATTTTGCCGTCTTCGTCGAGGGCGTGCGCAAACAGATGCAGGCTCTCATCCAGCAGTCGACTCGCGCCCCAGACAAAATCCACTTCGCCATTCGTCTCGATGGCGTATCCGTGAAGCACTATCCCGTTGGCCCATTCGGCGCCGGATTCGAATTCAAGGCGCGGCGCTTCGAATTCGCGCTGGGGCAGCGCCACCGTCATCATCTGTTCGAGCGCGATGATTTCGCCGGTCGGAAGTCCGGCGGCGTCAGGCGGGCGGATGTACAGATTATACGGTCCCGCTGGCAGGCTCGCTGGCACAATCGACCGGTGATGCCCGCGGTTGACTTCGCCGAGGTGCCAATTGGCAAAGTCATAGCCCTGCACCAGCGGCAATGACGCGCTGGAAGCCGCTACATCGCCGCGCTCATTAAGCCAGAGTAGCTGCGCCGAACCATCGGCTGCGCTCGCGCGCAATTTCCGCCACACCCAGCTGAAGCGCAGCGCGTCGCCGGCGGTCGCGGTCTTTGGCAAGGCGGGCGGCTCAACCAGATAGGCGAGGCCGTCGCCGGCAGCCGCTTGCAGCGGTGGCGCAACTTTCGCGGCCGCGCCCTGTTTGAGCGGAAGCGCGGCTATCTCATATTTGACGTCTTGCGGATCGCCGGCCGCATTGATCAGGCTCAAGGCGCGCAGCGACTCGACATCGTAGAGCCCGACTTCAAAGGTATATGCTTGCGGCAGCGGCGGCGTATAGGGCGGCGCCGTCAGTTCTATCACATCTTTGATGTAGGCGCCGGGCAGCCAGTTGCTGGCCGCCAAGCCCCCGGGCGCAAAGGAACCGGCTTCGGCAACAACCAGTCCTTGCGGGTCACGCATGCGAACAATGCTGGCGTAATCGCGTTCCAGCGGGGGGCCGTGCAAGCGCCAAAATAAGGTGAAGGCGACGGTGGACTCAGTAATTTCTCCGACCGGCGCGTCAACTGCGAGCAGATCAATCTTATGCCCGAAGTTCGCCAAGGCGGGCGCATCTTCAACAACTCCGAATTGGCGCCGGTTCATCGGCGTTTCCGCCGGGTCCAGCGCCAATGCCTTCAAGAAGAAGACTGCGACGCCAATGGCGGCGAATAGCGGCAGCCAGCTCCGCTCGCTCTCAATGGCGGCGGGCGCATTTGCTGTTTCATATCCCAGGCGACGCCAGAAAAGCGCTATCAGGACGGCTGAAGCCAAGCCGATAATGCTCAGCGCGGCCGCAAGCGATTGCGCCGCCGTCGGCGCCAGCGAAACTCGCAGCTCGAATTGACCCGCCGGCACATCCAGCGCCACCAAGCCGGCCGGCGTCGAGGGATAGACATCGACGCTTCGCCCGTCTATCGCCGCTATCCAGCCCGGCACATAGAGCCAATCGAGTATAAGTGTTTGCGCGCTAGCCGATTCCAGCCGCAGCGACGCCGCCGTTCCGCGCCATTCCTGCGCCAGGATGTCCACCGTAGCGGAAGGCAGCAGGCGCGCAATGGCATCGTTTTCAGCGAATCGTTCGGTCAAGCGAGCGGGCTCAAGTTGACTCGCGTCAGCGCTGACCGGCAGATACTCGCCATAAGATGAAAGCGTCAGTTGGCCGCTCTCCCTTTCGAATCGCTGCACATCGCTGATGTCGTTCACTTCAAGGTTGTCGTAGTAGCGCGCGTAGGTCCAAGGCCTGGCGTAGAATACTAGCATCATTGACGCGACAACAATCGCGGCGACTTTGCCTCGGCGATCACCCACGCCAAGCCATAGGAGGCGCGCGCCGATAGCGGACATCAGCGCGAGCAGAAGGCTCGCCAAACCCAGCGCGCGCCAGGGAAACTGCGTGAAGCCGATCAAGGGAATATTCTGCCAGAACCAGGCGGAAAGCGGCGTATTGAGGAAGATGAGCGCGCCAAGGGCGACCCACAGGAATAACAAAAGGGAGCGATAATGGCGGTACCGAGCGCGCCAGCTGAGCAGGGTTGCAAGAGCCGCCAAAATCAGTTGGATCCAGCCGATTGCGATCGGCAGCGCCTGATTCTGCTGCGTCGGATCAACTGCTTGCGGCAGCGCCAGGACTTCCGCAAGCGGACGCAGATGGCGCGTGACATCAATGTGACCCAGCTGCTCGGCGATCAGCGGCAGCTTGATGGCGTCTCGCTCCACCAGCGCCGGCAGCCAATAGAAAGCTGTCAGCAAGAGCCCTAGCCCGCCGGCCAGCGCAAGACGAAAAAACACGGATCGGCTGTCATCGGCGTGCCAACTCAAAAAGAGACCGTAGAGCGCCAGCAGCGCCGTACCGTGCAGTGTTATCACGGTATGCAGCGGAATGAAGATCGCGAATGCGGCGAACGCTGTCAGAAAATCGCTTCGCCGCCCGCGGACCGCCAAACGCGTCAAGCCGTAGAAGGCGAAGGGAAGCGCCGCCAGCGCCGCCAATTCCGCAGTGGCGCCGCGGGTCACGCTGTCAAACAACAGATAGGGACTATAGATGTAGGCGGCCGCCGCCATCCAGCCGCCCAAGCCGGAGCGCGTCCAATGCCGCCCCAGCAAGTACATGCCAATACCAGCCAGCACGGTGTAAGCAGACATGCTCAGCAGCCAGCCGCTGAGGAAGCTCAATCCCACGCTATGCGCCAGGCTGGCTGGATAGTAGGCCAGCGGCGGGAAGAAACTGAAGAGTGGCGCGCCATAGCCGTAAGCGAGCCCGGACGAGAAGCGCGGCCAGAGCGGATGATCAACGCGCAAAGAATGTTCGAGCGCCGCGGCGCGGTAGAGATGCAGCAGCCCATCGGCCGAGTAGGGCATTTTATTCAAGCTGAAAGGCTGGATCGCCACCAGGCAGAGGCAGGTCATGCAGACGATGAAGAACGCGGCGCGCGGCGCGCGCTCAATAAGGAATTGATGGGACGGCGACATAGCGGCTGACTCAGTTTGCTTCCGCCGCCGGAGAAAGTGGCGGTCTGGCGGGTTTATTGCCGCGCCATCTCCCGGTTATTCAAAGATTCCTGAATCTCGAAGATTGAGCCAGCGTTGTCCGGCTTGGGCAAGGGGATGATCACCGGCACCGCTTCCTGACGCGGCGTCACACCGGGTTCACCGCGGATGACCGTGTCGCAATAGTCCTCGTAGCTGCTGCCATTCATCAGAGGCCAAGAATCAAGCGAGCAGTATTCAAAGAGCAGCAGCCGCCGCGGATTCGCCGAATGATTGGGCGTCGACGCGTGCAGCGTCCGCGCGTGATGGATGGTGATGCCGCCGGCTTTTACCAGACATTTCGCCGTTTCGCCCGCCTGAAAAGCGGGATCGCTCACCGCGCCAACGAAGACGCCGTTTTCGTGATGGCTGTAGAGCGCCCCTTTGTGCGAGCCGGGGACCATCAGCATGCAGCCATTTTCTTCGGTCATATCGTCCATGCAGACGCCGACCGCCAGCACATCGTCATTGGTATGCGGATAGAAAGCCCAATCCTGATGCCACTCGACCGCGCTGCCGTGCTCCGGTTCTTTCATGTTCAATTTGGTGTTGTTCCGCCGCAGGCCAGGTCCGATCAACTGCTCGACGATATCCAGGATGCCGTCATGGCGGAAGATTTGATCGTATACCTCGTGCTGCGCGATTGGATCCTTAATGCGCCGCAGCCGCGGACGCTCGGCGCTGTGATTTGGTTCGAGGTCGAAGATGTCATCGCTTTCGCTGATGCCGCGCGAGCGCTCGACGAATTCATCGGTCACGCGCCGCAGCGCCGCCAATTCGTCATCGCTGAGCACATTCTCGACGACAATATAGCCATTTTTGTGATAAAAGGCGATTTCTTCCGCTGACAACATGGTTCGCTATCCTCAAGTAGATTTGAAGCAGAGTTTGGCAGATACGCCAGACCTTGTCAACAGCAGGCGCATCGCGGGAAGTGTATCCTTTTCGGTTGAAACACAAAAAGCTTTACCACCGAGGACACCGA
>JAPOYT010000174.1 GCA_026706445.1 Chloroflexota bacterium
CACAGCAAATCTGGGACAAAGTCTCCAGCCAATTTATAGTGCAAGCGGGATTTTTACCGGCGCGCCTAGGCAGCGTAGACACTGACCACCAAAATAGCTAGTAGATCGCCCTTGCAGTGTCGATTGAGTTCCAACAATCCATCCCTCTGCGCCCTCTGTGTTTCCTCGATTCCTCTGTGGTGAAGCCCATGTACTCCTTTGCACTGCGCAGCGTCGGAAGCGAGCCATCAAGTTGCGGACAAGCCTTACAGTATGGTCACAGTTCGATCTGGGCGATTTCCAGCGTTCGATCAAAACGCTCCCCCGTATCAACGATGGTTCCGCTCTGGCTGACTCCCGATTCGAATTCGTATACGATTAGTTGAACCGTGTAAGCGCCCGGGCGCAATGATGTGACATCTATCTCATGGACGGTCAATAATTCGTCGTAGATCACATTGTCGTACTGGCCAGCCTTGTTTCCGTCTTCGTCAAATAGCTGTAGTGAAAAGGCATGAGCGCTCAATGTGGCATCGGTCCATGCCAGAAAGACACGGAGCGTGCTTTCCCTAACATCATAGGAAGCGTTGCGCAGGCGAACGTCACTGTCATAATGGACTTCAAAGGCGCTGCTTTCGTCTATGGCGGAACATGGGATATCCGCCCTCACATACGCGTCTATAGTCAACCGCTCGTCTTCATGATAGCGCTCGCAGAATTGGAAACGATCCGTGAACCAATCTCGAAATGCCGGAGTAAGTTCCGCGTTGAATTCAAGCGCATCGTTGACCAGCCATAGCGCGGCGAATTGCTGCAGATCAGTGGGTGCATCCGCGTCCGGAAGGCTGGAGTTCAGGGCGCTTATGTTGCCCGCTTCATCGCGGACGACAGCGATGACGGTCTGATCCACCTGCGTGAAGTTGCGCAGGTAGCGTAAAAAATGTCGCCCAGCCTGCTCGGTCGGCGGAAAAACAGCAATCGTACCGTGCCGTTCATCCAAGATCGAATGCTTCTGCAAGGCATCTGCGTAGACGCGAGTGAAAAGTTGTCGAGGGCTCAGTGATTCTGGACAACTTTCCCTTAGGACGCTCAGACGGTAAATCGATACAAAGTCATCGCTGTATGATGGTTCCGCGATCTCGAAGCTGTCCTTGACATCTGCCCAGTTTTGAAAGCGCCGATGATAAACAACATGACTGAAACCGTCCGCTTCAAGCTGCGCTAATCCGGCGAGATAGGCGTCGCGGTCGGCCATCTCGCAGTGGATGGGACGGCGACGGCGCCAGGCATTCAGCAGATAATTGGCTCGGATATAGTCGTAAGCGCGGTCGGGCGTGCGGCTGATGGCGCCTTCAGCATGTGGATAGCCGCTTAGCGCCTGGAATAGATTGTATCGCTTCGAGTTATTGCGTCCCATCGGCAGATTGATCAAACGAATCCGATCGCTGTCGTTCTCTTGGGCAAGCCAGTCAAGATATGCGATCTGCTCGTCGCTTGTGATTTTGCCCCTTGTCGGAATGTAGTATTCGACCGCGACGATAAAGACAAACGCCAATATGAACATAGGCTTGGCGGCGATCGGCATCCGCTTTTGGAGGGCGACCAGCCCATAACAGGTCAGGACTGCGAATGGAAGAAGCGCGCCTATCATGAAGTGGTCAGCTTCCCAAAATGCGCCAAAGACCGCCGGCAGGATCTGATTCAAGAAGTGCTTGGGAAGCAGGACGTCGGTAAATGCGACGCCGTTGATCGTCAGATGCGATCCTAGGCGCAGGACCAAAAATAGCGCGCAAAGGAAGGCCCAGGGCAGCATCTTCCGCCGAGTCCCCTTCGTTGCCAGCCCGACTGCGACAAGTAGGAGCGGCAGGTATCCCAAGAAGCTGGTTTCGCTTAGGTGCGGGCCATCAGGCGTCTGCAAGATGGCTTCGGCTGCGCGGCCAAGCCAGGGATTATCGTGATTGACGACATAGGAAATCGCGTCAGTCCTGACTTCGTTCGCGCCATGCCACTCGATGATCGAACCAAGAGACTCCGTATTGCTAATCATCGGATAGACGCGCCATGCGCTTGAAATCGCCAAGAACAGGATCAGAAGCCCAACGTTCAGCCAAAAGCGCTTGTCACGCCAATGTGATTTGGCAAGGGCGCAAACATAGAAACCAAGCATGATCAGTACAATTGCATACATGTAGAGCGAGAATGCGGAGGTAGAACCGGCTAGGGCGCCAGCGACAATTACTGGGCTGGAATGTTTGCTCTCTATCGCACGATGAAAGCTATACAGAACGAGCGGAACAAACACCATTACCGCTAATCCGGGATGCTGCGGGTGGCCGACAATGTGTGGGCTAAATCCAAAGACAACTGCGCCAAACAACGCGATCCGCTTGTCTTTGAAGAGCCAGCGCAGGTAACCATAGGCTGAGACAGAAGCCGACCCGATTATCAGCAGATACGCCAGGCTGTACGCGTTGGAGACCGGCAAGACCAGGCTCAACAAGTGGACAATGATGACATTCGGGAAAATGAAAGGATGGTAAACGAGCGAAACGCCATCGGGATAAAACATCCAATTCGTTTGGAATTGATCAGCTTGACCGGTCAGAAACTGTCGGCTGTACCAGATGTCCCATATCTCGATGTAGATATCGAAGTGCTCAGATGGCAGCCAAAAGACGTCTGTCCGAAACACATAGAGAATGGTGGGGAAGGTCACGACAAGCGTAAGCAACGTGACGACGATGATAAAATGGCGGTGTTCGCGCAACAGGCGTTTTACGCGGGACTCGCGCTGACCAGCGGAACGCATACGATTAACTAACGCGGTTTGCGCCGCATGAGAACCTGTGCGGAACGCGCCTAAGCATGGTATGGACTGATTCTGGCATTGCGGCATCCACTGTCAGATTGCGCTTCGTAATTCTTCGCCAGCGCCGTAACTTGCGAAACTCGTCTGAATTATCCCATCTTGCAGTCGTCGAAACAGCGCAACTGCGGCGTCAAAGACGCAAAAACCGTCACAAGTCGATAGTCTATTGTACGCGAAGACAGTTGAGAAATGGATAGGCTTGGGCATTCGTCACTCCGTCTGAGGCTTCGCGCGGCGCAGCGCCCGGCTGCAATTCCTCGGTGAATTCAACCGAAGCATCAAGCCCATTATAATCGACCGAGGGACTGGCGAAACGCTGCAATTTCCGGCTGCCGCCCTATATATTCCGCGCAGCAGACAACTGACAATGTCGACGCAATCTGGCTCAACTGAGCACGCTCGTCCCATTATCGTACGATTCGTCATGTTTCGTTCCAGAACCAGGTAGCCGCCCTGCTGATTTGTCCCGCCGCCAACTCGCGACTGGTTGCGGAAGGACACAAAGGACCGTGTAAGATGCTAAAATCGAGCGGAACAGGCTGTGACGGATGTTTGTCCGGGGTGGAGCTCTCCTAACATGCCAAAGCAACTAGACCGGCTGCTCGGACGGCTGAGCGAACATCGCCACTTCTTAATTGTCCTCACGCTGCTGACGCTGGTGGCGACTTTTCCCACAATTGTCCACGTCTTCCGGACCGATATCTTTTGGCATCCGGGCGGTGAGCACCCGGATAGCTTCATCAAGCTCTGGGATGTGTGGTACGGCAACCGCTTCCTTCGGGGCCAAGCGGACCGCTTCTACACCGATTTGATGTTTTATCCCGATGGCGTTTCCCTCGTTTACCATCCCTTTTTGCTTCCGCATATCGTTATTGTGAATGCCTTAAGTCCGGTTTTGCCGCTCCCCAGCGCATACAGCCTGGCTCATCTGCTGATCATCTGGTCCTCCGCGCTTTCTGCCTACGTTTACTTGCTCTGGCTGTTCAAGGACAAGTGGATATCGCTGTTTGGCGCCATAGTCTTCGGCTTCAGTCCTCATGTCGTCGGGCACCCCTATCATCCTGATATTGCAGCAATGGCGACTGTGCCATTGACGCTGTTTTGCCTGCATCGCGGTGTCAAAGAGGATCGACTCGCCCCGGTCGTTTTGGCCGGTCTGCTGACTGGACTGACCACCGTTATCAGCCTGTACATGTATATATGCGTCTTGATTCTGCTCGGCTTTTTCCTATGCGCCTTCGCCAAGTCAAGGTGGCGCGAGCGGCGCTTTTGGCTCTGCGTTATGCTGCTGGGCTTGTCGATCGCCTTTACAAGTCTGTGGCGCATCGTTCCGCTGATGAGCAATAGCCAATCTTTGGGCACGGCAATCGATTGGCATGGCGTGGACGAAATTAACTCCGACGCGCTTTCCTTTTTCGTCAATTATAGCAATCCACTTTACGGACGCCTTTTTGAATCGATAGTTGAGACATCCAACATAGGCCACATCAGCACAACCAGCTTCTTAGGATTTCTGCCGCTAGCGCTCATCGGCGCCGGGCTATTCAAGACTGTAACGCGGCGCAAGATGCTGCCCTGGGTCTTCCTTTGCGCGTTCTTTCTCATCTTGCGGCTTGGCTCCCATCTCAACGTAAAAGGCAGCGCGTTTGCGGACATTTTGCTTCCCAAATACTACTTGGATCAGATCGCGCCAAGCGTTTTCGGGGCATTCTGGGAGGTTGACAACTTCATGATGGGCGCGCTGCTGCCCTTTGCTGTCTTGGCTTGTTTCGGCCTTGTTGCGCTACAGAAACGGTACGACATCGCGGCTAAACCCAAGTTCATTGTCGCGCTTGCTCTACTTGTCGCCTTTGAGTACTACATTCCGATTGAGACCGATCGCGTCTTCCCGGTTGGGGACGGCGCCATTAGCGAAGAACGGCTCGCCTTTCTCGACTGGCTCGATCAGGAGGACAGTGAATCGATACGGCTGGTTAACCTGCCAATGGGAAGAAGAAACTCGAAACTGTACAACCTCTACCAATTGCTAAGCGGTTTTCCCCATGCCGAAGGCGCCATCAGCCGCACGCCCGAGAGCGCATTCAGCTATATTCGCGGAAATCCCCTGCTTAAGGCCTGGCATAATCAGCAGCCGGTCAGCTGCGACTTGATAGATCGACAGACTTATCTAAGGGCATTGGCGCAGCTTGAGGCTGATGGCTTCAGCCACGTTGTTTATCATCAGGAATTTAGAGACTGGTTGAAGATCAGCGATAGCTTCCGCTACCTTATCCCAGCCTACCGCGACGAATTCGTATCGATATTTCGGCTGAGCGGCCTGCGCGCTGGCTGCAGCGAGGAAGCAAGCGCCCGCCGCGCATTCACCCGTGAATACGGCAAGGCTTTGCAAGGACCTTCCGTCCTGGACGAGCGAACTGGGACCGTCGTTGTCTTTGCGCCGACCGCCCAGGCAGCCGATCATTTCTTGCGCTACCTTCCCAAATCTGCGACCATCGGCCGGACCGTCCTGGCAATCGCTGGCGATGAGTCGGCAAACATTGACATCCGCGGTTCGGACGCGCCTGGTTTAATTCTGCCCGGCGCCCTGGACAAAATAGCTGCGCTTTGGCTGGTCAATAACAGGCTGGCTTACGACGCGCGGCAGTCTGCGGCCTATCAAGATTGGTTCACGGAGCGATTCAGATTCTGCGCGCGCTATTATGATGAGGCGCAAATAACCATCGACTTGTATCTAAGGCGCAATATCTCCTGCGCCGCCATTGACGATAGCAGCGCCTTCGAAGTTCGTTATGATGATGGCCTGCGCCTGCAAAATCTTTCCTTTGTATTCGAATCTGATACGCTCTGGTTTTATATGGCATGGACCAATCCGACGAGCGACACCTACGCTTTCTCGCTTCAGATTTTCGACCAAGACGGGAACAAGCGGCTGCAGCAGGACACGGTCGTTTCCTCCCGCCAACTGCTGCAAGTTGTTGAGATTGACGGCGCTTCGCTGCCAGCGGGCGCCTACTCCGTTCAGCTGATCGCCTATGATTTCGAAACGCAAATCAGCCAAGGCGGCACGGTATTCACGACGGGGGAACGCTTTGAACGCGAGCTCGAAGTCGCCATCATTGAACTGGAACGCGAGTGAATGAACCTGCGCCGTCAACCAGCGAACGAGAAGCGAGCGATTTCAACGTCGCGCTCGAAACGCTGGCTCCCTTCGACAATTGTTCCCGCCTGACTCTTATGCGAAACATAGTCGTACATGATCAGCTTGACGCCATACTCGCCCGCCGGCAGAGATGAAATATCCAGGCGCCGCGCATAGAAGCCGCTATTGCCGATGAGGTCGTCGGACTGCGGTCCCACTTTGGCGCCGTTTCGATCGAATAGCTGGATTGTATAGGCGTATAGTCCGAATTGTGTCTGCCGCCACCAAGCGTATACCCTTAGCGCAGCCTCGTCCTGCTCCACCATAACATTCGCCAGCTCGCTGCCATTGTCGTAGCGGATCGCGAAGGGCTGATTGCTTAGACGCAGCTCGCAGGGAATTTGGACCGCAATATAGTACTCGATGATGTTTGCCTCAGATTCCAGGAAAGGTTTGCAAGGCTTGTACTGTTGGATGAGCCAATTCTGGTAAATCGCCAGGTTCTTCAGATCGGTGTGCTTCGGATTATGGATTAACCAGAGGCCTTTGCTATTGGCGGCAATAGCCTCCAGACTCGCGTAAGTCGGCATTCCGCTGAATATGCCTTCACCCTGATCGGCTTCCTGCCAAATGCTGACGATATGTTTCCAATCCGACAAGATCGGTCGATAGTATTGCAGTACCTTGCTTACGGAATGGTGGCGATTGTCGTCAGCGTGCATGCCAAGAATCAGTTCCTTGCTTCCGGGCAGCTTCCGCGCCTGGTAAATGAAGTCCTGGAAGTGAAGCCCTGTTTCGTACAGTTGCCCGCGCAATGCGGCATAGTTCGCAAACTCGTCCGAAGACGAATACACAATACAGCCCGCTAGCCAGAGGACTAGCGCCGGGATGCGCAGCGTTTTCCAATGAGGAAGATATCGCAGCGCAGTAGCCAATGCGGCGCAAACCGGTACCGCCAATACGGTCACATAGCGCATTCGGCTGGTGAAAAGAATCGGGGTCAGCTCGTTCAAGAGCAGCGCCGCAAGAATTGAATAAGAGCCCACGAGCATCAGATACCGTTCCCGCTCATTCAGGCGTCGGCGATAGATCAAAGCCAGCGCTGCCGCGCCCAATAAGGGGAACAGCAGTCCGTTTGAAAGGACCGACGAGACAGCATGAATCGATTCGATCAAAGACAGCCGCACCGGCGGAAGCTCAGCGCCGCCTTCAAGCCCGCGAGCGACGACTGGCAGCCAAGGGGTAAACATCAGCTCACCGGCCGCCATAACCATAACCGTCTGGAGCCAGCGCCTGTCTTTCTTTACATGCAAGAGCATATAGGCGCCCACGGCCGCGACCACTACGATACTGAAATAGTGGGCATATATGACGGCTGCGATGGATAGAAACAGAGAAATCCATTTCCAGCGCGCCACCGATCCGCTGCTGCTGACAACTTGCCAGACTGACCAAAGCAGCCAGCCGGCCAATATGGGCAGGAACGTGTACATTCTGGCGATATGGCTGAAAAAAAGGAAAAAGGCCAGGCTCGAAAGCAAGATCGCCGCTGTCAGCGCGCTGTCGCGATGCCCGCCAATAAGCGCTATGCGATATGCGACGGAAACTGCGATCAAAGCAAAATAGACCGACAGCAGTCGCAAAACGAATAGATCCTCGCCCGCCAGCCAATGCCATAAGTTCAGGACGACGAAGTAAAGCGGACCATGCTGTGGACTGCGTGTCCTGACGCTTTCGAGCGTCTCAATGGCCTTGTACCGCTGGTCCATTGAAGGCGAAAACAAATTGAATGCGGTGTTGGTTTCATCGTGCCCGATCGGGTAGGTCTTGAGGTTGCCGACGCCGTATGCGTAGACGATTAGCAGGCAAACCAACAAGATCATCAGTCGAATATGGTGGCTGCCTGTGCGGTTCATGGTTCCGTTCTCAGCTCATTCGAGCGACCCTGGCCGGCGCGATAAAGCCGTTGACGCCAGAGCCATAGGTTGGCGCTTGCGCGGGCTTGACCCCGCGAGAACAGTCAAAGGGTCATTCCCCGATAGTGAATCGGCCGACCTCGATGTCTCGCTGAAAGTGAGTCTGCGGACCAACAACGAGCCCGGGCTGGCTCTTCAATGTCGCGCGTTCATAGACAATTAGCTTGAGGGCGAACTCGCCAGCCGGCAAGGACGAAGTGTCCAGGCTCCGTAGATAGAACCCGACATTGCCGATTGTGTCGTCTGACTGCGGAAGCATCTTCATTCCGTCTTGGTCGAAAATCTGCAGCGTGTATTTGTAAAGGCCGAATTCTGCCCGCGTCCACCAGGCGTATACATTCAGCGCATCGCCGTCTAGCTCGAATACGATATTGCTCAATTCCGTGTCGCTGCCATATTGTATGGCGAGCGGCTCGGTAGCGGTCAACAATTCACAGGGCACATCTACCGGCGCGTAGCGCTCAACCACCGAGAGCGGCTTTTCGACGAAGCGGCCGCAGAATTGGTAATGCAACGCGAATGCTTCGGAATAAGCCGGTATCTCAGCCAATTCGGTCTGCTCGGGATTGTAAACCAGCCAGACCGGGAATCTCCAGGCGTCCATGCTGTCCAGCGAGTTATATCTGCGGTCCAATGCCTGTATCTCAGCGGCGCCTTGACCGTTGGTCCATATATGGATGAGTCCTTTCACTTTGCCTGGAACCCGACCGTAAAACCCTAAGTGTCGGTCTGGAATCGGCGAGTCTGGATGGAAGCTCACGATGTAGTCCGATCCGTAAGTGACGACCGCCTCTGTATAAAACACGTCCTGATAATGCGGCACTTTGTGATGATTGAGGTTAAGCCAATTGGTGTAAGCCAGCAACTCTTCCGAGCGGGCATATAACGCGAAGGCTGCGACCCACAAGATAACGAAGGGTATGCGAATGCGCCGCCACCCCGGTATCTGGTTCAATCCTATTGCAAGCGCGCAAGCCGCGGGCAGCGCCAATATGATCGTATAACGAAACCGTATCGCAACCACCACTGGAGCGAATTCATTTGCAATGATCATGAGCAGGATGATCGCGCCGGCGAGAATTAAGATATACTTCTGCGACTTGCTAAGTCTTCCATAATGCAGGGTTGCGGCAATCGCGGCTACCAGCGCGATCACCGGCAGGCCGTTCGTGTAAGCCGAAGCCAGGGCATAGATTGACTCTATCATTGAGAGCGAGTAGCTTGTGTCAACGATCCGGTTTGACAGGCCTGAGGCATTCACCGGCAGCCATGGGACAAGCAAAAGCGCCGCTGCTATCGAAGCCAGGCTGGTTTGGAGCCAGCGCCTGCCCTTTGGGGCGAAGAAGACATGATAAAGACCGACAGCCGCAAGCAGTATCGCGCCATAATAATGTACCCATAAGATGGCGGCCGACGCGCTCATGTATGCGACCCAATAGCGGCGTGGAACGGCGCCGGCGGCGGACGTGATCTTCCAGTAGGACCAAGCCACCCAGACTGATAGCATCGCCAGCAAACTGTACATTCTGATGTTGTAGCTGTAATAGACAACGAAGGCGAGGCAAGCGGCCAGCAGCGCCGCGTCTATAGCCGTGTCTGCGCTGCCGGTCTCCAGCGTCAGTCGATATGCCAGCGCTACCGCGAGTAGACCGAAATATACGGAAAATATGCGCAAACTGAATACATCTTGGCCCGCCAGCCTGATCCAAATATTCATCAGGACAAAGTATCCAGGAACATGGACATTCGAATTTATGACGCTATTGATTGTCTCGGGAATACTGTAGGGCAGGTCAAATCGCGATTTTGCCAAGTGCCTGACGGTAAAGGGTTCGTCTACGGCTATGGGAGAAGATGTAATGTTGGAAAGGCCAAGCGCATAACTCAAGACCAGGCACAGAACCACAATGGCGAAATGAGTCCTTGATCTCTGCGGCATATTCATCACGCCTTACCCTTTGGTGTGAATGACGCTTTCAGCAGCGTGAAAAAGCGCGGTATATTCACGCGAAGATATTTCGGAACGCAGCCACGCGGGAGGCCATTCACTCTTACGCCGGCTGCAGCCTGCTGCGGCGCGATAACGCTCAACCCTCTACACTGAAGCCGCCAACTTCGACTTCCCGCTGGAAACGAGCCTGCGTACCTGCAACCAACCCGGGCTGGCTCTTCAGTGATTCCGTATCGTAAACAATTAGCTTTACGACATATTCCCCCGCGGGCAGGGACGAGGCATCCAAGCTGATAGTATAGAATCCGCTGTCGCCGATTAGATTGTCGGTCTGCAAACCCGTTTGCGCTCCCTCTCGGTCGAAAACCTGCAGCGAATAGGTGTATATCCCAAAATCTGTCCGCGTCCACCAGGTATATACATTCAAGGAATCCGAAGCCGCCTCAATTTCGATGTTCGCCAACTCGGCGCCGTTGTCAAACTGTATGGCGAGCGGTTCAGAAGACCGTAGCAGCGCGCAGGACACATCCAGCGGCGCGTATCGCTCAATGACGGAGAGCGGCTTGTCAACGTAGCGGCCGCATGATCGATAATGGTTAGCGAAGCCATCGGCGTATGCGGGAATGCTCTCCAAGTCCGTCTCCCGCGGGTTGTAAACGAGCCATACCGGGAAGCGCCAAGATGCCATGCTCTCTGCAGAGCCCAGCGCTGGGGCGGAGCTATAAAATGCGGGAATGCCGTCGTCGTTCCAAATATGGATGAGCCCAGCCCATTTGCCCGGCATCTGGCTGTAATAGCTGCGATACTGCCAGGAAAGTGGCAAATCAGGATGGAAGCTAACGATGTAATCATTTTCATGTGTGGTGACCGCGGGCTCATAGAGCAAATCCTGAAAGTGCGGCATCTTGTGCTGATTCTGCGTGAGCCAGTTAGTGTATAGTAGCATCTCGTCGCTGCGGGAATAAGCGACGAAGGCGCCGATCCACAGAATCAAAAAAGGAATGCGCAGCAACTGCCATGAGGGCAAAAGGCTCAGCACTGCAGCGAGCGCGCAAGCCCAGGGAAAGGCGAATATGATCGTGTAGCGGATTCGCCGCGCAATGAGCAGCGGAGCGACTTCATTTGCGGCGAGCATCAACAGGGCGATGGCGCCGGCAAGAATCAAAATGTACTTCTGGGCTTGGCCCAGCCGTCTGTAATTCACGGCTGCTATGATTGCGGCGACTGGCACGAGGAATGGCAGGCCATTCGTGTAGATTGAAGCGATTGCCCGCGCGGAATCCACCAGGGACAAGGCATCGCTCCAGGGAACGCCTCTGCCCGCTGTTCCCGCCACAAAATACGGCAGCAGCGGGGTGAACAGCAGACCGGCCGCCAACGAAGCCAGGGAGATTTGAAGCCAGCGTCTCGTTTTCCGGGCGAAGAATACATGGTAGACGCCAATCGCCGCCAGGACGATCAATCCAAAATAGTGCGCCCAGGTGATTGCGGCGGCGGCGCAAATGTAATTCAGCCAGCATCGTCGCGGAACCGGCTCCTCCATAGAGGCGAGTTTCCAGTATGACCAGGCGACCCAAGCCGTCCCCAAAGCCAGCAAACTGTACATTCTGGCGGTATAGCTGTAGTAGACAAAGTAAGCGATACAGGCAGCGAGCAGCGCCGCCATAATCGCCGTGTCCGCGCCGTCGATTAGCAGCGCAAGGCGGAAAGTGAGGGCAAGCGCCAGAAGACCGAAGAAAACGGAGAGCAGGCGCAGCGTGAAGAAATCGCGGCCCGTCAACCGGCTCCAAATGTTCAAAATCACCATATATCCCGGAGCGTGATCGGGCGAGCGGGCGAATACGCTTGCAACGGTTTCAGCAATACTTAAGGTTGGGCTCGAATGCGATATCCAGAGATGTTTGATCGAGTTGGCTTCCGAGTCAAAAACGGGATAAGACTTTAGGTTGGAGGCGCCAAGAACAAAGCTTAGCGCCAAGCAGAGCAAGACAATGGCGAAATGCGACTTGGATACGCGCAAGCTATTCAAAACCGATCACTCTGTCGGGAAGTTTTGTGCTGTCAGACATGCCTACGATGCCTTGCCATGCAGTGCGCCTTAGTTCCATACTGGTACAGCTCAGTTTGACTCCGGCGACAGCTTGCGAATACAGGCGCACAGTCAATCCCCGATGGTGAAGCGGCCGACCTCGACTTCCCGCTGGAATTGAGTCTGCGATCCCGCAACCTGCCCGGGCTGGCTCTTAAATGAAATAGTGTCGTATACAATTTGCCGGACGACATACTCGCCCGCCGACAGGGACGATACATCCAGGCTTAGCGAATAAAGTCCGCTGTCGCCAATTAGATTGTCAGTCTGTGGCGCGGCTTTTGCTCCCTCGCTGTCGAAAACCTGCAGCGTATAGGTGTATTTGCCGAAGTCGGTCCGCGACCACCACGAATATACATACAAGGTATCCGCGTCCAACTCAAAATGGATATTCGCCAATGCCGTGCCGTTGTCATAGTTTATCGCCAGCGGATCAGCAGACGTTAGCAGGGCGCAGGACACATCCACCGGGGCGTATCGCTCAATCACAGACGATGGCTTTTCAACGAAGCGGCCACATGAGCGGTAATGGTTCGCGAAACCTTCGGCGTATGCGGGTATGCTGCCTAAATCAGTCTCTTGCGGGTTGTAAATCAGCCAGACCGGAAAGCGCCATGACGCCATGCTGCTCACCGAGCCTAATTCTGGGACGGAGCTTTTGAAGGCGGGGATGCCGTCGGGGGCGGTCCATATATGAATGAGCCCAGCCCATTTGCCCGGAATCTGGTTGTAATAATCAGGAATCTGCCAGGTGAGAGACGTATCTGGATGAAAGCTGACGATGAAATCCGATTCGTTTGTGACGACCGCCGGTTCATAGAGCAAATCTTGATAGTGCGGCATCTTGTGCTGATCCTGCGTAAGCCAATTGGTGTAGAGCAGCAGGTCGTCGGTGCTGGAATAAGCAGCGAAGCCCGCTATCCACAAAATCAAGAAGGGAATGCGGATGAGCCGCCAAGCCGGTAAGAGATTCAGACCAATCGCGAGCGCGCATGCCCATGGCAAGGCGAATATAATCGTGTATCTGATCCGCCGGGCATAGAGCAGGGTGGTGAATTCGTTAGCCGCCAGCAGCAGAAGAACGATAGCGCAGGCAAGTATCAAGATGTACTTCTGGGCTTGGCCAAGCCGTCGGTAATTCAAAGCCGCCGCGAGCCCGACGACGGGCGCAATGAAGGGCAGACCGTTCGTGTAAATCGAAGCCATTGCCAACACCGAGTCAACAGAGGATAGCGCATTGCTGTCGGGAGTACTCTTTGCTGCGATACCGGCGATTAAGACTGGCAGCCAAGGCGCGAATAGAAGAACCGCCGCTATAAGAGCCAGGCAAGTTTGGAGCCAGCGTCTGTCTTTGCGCGCGAAGGCAAGATGATATAAGCCGACTGCCGCAAGCGCGATCAACCCCAAATAATGCACCCATAAAATGGCGGATGACGCGGCAATGAATGCGATCCAGTAGCGGAGCGGAACCGGGCGCGCCATGGACGTGACCTTCCAATAGCACCATGCGACCGAAACCGACAGCATCGCCAGCAATCCATACATTCTGACGGTATAGGTGAAATACACGGCAAAGGCGAGACTGGCCGCCAATAGCGCTGCGTCTATCGCAATATCAGCGCTGCCTGTCAGCAAAGCCAGTCTATAGGTGATGGCAACGCCAAAGAGACCGAAGTAAACAGAGAACAGGCGCAGCGCGAACAAATCTCGCCCGGCGAGGCGATTCCAAAGGTTCAACAAGACGACATACCCGGGAGAATGGACTTTGTCGCTGACGACCGTATCGACAGTCTCGGGAAGACTATACGTGGGACCAAAGCGCGTTGCCGACAGATGAAGGGTGGAGTTGTATTCGGCGCCGACAATCGGAAAAGACTTGAGGTTCGAAAGACCTAGCACATAGGTCAAAGCCAAACAAAATGCAATCACGGCAAAATGAGCCTTCGTTCGGCGCAACTCGTTCATTGGACTAGACCCTCAATCGGCAACAGCGCTGCCTCCGCCTGGAAACCAGCAATCATTATACCTGAGCGCTTGATCCGCTGAAGGCGATAACAGCGCAAGAGCAGGGCGTGAATTCGCCTCTCCGCCTTCGCTAATCTCTCGTATTTTTGACAGCGCCTTGATCGCAGGACTATAATCGCTTGGACACAAATAAATCGATTCAACAGATTAGGAGAATTCTCATGAAGAAGTTGCTTTTGTTTGCTGTATGCAGCGTCGCGCTCGTACTGGCCTTCGGAACCGCCGCGGCGCAAGACATGATGTACGGCGAAGCGCCGATGCTGACCGCTCTGGTTGAAGCGGGTGACCTGCCGCCAGTGGAAGAACGCTTGCCGGCCGAACCACTGGTCATCACGCCAGTTGATCGCATCGGCGATTACGGCGGTGAATGGCGCTCGGCGATGGTGGGAGGCTTGGATCATATTTGGATGATCCGGCTGATGGCTTACGAAAACCTGATCCGCTTCACGCCCGATTGGACGGGCTTGATGCCGGGCGTCGCCAAATCATTCTCCGGGAATGCCGAGGCGACCGAATTCACCTTTGAATTGCGCGAGGGATTGCGCTGGTCGGACGGCGCGCCCTTCACCGCGGACGACATCACCTTCTGGTACGACGATGTCCTGACCAACGAGGACTTGACGCCGACGATCGCCACCTGGCTCATCTCCGGCGGTGAACCGCTGACTGTCGAGAAAGTCGACGACTATACGGTGAAATTCCACTTTAGTACGCCGAATGGTCTGTTTCTGCAGAACCTGGCTTCCATCCTCGGTTGCGGACCGACCAGTTATCCCCGTCACTATCTGGCGCCTTTCCATGTCGATTACGCCGAAGACATGGACGCGCTGATTGAGGAAGCGGGCGCCAGCGATTGGGTTGAAGTATTCCAAGCCGCTGGCGGCGTAGAGCCCTGCTTCTGGACCAATACCAGCTTTTGGCAGTCGGACACCGTCCCGACACTGCATGCCTGGCGGCTGACAACGACCTATGGTGGCGGGACTGGCCGCGTCGTAGCTGAACGTAATCCCTATTACTACAAGGTGGACCCGGAGGGCAATCAGCTGCCTTATATCGACACCATGATCTTCGACCAGCTTGAGGACAAGGAAACCCTGCTTCTACAAGTCCTGAATGGCGATATCGATATGATGGCGCGCCACTTCAACTCGGCGGCCAACCGACCGATCGTCTACGACAACCGCGAGGCGGGCGATTATTACGCTTACGGCGTTGTCGGTGAAGACGCCAACATGACGGCGCTGGCGATCAACCTGACACACTTGGATCCGGTCAAGCGCGAGATCTTCCAGAACAAAGATTTCCGCATTGGCCTCTCGCATGCCATCAATCGCCAGGAAATCGTTGATATCGTTTACCTTGGTCGAGGCGAGCCCAGGCAGATAGCGCCGCAGGCCGATTCGCCCTTTTACGACGAAGAATTCGCCCACCAGTACACCGAATACAGCGTCGACCTCGCGAACGAGCGCCTGGACGCCGCCGGCTACAGCGAGCGCGATGACGAGGGCTATCGCTTGGGTCCGGACGGCAAGCGCATCAGCATCGTCGTGGAAGCCGGCGATCTGTTTGGACGCGGCTGGCCCGATGTGCTGGAGTTGATCCAGGGCTATTGGGAAGCGGTCGGCATCGATATGGAGATTCGCATTATCGACCGCTCGCTGCTGGTCTCGCGCAAGGTCAATAGCGAGCATGACGCGACCATCTGGGGCGCTTCCGGCGGGCTCGATGTATATCTTACGCCGATCTGGTACTTCCCCTCCGACCCGGTTGAAAGCGCCTACGCGCCACTGTGGACCAAGTGGTATTTCGACCCCGAAACCGGCGAGGAGCCGCCCGAAGCCGCCAAGAGGCAGATGCAACTTTTCGACCAAATCAAAGCCACCGGCGACCTCAGCCTGCAAGCCGAGTTGATGGCGGAACTGCTGGCGATCGCGAAGGAAGAGTTCTATGTAATGGGCATCAACTCCAACCCGGGCGGCTATGGCATCGCCAGGAATTACTTCCGCAATGTGCCGGCAACATCGACCGGCTCGTGGAAATTCCCCTGGCCCGCGCCGATCAATACGACGCTCTTCTTCATCGAAGCGGGCGCCCAGCAGTAAGGCGATCGCCCGACGAAAGCGCTTGCGGCAGATGATTGTAGGGGCGTTTGACCCGCAGTGGCTACGCGCAGCGCCGCAATGGCCGTTTGCGCTGTCGTAAGTCTATAGGCTTTGTCCCATAACAGGTGTGTGTAGGGGCGAGCCGCCGGCTCGCCCCTACAATTCTCAAGGACTTAGGAACAGCCTAGTGAACCGCCGGCGTCCCAATATTCTCTTTCTAATGAGCGACCAACACCGCCCCGATGTTGTCGGTTACCAGGGCGATTCCGTCGTGCGAACGCCGGTGCTCGATGAGCTCGCGCGTACGGGCGTCGCCTTCAACAACGCCTATACGCCCGCCCCGATCTGCATCCCGGCGCGGCAGAGCATGGCCGCCGGTCAACTGCCGCGGACCTGCGGCTGCGAAGTTTTCGGCGATGACCTGGCGCCGGGCCACATGACCTTCGCCCGGCGCCTTTCCCAATATGGTTACGCCACCGTCGCCTGCGGCAAACTGCATCACAGCGGTACCGATCAGATGCAGGGCTGGACGCGCCGCATCGGCGACGGCATGAGCGTGCGGCATGATTATATCGAGGGGCGCGACCTCGAAGCCTTTCGCGATCTGCCCCTCGCCACCGAGCACAAATGGTCGCAGGCGAAAGAAGTCAGGCGCGCCGGCATCGGCCGCGGTCCCATCATCGGGCACGACGAATACACCCTCGACGGCGCCTTGCGCTTTGTGGAAAGCTTCTTCGCCGCCCCCTATTATGACCGCGCCACGCCAACGCGCCCGTTGATGCTGATGGTGAGCTTCGTCCGGCCGCACGTACCCTTCCTCACCTCGCGCGAAAAGTTCACATACTACCTGAATCGCGTCACCCCCTACCTGGACGAGACCGCTTTCGATCATCCCTTCCTTGGCAGTATGGCGGTCGAGCCAGGAGTAGATGTCAGCGAGCGTGAAATCCGGCGCGCGACGGCAGCCTATTATGGCATGGTCGAGGGTATCGACGAGGATTACGGGGTGGTGCTGGCGGCGCTGGAGCATGTCGGCCAGAATCTGGACGACTGGATTATCATCTACACCAGCGATCACGGCGAGATGCTGGGCGAGCACCGGCTTTGGGAAAAGTCCAAGTTTTTCGAGGGCAGCGTCAAGGTTCCACTGATCATCCGCCTGCCCGGCGGCGCTAACGCGGGAAGAGTCGTTGAAGAAAACGTCAACTTATGCGATCTCTTCGCCACCATCTGTGAGTTGACCGATGCGCCCACCGTCGATGGCCTCGACAGCCGCAGCCTCGTTCCCTTGCTCCACGGTGACAGCGCGAACTGGAACAACGAAACGGTGTCGCATTTTGGCGGCATCTTTCTCGGCCACGAGGATGAATTCGAACGCTTCGGAAACTTGATGATCAAGCGCGATCATCTGAAATATCAGTATTATGGACCTGAGATGCCGGAAGCGCTGTTTGACCTGGAGGCCAACCCGGCGGAAACCGTCGATTTCATTTCAGATCTTCGTTATAAGGCTGCGCTCGCCGAATTCCGCCGGCGCCGCGATGAATTGGGCTACGGACCGAATGCCGTCCCCAATTACAGAAACGCGGGCTATTAGCATGCTTTTAATCTCGAGGATAGCCTGACCAATGATTTGGTACATTGGGCGCCGGATTCTCTATCTCATCCCCACGCTGATTGTCGTCTCGATCATCGCTTTCCTGGTGATTCAGTTGCCGCCGGGCGATTTCCTCGCCTCTCTCATCAGCAAAGCCGAAGAAACGATTGATCAAGCCCAGGTTGACGCTTTGCGCGAACGCTATGGCTTGGACGAGCCCATTTATGTTCAATACTGGAAATGGGTTAGCGGCATTGTCGCGCGAGGCGACTTCGGCGATTCCTTCGAGTGGAATCGGCCCGTCAGCGACCTGATCTGGGAGCGGCTCGGCTTAACGATGGTGATATCGCTGTTTACGCTCGTGTTTATCTGGGTCGTGGCGATTCCGATCGGCATTTATTCAGCGGTGAAACAATACACCATCGGCGATTATCTGGTGACAGTCGTCGGATTCATCGGTCTGGCGATACCGAATTTCCTCTTGGCGCTGGTGCTAATGTACATCGCCTTCCGCTATTTTGGGCAAAGCGTCGGCGGCTTATTCTCTCCTGAATATATCGACGCCGATTGGACGCTGGAGCGCGCGCTCGATATGCTCAGCCACATCTGGCTGCCGGTCGTCATTCTCGGTACCTCGGGCACGGCGGCGCTGATTCGCGTGATGCGCGCCAACCTGCTCGACGAATTGTCCAAGCTCTATGTCGATGCCGCGCGCGCGCGCGGCTTGTCGGAGTTGCGGCTGCTATTCAAGTATCCGGTGCGGGTCGCGCTGAATCCGCTGGTGAGCGCCGTCGCTTGGGTCTTCCCGGCGCTGGTGTCCGGCTCCGCAATCACCTCTATCGTGCTGAATCTTCAAACGACGGGCCCACTGCTTTATCGCTCGCTGCAAGCGCAAGACATGTACCTCGCGGGCAGCCTGATTCTGCTGGTCAGCATCCTCACCATCATCGGCACGCTGGTGTCGGATATTTTGCTCGCCTGGATCGATCCCAGGATTCAACTCCAATGAGCCAGGCTCATGCAAAGCTCCCGGAAGATGCGCCGTCCGCCGACGCTCGCGGCGAAGCGCGAGTGGTGGTCGCCAATCAATGGCAGCTTATATGGTGGAAGTTCCGCAAACACCGACTGGCGATGTTCGCCGGCGCCGTGACAATTTTCTTATACGCGGTCGCCGTTTTCGCCGAGTTCTTCGCGCCCTACGCGGCGGGGACTTATAGCGCGGCGCATATCTTCATCCCGCCGCAAAGCATCAAACTCATTCAGCAGACCGAAGCCGGTCCGCGCTTCTACCCCCACATTAACGGCTTCAAAGTGCAAGTGGATCCCGAGTCCTACAAACGCACTTACGTGATTGACGAGTCTATTATCTATCCCGTGGGGCTATTCGTCCGCGGCGAGGAATACGAACTGTGGGGCTTGTTCACCACCGACCTGCATCTGATCGGGGCGGCGCGCTTCGGCGATCCCGTTTACCTCCTGGGGACGGATCGCCTGGGCCGCGATGTGCTGAGCCGGACGATATACGGCACGCGCGTGTCGATGTCAGTGGGGCTGGTCGGCGTTGGTTTGAGCTTGCTGCTGGGCGTCATTCTGGGCGGCATCTCCGGTTATTATGGCGGCATGATCGACAACTTGATCCAGCGAACGATTGAGATCCTGCGCTCATTGCCGACGATACCATTGTGGATGGGTCTCTCGGCTGCCATTCCGCTGACTTGGCCACCGGTGCGCGTCTATTTTGCCATTACTGTGCTTCTGTCGCTGATTGGCTGGACGACGCTGGCGCGCGAGGTGCGCGGTCGCTTTCTCTCGCTGAAGACTGAAGACTTCGTCATCGCCGCCCGTCTGGATGGCGTCCGCGAAATGCAGATCATCGTCCGTCACATGGCGCCTTCGATGACCAGCCATATCATCGCCTCGGTCACGCTGGCGATACCGGGCATGATCTTGGCGGAAACGGCGCTCAGCTTCCTTGGCATCGGGTTGCGGCCGCCAGTGGTCAGTTGGGGCGTGCTGCTGCAAGAGGCGCAGAATGTGCGCTCCATTGCGACAGCGCCTTGGCTGCTCTTCCCCGGGGTCGCCGTGGTCACGGCGGTATTGGCGATGAATTTTCTGGGAGATGGATTGAGAGATGCAGCCGACCCCTACCAGGCTTGATTCAGCCGCTGACGCCATGAGCGGCGCAAACGAAACCTTGCTCCAAGTCAGGGATGTCAAGACGCATTTCTTCACCGATGAAGGTGTGGTCAAGGCAGTTGACGGGGTGAATCTCTCGCTGAAGCGGGGCCAGACGCTCTGCGTCGTCGGCGAATCCGGCTGCGGCAAATCGGTGACGGCGCGCTCGATACTGCGCATCGTGCCAGCGCCGGGCAGAATCGTCTCCGGCGAAATCAACTTCCAGCAGCGCAACGGCGCAATGATCGATCTGGCGCAGACGAACCCCAAAGGGCGCGCGATTCGGCACATCCGCGGACGCGAAATCAGCATGATCTTCCAGGAGCCCATGTCCTCGCTGAGCCCGGTGCATACCATCGGCAGTCAAATCATGGAGGCGATTCTGTTGCACTTGCCGGTGACCAGGCAGGAAGCGCGCAAACGAGCGGTTTCCATGCTCGAGCTGGTCGGCATTCCGCGGGCGGGCGAACAGCTCGATGCCTATTCATTTGAGCTATCGGGCGGGATGCGCCAGCGGGCGATGATTGCGATTGCGCTGGCTTGCGAACCGCAGTTGTTGATCGCCGATGAGCCGACTACCGCCCTGGATGTGACGACGCAAGCGAATATCCTCGACCTGATACGAGACTTGCAGCAGGCCAGCGGCATGTCCGTGCTCTTTATCACACATGATCTTGGCGTTGTCGCCGAAATTGCGGACGAAGTTGTCGTCATGTATCTCGGACGCGATGTGGAAAGCGGGCCGGTAGATGCCATATTCCACGATCCGAAGCATCCTTATACGCGAGCGCTGCTGCAGTCGATACCGCGCTACGGCAGCCGCGACCGAGACAGATTGTATTCCTTGAAGGGAACGGTTCCCCATCCCTTTGATCGACCGAGCGGCTGCCCCTTTCATCCGCGCTGCGATGAATTCATCCAGGAGCGATGCAATACGGTAGACCCGGATCGCTATGCCGCTGGCTCAGCGCAAAGTGTCCGTTGCCTGCTTTATTCGCCCGATGCAGACCTGTATGCCAAAGAGGATTCAAAGCCTTGAGCATGGATTTTGACGCGAACAAGACGGCTGACAGCGCGCGCCCGCTCTTGGAAGTGCGCAACCTTCACATGCAGTTTCCCATCAAACGGGGGCTGCTGCGGCGGACGGTCGGTTTCGTGAGCGCTGTAAATGATGTCAGCTTCAGCATCCGTCCCGGCGAGACTTTAAGCCTGGTGGGCGAATCCGGCTGCGGCAAGACGACCACGGGCCGCTGCATCGCGCGCGTCTACAGCCCCTCGTCGGGACAGATCCTGTATCAGCTGGACGAGCGCGAATCCGTCGACCTGGCGCAATTCGACAACCGCGAACTGCGTCCATTTCGGCGCGAGATTCGCATGATTTTCCAGGACCCCTTTTCTTCACTGAATCCGCGCTTGCCCATTCTTCAAATCGTCGGCGAGCCGCTCAGAGCCAATCGCGTCGCCAGCGGATCGGAGTTGGAAGACCGCGTTGCGACGCTTTTGCGCCGTGTTGGGCTGCGCCCCGAATATATTCGGCGCTATCCGCATGCTTTCAGCGGCGGCGAGCGCCAACGGATCGGCATTGCGCGCGCCCTCGCCTTGAATCCCCGCCTGATCGTCGCCGACGAAGCGGTGTCCGCCCTGGATGTATCGGTGCAAGCGCAAATACTGAACTTATTGCAAGATCTTCAGGAAGAGTTCAAGCTGACCTATTTGTTCATCGCCCATGACCTCAGCGTCGTCGAGCATATCAGCCATCGCGTCGCCGTGATGTATGTCGGCAAGATTGTCGAACTCGCGCAGGCCGACGAACTCTTTGCCAATCCGCTGCACCCATATACGGAAGCGCTGCTCTCGGCTGTGCCCAAGCCCGATCCGCGCCTGCGTAACAAGGGCGCGCGTATCCGCCTGGAGGGCGAAGTCGCCGATCCAAGCGATCCGCCAAGCGGCTGTTATTTTCACCCGCGCTGCCCCTACGCCCAGGACCGCTGCTGGCATGAAGAACCGCCCGTCCGCGAGATCGGCGCTGATCATTGGGTGGCTTGTCATTTCGCCGACGAGCTTGAGCTGCGCGGCTTCGAAGCGATCGGCGCGGCGAGGGATGCCTGATGAGCCAAGCCTCTCAATACATACCGGCTTGTAGGGGCGAGGCGGTGACTCGCCCACTCATGAAATAGATTTCCAATCAGTTATCGTAGGATTAGCTTTGCCTGCTGAGGACTCCACAAAATGCTAGAACCATCCGATCACTTTCCAGACGATAGGGGTTCCGCCGCGCCGCTCTATTACGATCCGGCTGTTCATCTGGTCGCGAACAGCATCGATAACGGCATATTTCATTCCGCCTGGATGTCCGCCGATTATGCTGTCGCCCTGGTGGAGCGCGGTTCCCCGCAGGAAATCGAGCGCGCCCAAGCTGTAATCGACGCCGTCCTGGACTGCCAGGACATGGACCCGCGTTCGCCACACTATGGCAACTTCAGATGGGAGCGCGAAGATCTGGCGGTTGAGGACTTGAACGCCGTCCAGTTTGTGCTCGTTCGCCTGATTCCGCTGCTGCTGAATCACGCGGATCGCTTGTCAGAAGCGCTGGTTTTGCGAGTAAGGGAAGGGATCCGCCTCGGGCTCGACGAAATCCGTCGGATTGATGTTTCGCCCGTCTACTCCAACATCGTGGCGCAAGACATCACCAACTCGATTTTGGGCGGCCAGCTGCTGCGGCTGCCGGAATACAGCCAGCGTGGCTTGGCTAAATTGCGGACCTGGCTGAAGTTGATCGATCAGAGCGGCATTCCGCAGGAATACAACAGTCCAACCTACTCCTTCGTCTGCATTGAGGCGCTGCACAAGGTAGTCGCCTTATCCGAGCAGCCGGAGGCCGTCACACGGGCGCAATTGATCATCACCCGCATCGGACTGAGCGTCGCCTTGCGCATTCATCCCGCCACCGGTCGGCTCGCGCCGCCACATTGCCGCGCTTATTATCCCGCCCTCGTGTGCCAAAACCCGGCTGAAGCGAATGCGCTGTCTCAAGCGATCGCGCAGGGCAAGCTGCCCGGCTGGCTCGCGATTGTACTGAATCGGCGTCCGAAGCCCATGATGGTGACTGAAACGTCCGACGCCGGCGCCGGAACCGTCATCAGCAGCTACCTCGATACGGAGTTCAGCATTGGCGTCGCGACTGGCGAGCTGGCGACGCAATCGAACCGCTTCATCAGCAACCAGTCAAACGTCTTCTCGATCCATTACCACCGGGAGAATGGGGCGCCGGGCGTGGTATTCTCGCGCTATTTGATCAATGACAAGTGGCTCGGCGATTACCGATCGACGCCTTCCCGCGCCAGCGATCATATCTTCCGCGATGAAGGCAGCTTCCGCGGCCTATTATCGGGAGCGCGCGCCATCGGCCTGTATACATCAGCCGAAGTTGATGCTTGGTCTCGCGTCTTCAGCGCGAAGACGGCGCTCATCTGGAATAACGCGGAAGATGTCGATGAGATTTGGGTCGGTGGATCTCGCATCGAGAGCCTGCCCGCCGATCTGCCCGAGGGCTCAGTCATCGTTGTCGGCTGCGCAAAGGTCTTTATTGTCATTCGTCCGCTCCAGCGGACCAGGCTGGGCGCCGAGGCGCCCGTCCGCATTGTCGAGCATCGCGGCAGCCTGGTGATTGAGATCTACAATTATCTCGGTCCGGCGAAGACCTTCTGGGAATTGGGCAATCCCGGCGCGTTTTTTCAAGGTGTTGTCCACAACGGATTCTACGCCGAGGCAGTGGCGAAGAGTCAATACGCCAGCGGACGAGCGGTCTATGAAGCCCATGTTGGCGGCGCCATGCGCGAAGAACTGGACGACGCGCGTACCTTTGATGGCGAGAATCAGCGCAAATGGAGCATCAGCTATAGCCGCGATGAGCGCTCCCTGGGGATCGAAATCGATCTCATGCGCTGGCGGATCCTTCGCCGCTGGGCGGATGGCGAGGCGCTCGGCTTTCCGATGCTTTCGTCTCCCGTTGTCCGCCAGGATCGGTCGGGACAGATCGCGCTCGGCAACGCGCGCTTGCGCTGTGGCAAATCGCCGGCCTGGCTGCTGGCCATGCCAGAGGCGGAGCTTTGGGTCGCCGCTTATCACGGACCGGAAGCGGCAGAATTTGCGCTTGAGCTGCCGGACGGTCAGGTTCGGATCAAAGAATTGGAAGCGGGCACGGTAGTCTGGGACAAGCGGCAGGTGACGATTGACGCGATCGGTCTGCGAGGCGCGCCGGAGATTTCAGGCGCGAGCGAGTCAAAAATCATCGGCAGCGGATAGGGCGGGGCGACCGGTGAAAATCCAGTGACGATTGCAGTGGAACCGTGCCGAACTTACAATCTGAACATCATATTGAGCCGGCGATGCATTAATCTATCCCGACCGGAATACCAGTATTGCTGCAGCGCGTTGAGTCGCGCGGATTGGATTGCTGAATGGCGCGCAACAAGCTCATATCGCTCGCGGTTAGCGCGGAACTGATCCCGGATCACGCGGTGGTTTCGGTGAGCTCGTCCAGCGGTCTGGGCTGCCCCGACGCGACCTTGAAGGCAATTGGCGAACGCTTCGAATCAACGGGCGGACCGCGAGATATCACGACGATTCATCCCATCGCGGCCGGCGATATGTATGGCATTGACGGCATCGATCATATCGCCCGGAAAGGTCTGCTCAAGCGCGTTATCGCCGGTTCCTTTCCCAGCGGTCCCTCATCAAGAGAATCGCCGCGAATCTGGCAGATGATTCATGACAACGAGGTCGAAGCCTATAATCTGCCCAGCGGTATTATCTTCCACATGCAGCGGGAGGCGGCCGCGAAACGCCCCGGCGTCTTGACGAAGACCGGGTGGGATACTGTCGTCGATCCGATCCATCGCGGCGGCAAGATGAACCGGGTCACGGTAGAAGACATCGTTTCCCGCGTCGAATTTGACGGCGATGAATGGCTCTACTACAAATCGATAGCGGTTGACGTCGCCATCATTCGCGCGACAAGCGCCGATGCCAAGGGCAACCTGTCAATGGAGCGCGAAGGCGCTTACTTGGGCGCGCTGGACCAGGCCTTGGCGGCGCGCAACAACGGCGGCTTGGTCATCGCCCAGGTCAAGCACATCGCCTCGGACGAGGGTTTGCCGCCGCAGTCCATTCGCGTGCCCGGCACATTGGTCGATTACATCGTGCTCGATCCTGAGCAAATGCAGACCACGCAAACAGCTTATGATCCCGCCATTAGCGGCGAATCAGCCCGCCCGTTGACCAGCTTCGCGCCGGTGGAATGGGGCGTCTCCAAAGTCATCGCCAGGCGCGCCGCCATGACCTTGCGAGCGGGCGAAACGGTAAATCTGGGTTTCGGCATTTCCGCGCTTGTGCCTTATATATTGCTGGAAGAAGGCCTGCATGGCGCGGTCACCTGGGTTATCGAGCAAGGCGCGGTCGGCGGGCTTCCCCTGCAGGATTTTCAGTTTGGCTGCGCGTCTAACCTCGAAGCGATTGTCCCATCCCCCGATCAATTCACCTACTTTCAAGGCGGCGGCTTTGACCGCACGCTGCTTTCATTTATGGAAGTGGACGCCTCCGGCAGCGTCAATGTCTCGCGCCTGGCGGCAAAGCCTCATGTAACGGCCGGCATTGGCGGCTTTATCGATATCACAGCGCGGGCGAAGCATATCGTCTTCAGCAGCTATTTCACCGCCGGCGGCCTCAAGCTCGATATCGTCAACGGAAAACTCAAGATCTTGCAAGAAGGGCGCTTCAAGAAATTCGTGCCGCGCATTGAAGAAGTCACCTTCAGCGGCCGCCGCGCGCGCGCGACGAGCCAGCAGGTGACCTACGTAACCGAACGCTGCGTTCTGCACTTGGGAAGCGAGGGCTTAGTCGTCTCCGAGGTGGCGCCCGGTCTTCGCTTGCAGGAGGATGTTCTTGACCAGGCGGAGATACCGCTGGCGGTAAGTCCGCAGCTGCGCGAAATGGACGCGCGCCTTTTTGCGCCGCAGCCAATGCAGCTTGATCTGGAAGGCAAGAGCCGGCTGCGGTGATCACACGCACAAACGGACGCTGAGCAGCGAAATCGCCAGCGCCAAAAGTTCAGCGAGCGAGGATCTCCAAGGCGCGGAGCAGCGCCGCATCATCGCCGACGTTGCCCGGGAAAACCACATAAGCGCCGCCGGCATAATTGCTGCTGGAATCGGGTTGCCAGACCGGTATACCCGGCAAAATCTGTCCCAAGACCCGCGCCCGCTTGATCGCCAGCGCCCGGTAGCCAACTCGCTCGACGTGATGCCGCCCTTGGCGATGATGAAACGCGGCGCCAGCGGCAGCCCGCGCGTGATATCCACCAGGCATTGCGAGACGCGCTGGCCAATCGCCAGGCTGCTATCGTCATCCTCGCCAACGACGACTTCACGGCTGGTATGAAGCGCCGCGTGCCTGCCGCTTTCCAGAATGGATGTCAACCTGTCGATGAGCGAGGCGACCAGCGAATCCGAGTCCCTCGCCGCCAGCAATTCCTCAACCGGCAGCTCGACCCCTTCAACCATTCCGCTCGCAAGCAAGACCGCAAGCTGCTCCGTCGTCTTTCGCACGTACGAGCCGACCACCACCAGACCGCCATGTTCCGCCATGGTTGGCATATCCGCCGGGTCAAGCGCCGGACGAAGCGGTATTCCGCCGCGGATGCCGGCGAAAGAAGCGGCTGTGCGATAGAGCAGCCGTTTTCCCGCCGCCTCAGCGCGGATGCAGGCGAGGGCAAGCACCTCAAGATCACGCTCGCTCACGGCGTCAACCGCGCAAACGGCGCCAGCGCGCAGGTCACCCAGTAGCGCCGCCACCGCTTCCGGACCGCCCGCGCGGATAGCGTCTATCGAAATGGACCTGACCTGTTCCGCATGAATCCGGCCCTCAGTCTTCTCTTCTACCCACTCGGGTAATGTTGAGTTTCGGTATCCGAAAACAGCGTCTTTCGCGTAAGGCGTTTGCGCCGCCGGCGCGAGCGCATCCCCCTCTTCAACATAATGGACGCCCCGTATCGTGTAACGACCGCCAGCCATGAAGGC
This sequence comes from Chloroflexota bacterium, assembly GCA_026706445.1. Lineage (GTDB taxonomy): Bacteria > Chloroflexota > Anaerolineae > Aggregatilineales > Phototrophicaceae > UBA6055. Next base: position 26,979 of record JAPOYT010000174.1, read on the forward strand.
CGGAATGATGAGCACGCCATCAGGTTGGGTCGAAAACGCATCAGCCAGGGCATCGGTTTCCGCCGGGTAGTGTCCGCGCAGGGTTGAATCACTGCGGCTGATTACCGTGTAGGGTCTGCCAATTAGTCTCGCTGACGAATGCAGGTTTGCCGCAATTTCCTGGTTGAGCGCAACGGCGAGGTCGGCGTTCACGCTGCGCGAATTGGTCAAGATGTAACAGACTGGGTCGTCGTTTTCCAGCTCGCGGCGCAATGCCGTCGGCGCCCACTCGGTTAGCACGTTGGTGTCGTGTACCGTCTGCGTCCCGGTGGGGTCGTCGTCGAGGACGAAGACCTTCTGCTTCGTTTCTCTTAGCAGCCGCTGTATCTCCGGCATCAAGTCATGCGCCCACTCGTCGGGCAGGCTGGCAAACAGCGCCGCTTTATTCACAGGCTGCGCGTCAGATTGTGATTGCATAAATCACCTTACTCGCAGCGGTAGCAGGATTTAGTGACTTCAAACCGCATCATGCGATTATCCAGGGCTTAGGCCGCCTGGTACGGCGCTCCCGACAATGGATTCCGCCCGTCAGCTATTTTCAGCATAATATTCCTTTGAGAAAGGATTCAGATTTATGCTGCGAGTAGTTTGATGCGACACGCTATCGTATCAGCTTATGCTAGCAGGTGAGCGTATTGTCGCAATCCGGCGACGGTTACTACGAGGCTCTGTTGCGTCAGGTTCGAGAGATATTCTTCCAAGGTGTAAGGCGGATTCGTATTGCCGATTCGCGCAGTTCGTACTGCGGAGCAGAATAAACCGGGTTCGAGATCCAGATGATGCGCAAGGAAATCATCTGGATCTTGCGCCTCGAGGTCAAATCGTTTCAACACGTCATCGGGGAAATGAGATAAATTTTTTGTCACAATTACGTCGCATCGACCAACTATCGCCGCAGCTACAACGTGGCGGTCTCCTTTATCTCTTTGTAATGGAATCGACTCAATAAGATGCTCATATCCGTCTACCGTTGCGCTGGGTATAGCTATATCCATCAGTTCGCGTGTACGTTCCAATTTGGCGCGATCAAGGTCAGATCGGTTTCTTACGACGGCCTCAAGCCATTCGCATTGCACATCAGCTGACCACTTCGCGCGGTACAAGTTGGCCAGCGCCACTTCCATGAAGATATCGCGGATGGACGCCGAGTAAAGCACGTTTGCATCTAAAAATGCTGAATACCGTCCCCTAGAGATCATAGAGACCTAGTTCTTCTGATAGTGACACCAATTCGTCCATTGCCGCGCGTCTTTGCTTGTCTGACTTCTCCTTGTACTCCATCAAGTCTTCCATCAAGATGCGGCGGTGTCTGCCAACCTTTCTATAGGGAATTTCGCCCGATTCCAGAAGCTTAATCAGATAAGGGCGCGACACATTCAATATGTCTGCCGCTTCCATCGTTGTCAGTTCAGCATGCAGTGGAATCACGGTTATGCTGTGCCCGGCCGCCATTGCCTCTAATATGTCCTTTAGCAGCGCTACGGCGCCAACGGGCAAAACAAGCGGTTCTTGATTTTCAGCCTCGACTATACGTATCTGAAGCGGCTTTTGCGCCCGAACGAAGGGCACTATTCGCGCAGTTGCCTCTCGTGCGATTTCTGAGTCCTCTATGTTGGGTGGCGGGTGTAGTTGCGCAAGCATTTTCGATCTCCTTTTTGTTACAACTAGAATCTACCACACAAACGCAATAAACGCAATAAGTGAAATATACGCAACACGTCCTCAACTAGCCGACGCGCAAGACCGTATCCTCCAAGACCTCCGCCAACACATCCACGAAGAGATCGACCTGCTCGCGTCCGAAGCACATTGGCGGCTTCAGCTTGAGTACGTTGTGATGCGGTCCTTCCATGCTGACCAGGATGCCATGTTCTTTCATTCGCTCGGCGATATAGGTCGCTTCCCAATCGGCCGGCGCAAGCGAGATCGGGTCGCGAACCAGCTCGATACCCAGAAACAGCCCCGAACCGCGTACCTGTCCGATGATAGGGAAAGACGCGGCTAAATCACCTAAGCGCTCGATCCAGTAGGCGCCGATGTCGCGAGCCTTGCGCTGCAAGCCTTCGTCCTGGATGATCGACAACACTTCCAAGCCGATGGCGCAGGAAACCGGATTGCCGCCGAAGGTATTGAAGTATTCCATTCCGTTGTCGAAAGCGGCCGCGATTTCCGGCGTGGTGACAACCGCGCCTAAAGGATGGCCGTTGCCCATTGGCTTGCCCATGGTGACGATATCGGGAACGACGCCGCTTAGCTCGAATGACCAGAAATGATCGCCCACGCGCCCGAAACCGGCCTGAATTTCGTCGGCGATGCAAAGGCCGCCGGCTTCTCGCGTCATCTCGTAAGCTCGCTTGAGATAGCCCGCAGGCAAAGGCATCTGACCGCCGCAGCCCATGATCCCCTCCGCGATGAAGGCAGCCAGCTTCCTTTCTCTCGCATGAACTGAGGCGATCTTCTCGGCGACCGAGCGGGCGTAATACCGGCCGGCGCGCGCGTCAAAACCGCGCTGCGGTCCGCGAAAGCCGTCGGGCATCTCAGCGACTTCGACGTGCGCGGGCCTGCCCCGTCCACCCGGTCCGTCGAACTTGTAGGGACTGATGTCGATCAGCGCGCTGGTATGCCCATGATAGGCATGGTCGATGACGATGAAATCCGCTCCGCCGCTGTATGCGGTCGCCAGCCGCAGCGCCAGTTCGTTGGCTTCGCTGCCGCTGTTGACGAAAAAGCAGACCGTCAGCGGCTCGGGCAGCGTCTCCGTCAGCGCCTCGGCGTATTCCACCAGCGTATCATGCAGGTAGCGCGTATTGGTGTTGAGCAGCGCCATCTGATCGTGCGCGGCTTGGACGACGCGCGGATGGTTATGCCCAACATGAGCGACATTATTGACGCAATCCAGAAAGGGCTGCCCATCTTCATCGTACAAATGACGCATGAAGCCGCGCGTGATCTTCAGCGGCGCCTGATAAGAAAGACTCAGCGCCGGATTCAGCGCCATCCGCCGTCGCTGGATCAGGTCGGCGCGCGCGGACTTTGCCGGCGGCCGAATCGAATAGGGCAAGCCTAAGATATGATTGGGATCGGGCGAGAGCGATGTCCACAAGGCGCGTTGCTTGGGCGCGCAGACGCCCGGGAAATTGTCGTCGTAGTCGAGCAGATCCACGACGATCTGAAAGTGCAGATGCGGCGTCCAATTGCCGTTGCGCGGATAGTCGCCGATGCGCGCCAGCAAATTGCCCGCTTCGACCCAGTCGCCGACCTCCCAGCGTTCCAGCGCGCTTGGCGACAAGTGTCCATAGAGCGTGTAGAAGCAAAGGTCCGGCTTTGGCTCGTGCTTGAGAATCAGAATGGGACCATAATCTTGCTCGTCGGCGCAGTCGGCCAGGCTGTGGATCGTGCCCGCGAGCGGCGCGTATATCGCCGTCTCCGGCGGCGCGAACAGATCTGCGCCGAGGTGAACCGCGCGGCGCTGACGATGATCAATGGCGAACATGTCCGCCAGATAAATCGGACGAACCTCATCATACAAGCCGATGCCGATCGTGTTCTCGCCCAGACGCCGGCGCAGCGGCTCGCTATAAGTCGCCGGGTCAGCCAAATCCTCTACCTGCGCCAGCAATCGGCTGGTCATGCCGCAATCGACAATCTTGCTGTTGTCCACTGTCAGCGGCTTGCCGAGGATTGGCTCAAGCGATTGGGCATCGAGCCAATCAATCAGGGCAGCGGTCTGCGGGCAGGCGGGCAAACCGCAGGCGCTGCGGAAATGGTAGTGGGCGCAATTCGGGTTGATTGCGCGCAACTGTTCCAATAGTTCCCAGGCGCCGCTTTCGCTGATGCTCAAATGGCGATTGTCGGGCTCCCGCTTCTGCTGATGCCAGGAGATGCACAGGCTGAGGCAGAGGCGCGCGCCGATCAGCGGGAAGAGCAAACGGAGTTCTTCTTCGCGCAGCGGGAAGGCGCCATGATAAGCGCGAACGACGGAAGTCGCTTTATCCAGCGGATTCTCGCTCCCCATCATGATGTAGGCCAGGGCGACCGCGAGATCCGCCATTGTCGGTCCGTAGACCATATCGCCGAAGTCGATCATGCCGGCGACCTGTGGCATTGCCGGACCCTGCGCGCGAACGAGGATGTTGCTGTCGTTGGGATCGTTGTAGCTGAAGCTGTGGCGCAGCTGCGGCAGGGCGGGCGCGACCTCGTCCTCGTACAAGCGCAGAAAGGTTTCCAGAAGCGACTTCTTGGCTTGCGGCAGGTCATCGCCGTAGCGCGCGACCTGGCTGAGATTGCCGATGTTCCAGCGATAATGCAGCCGTTTTTCGTCGTGGCTGAAGCCTTGCATCGCGGCGCTGAGCTTCCCCAGCTGCCTCCCGATGTCAGCGAGCAGCGCGTCCGAATGCGGGCGGAAGTCGCATAAGGGGAGGCCCTCGATATAGCGCAGCAGGCGGGCGCGGTAGCCCTCGCCATCTTCGGCGTGGATGCGGATTGTGTCTTCGCCGCTCGCCGCCGGAATGATTTGCGGGAAGATGTCCATTGTTTTGCGCAGGTGTTCCAGCGTCTTGTTCTGCAGGTCAAGCACGGAGTCGGAAACGCTGCGGTGTGCGATTTTGAGCAGGTATCTCTCGCCGCTTGCGTTTTGCAGTTGATAGTTGCGGTCGAGCTCGGAAGGCAGCGCGCGGACGGCAGTCGGCTCGAAATTGTAGTATGTCTGCGCGATGGCGCGCGCTTCGTCGGGCGAGATTGGCGGGCGGAAGTTCTCTTCCATCGAGATCATGTGGCGGTCTCTTCGGAGTTGGCTTGTTGTCGGACTTATCATAAGTCGACGCGTGATACGCGGATAGGGTGGGCGGTGTTTCCTGCTTGTGGTAGTAGGGGGGACCCTTGGCTCGCCCCTGTTTACGTTGCGGGCGGCAAACCCCCACCCCCCGGCCCCCTCTCGCCATCTCTATGGCGAGCATCCCATAAAGAGGGTCGCGTAGACACTGACCTTTGGAGGGGGAGCTAAGCACGGCCCGGTGCAAGGTATTTTGCGTGGGCGGCGGCATAGTCGCGCGAGGGTCTACACGCATTTGACGATTGGTAGAAGCGGCATGCTGGTTCGGCATTCCAGATGAGTGATAGCGAGGTATTGGCTGTTGCGATTGCTAGGCGAGCGAGGCAAGTTCAATCCATGCTAAAATGCTCAAGCTCTACCATTGCAGACCGAGGGGGAAAAGTGGCGCGCTTCGCAGTGCCGGCGATCATACTGCTGGGCTTGGCGCTGCGCATCGCTTACACCAGCTCGGTCTACGGAACTGCCCTCGACCTGGATTATCCGGGCGACTATTGGGATTACCACATCGCCGCCAAACAAATCCTGCGGGGCGATACCGCCTTCACCCATCGCATATTTCTCGTGCGTCCGCCGCTCTATCCCCTGGTCGTCGCCGCGCTCGACGTGCATCGGCCGCTGCTGCTCATGCTGAACCAATTGCTGGCGATCATGATCATTCCGCTGACGCATCTGCTGGCGCGTCAACTCCGTCTGCCGCATCCGTTCGTCCTGCTGGCGCCGCTAATCGTCGCGCTCGACCCCACCAGCATCAAATACTCGGGCATCCTGCTGGCGGAACCGCTGGCGAACTTGCTGCTGGCGGCGGCATACGTCGCGCTGCTGGCGCTGAAGCGGACACAGACCGGCTCAGCGACATTTGCCTGGGGATTGGCGGCCGGCGGCCTGATCGCGCTTTCCGCCTTGACGCGGCCGTCCGCCTATTTGCTCTGGCTTCCGCTGGCGGCTTGGGTCATCGGCGCGCGCAGGCGTAAAGGTCTGCGACTGATGGCGGCCCTGGCGCTTGCCGCGCCCAATCTGCTCGGCATCGGTCTTTGGCAAAGCCACAACGCGGCCGCCTTCAACAATAGCAGTTACACCAGCATTGGCGCCTTCAACCTGCTCTATTATCGCGTCGCCGCGGCGCTTCATCTGGCGCAGGGACGGCAAGACATTGACGCGGTCAAAGTGAACCTGGCGCGCCGCGTCGAAGAGCGGCTCGGCAACAGCGCCGACGATATCGCCGAGGAATGGAGAGACAGACATCGAGCTATCACATCGCCGGTCGAGGCCGCCATGCGCGGCGTCGCGCTTGATGTGATTGCGCGTCACCCGGCGGAATTCGCGCTGGCGGCGCTAGTCGGCGCCCACCAATCACTGATTGAAGTCTGGGGCGCTTTGTCGGTTCCGGGCGCGGTCTGGAATATCGCCTTGTTGCTTGCAGCCGCGTTCGGACTCTGGGCGCTATTTCGTCAGCGCCTTTGGGTGGAGGCGATGTTTCTGCTTCTGCCACCCCTGTATTTCGTTACAGGCACAGTACTCGTCTGCACCACCTGTATGGACACCCGCGCCCGCGTAATGATCACGCCACTGCTCGCCATCATGGCTGCTCACGGCCTCATGCATCTGCTCAACCGGCGAAGAGCGGCGCCGGCGTCCCCTTGACCCCGGGTTGATAGCTGAACAGCCCGCCCGCCAGCGGATATTGCGCCAATTCTTCGTCCGTCATGGCAGTGCTCGCCGATGTAATGTAAAGCGTATCGAGTTCGGCGCCAGCGAATGTGCAGCTGGTGATATTGGGCGCCGGCAGCGGCACCACCTCCAGGATCTCGCCAGCCGGCGAATAGCGCGTCAGGCGCGCGCCGCCAAAATGCGCCACCCAGATGCAATCTTCGCTGTCGACCGTCATGCCATCGGGAACGCCTTCGTCATCGCGCGTGAATTGCGTGAAGACGCGCTTATTGCTCAGCGAGCCATCGTCGCCGATGTCCAGCGCGTAGATTGTCCGCTTGATGCTGTCGGTGTGGTAGATGATCGTATTGTCGAGGTTAAACGTAGGACCGTTGCAGATGATGTAATCGGTATCAACCTGCTGCGCGCTCAAATCGGAATCGAGACGATAGAGCGAGCCGCTTTCGCCCGCTTGATCGATATCCATCGTGCCCGCCCAATAACGCCCGCTGTTATCGACCTTGCCGTCGTTAAAGCGATTGCCGGGCATATCCGCTTCCGGCAAGACGATCGGCGCGGCGGACTGCACATCGAAATCTATATAGGCGAAGCCGTCATAAATCGTGCCGATAAAACCGCCATCGCGCCGCGGATTCAGGCTGGTCACGGCGAAATCGAAGGTCCAGGTCGTTTTGGCGCCATCAGCGAGCGCATAGCGGTGGACCTTATTGCTCATAATATCGACCCAATAAACCGCGTTCTCCGCTTCTACCCAGAGCGGTCCCTCGCCGAGAACCGCGCGAATTTCCCACACCAACTGTACGTCGCTCATTATTTCCTTCCTATGTTTGGCATAGTCGGGCGAGTCACCGCCTCGCCCCTACGATAGTTTCGAATGTCTTACCAGTATTCTACCAATTTGTGACCGAGCCGTCAGGTCGGCGCAAATGTTGCAGCTCGCTCATTTCAAAAGGGTATTTGGCGAGCGCTTCCGGATTGAAGTCGATGCCCAAGCCGGGCGCGGTCGGCGGCAGCAGGTAGCCATCCTCCCATTCCGGCTGGTTGAGAACCAGGTCGGGCAGGCTTTCACCCGGGCGGCGCGGCAATTCTTGCACGGCGAAATTGGGCGCCGACAGGCAGAGATGCAAGAAAGCCGAGGTGGCGACCGGTCCGATGGGGTTGTGTACCGCGAGATCGATATAATGCGTCTCGCACATGGCCGCGATCTTTTTGGCTTCGGTGAGACCGCCGCAGACGCAGAGGTCGACGCGGGCGTAGTCGATCAGCTCTTCTTCGACAACCTGGCGGAACTCCCATTTCGAATTGTATTGTTCGCCCGCCGCCAGCGGGACCGTCGTGCGGCTGCGCAGATTGCGGTAGGCCTGAGAATTCTCCACTCGCAACGGATCTTCCACGAAATAAGGGCGATATGGCTCGAATTCTTGGCAAAGCCAGATCGTGTCGGCCGGGTCGAGGCGCGTATGCAGATCAATCGCCAGCTTGACTTCATCGCCCAGCGCCAGCCGCAGCGCCTCAATCTCCTTGATTGCGAGGCGGACGGCCTTTTGCGGCTCGAGGATTCCGCGCGGCTCGTGCCCCAGCCCCCAACGGAGCGCCTTCCAGCCCTCGTCCAGCGAACGCTGGCAGCAGTCGACCAGTTCTTCCACCGTTTCGCCGCCGTTGTGATTGTAAGTGAGCACACGGTCGCGCGCCCGCCCGCCCAGCAATTGGTAGACTGGCGCGCCCAGCGCCTTGCCCTTGATATCCCAAAGGGCGATGTCGATGGCGGCGATGGCGGCGGTCAAGATGCGCTGCGCGGGAAAGAAACCGCCGCGAAACAGTATTTGCCAAATGTGCTCCGTGCGGAAAGGGTCTTGCCCGATGAGCAATGGCTTGAAATGCTCAAGCGCGCCCTGCACCGCCAGCTCGCGCCCGGTGATTCCCGCTTCGCCGATCCCGCTGATGCCTTCGTCGGTTTCGACAAGGACGAAGCAGAAACTGCGCCATTCCTTCGCCAGGTAGACTTTTACGTCCGTGATTTTCATAATCTATTTTCCTGACTTCAAACAATGCGAAGCGGGCGACCCAAGCGCCGCCCCTGTTTATGTTGCGAGCGGCAAACCCCATCCCCGAAGGTCTATGTCCACGTGACCCGGCCCCTTCCCCAGCAAGCTAAGGAAGGGGAGCTTAGCGCAGCGGGACGCAGGGAATTTTGCGTCGTCGGCGGCATTGTCGCGCGTGGGTCTACAACTGATGACAAAGTCGTCCGACGCCTGCCTAATTGTATAGTCCCGAAGTAAGATGGTGCGGTTCAGTATGAAAGTTTTCCGGGTTTTCCCGCCAGCGGTCGCAGATAAACTCGTAGGGAGTTCGCCCCTTCAATGCCTTGAGCCGTTTGGCAAAATTGTAGGCTTGTATGAAGGCTTCAAGGTGCTGGCGCAGCTCTGCGGGTGTCTGGTAGAAATAACGATACACGGTCTGTTCTTTCAGGGTCCGATGCATCCGTTCAACTTGCCCATTCGTCCACGGGTGATAGGGCTTTGTCAGCCGGTGCTCAATGCCATGCGCTTCACAGATTTTATCAAATTTCAGCTTATGCTTCCCCCCGGTCGTCGCCTGTTTGGTAAATTGGCTGCCGTTATCAGTCAAGATGGTATGGATACGATAAGGCGCCCTCTCAATCAGCCGCCGGAGGAATGCGCAGGCATCTTCGCGTTTCGCGCTTTTGGACAGTTCAGCAAAGACAAACTTGGAGCTGCGGTCAATCGCCACAAAGAGTTTGAGTCTGTCTTGCTTGGTTCTGACATTGCAGAAGTCCAGGTGAAAGTATCCGATGGGATAGGCTTTGAACTGCTTCTTGGCCGGCTTGCTTTCCGATTGCGGCAAGCGGTTGATGCCATGCCGTTTGAAACAGCTATGAAGGGTCGAGCGGGCCAAATGCGGAATCGTCTCTTGCAGAGCATAAAGGCAGTCATCCAGTGGCAGCAAGGTCTTGGTGCGGAAGGCCACGATCATCGCTTCTTCTTGCTCGCTCAGGACAGTGGATCGGCGCTGCTTCGGTCCCATCGGCAGGTCTTCGACGGAATCGCGCTTCTTCCACTTCGCGACCGTCTTGGGATTGATGCCATAGCGCTTGGCCAGCTTCCTTATGCTCTCTTGACTATTTTGTATAGCTCGGCGGGTTGCCTCAGTCGTTGTGGCGCGAGGGTGGAGAACCTGTCCCATAATGCTTCCTTTAGCTCCTTGGAAAGAGTACCATCATAATCCAAGACCATACATATAGGCAACCGCGTCCACTTGAATGCAAGAGGCCAGCGCGATTGGACCTAGCGGGCAGTGCGGCGCCAGGGCGACATCGTAGGCTTCCGCCATCGCCGCGATGCGAAAGACTTCGGAAATGCCGCCGGCGTGCGACACATCCGGCTGAATGATGTCAACGCTGCCCTCGGCCAGTATCGCCTTGAAATCCCAGCGCGAATACATGCGCTCGCCAGTTGCGATGGGAATTGAAGTGGAGCGCTTGAGATCAAGCAGCGATTCGTTGTGCATCGGCAGGATCGGCTCTTCGACGAACATCAAGTGATAGGGCTCCAGCTCGCGTATCAACATCTTCGCCATCGGCTTGTGAACCTTGCCGTGAAAATCTACGGCGATGCTGAAATCGTTCCCCACTTGCGCGCGCGCAGCCGCCACCCGCGCGACCGCCTCGTCAATATGCTGAAACGTATCCATATAGTGAACCGTTTCAACAGCGCCCATCTTTACCGCATTCAAGCCTTCGTCTTTGCGCTCCTGCGCCTGCGCCGCAACTTCTTCCGGCGTATCGCCGCTGATGCCGGCGTAAACCTGCACACGGTCGCGCACTTTGCCACCGAGCAAATCATAGATCGGCGCACCGTGATACTTGCCCTTGATATCCCACAGCGCCTGATTGACGCCGGCGATTGCGCTCATCATTACCGGACCGCCACGGTAGAAGCGCGCGCGAAAGAGCGTCTGCCAAATGTCCTCAATATGTCGGGGATCGCGCCCCAGCAGATAATCGGACATGTCTTCCACCGCGCCGCGGACGGTGCCGGCTTGCCCTTCAACGATTGGCTCTCCCCAGCCGGCATAGCCGTCATCAGTGGATACCTTGAGAAAGAGCCAGCGCGGCGGCACGGTGAATAACTCTAGCGATGCGATCCTCATGAAGGCCTCTCCATTTTCGAATGCCCGTATTTTACACCTCGATTATAATTGCAGTTTAAGCCATGCGAAAAAGCTGGAGAAAGGCAATCACCGTTGAATCGTTTGAGCGGACAGTTTTCCCGGCGTCTGTTCATCCTCGCGCTGTCCTTCGCCTTGTTATTCATTGTTTTCAAGTTTCCGGTATTCGCCGAATCGACTGAAGAACAGACCGTCGGCGTGAATCCCTTCATCCCGCTGATGCTTGCGCTGGGCATCATATTGCTGGCATCGCGGGCTGGCGGCGCAGTCGCCCGCCGGCTGCATCAGCCACGCGTCCTGGGCCAACTAATCGTTGGCGTCATCCTGGGGCCGACCCTGCTGGATATGCTCCACTGGGGCATTTTGCAGGGAGTCGATTTGCAGCATACGATCAAGGAATTCGCCGAATTGGGTGTGCTGCTTCTCATGTTCAATATCGGCTTGGAAGTGCATCTCAGCGAGCTGGTAAAAGTCGGCAAAGTGGCGGTATTCGCCGGCGTGCTTGGCGTGGTCGTGCCAGTGGCGCTGACAGTCGTGGTGACGATTCCAGCCGGCTACGATATGTTCCCCGCCCTATTCGCGGGCGTAACCCTCGCCGCCACCTCGGTCAGCATTTCGGCGCAGGTCTTGCTTGAGCTGGGATACCTGCACACGAAAGAGGGCAATGCCTTGCTCGCGACAGCGCTGATTGATGATGTGCTAGCCATCCTCGCGGTATCGCTGACGCTGGTGCTGGCGGGCGCTGGCGGCGCTCAAGGCAGTGGAGACCTCAGCCAATTGCTCGTCATCATCGTGCAAATGGCGGGCTATATCGTGATCGCTTTCCTGCTTGCTTGGTACATCCTGCCGCGGGTGATGGTATGGATCCAGCGGCGGCCGCAACTTTCGCAGTCTTACGGGATTCCCATTTTCGCCTTGATCAGCGCCTTGCTATTTGGTTGGTCAGCCGAATTTTTAGGCGGCGTCGCCGCGATCACGGGCGCATTCATCGCTGGCGTAGGATTGAGCAAGTTATCAGCCAGCATGAAAAACGATATCGAACAGACGATGAGTCACCTGGCTTATGTCTTTCTGGTGCCGATATTTTTTGTCGATGTCGGCTTGCAGACCGACCTAAGCGCCTTCCCGCTTGATGCGCTGCCTTTCATGTTGATTCTCTTGCTGATGGCGGTGATCAGCAAGGTGTTCGGCGCTGGATTCGGCGCGCGCGTCGGCGGCTTTAATCTGCGGGAATCGCTTCGCGTCGGCGTCTGCATGGTTTCGCGCGGCGAAGTCGGGCTGATTATTATCTCGATTGGTCTGTCCAGCGGCATCCTCGATGGCGGCAGCGAATTGTACGCGTCGCTCTTCATGGTCATCTTGTTGACCACGGTGCTGACTCCGCCAATGGTGCGCTGGGTATTTCAGGGCAAAAACCAAGACGAAATCGCCAATCGCGCGCTCGCTGGCGCGGCGACAGGAGACTGATCATGATGAAATTGATTATCCTCATCACTTCCGATGTGGAAAGCGGTCTGGATGTCGCCGTTCGCTGGCAAGACGCGGGCGCGCCTGGCGTCACCGTACTCAAAAGCTTTGGACTGTACAGCTTGCAACGCAAAATGATGGGGGACAGTTTGGAAGTGCCGCTGCACATCGCCAGCTCCATGACCAGCATGATGGCTTACGTGCTGCGCGAGATGGAACTCAACAATCACGTGCTGCTTTCTGTCGCGCCCGAAGAATTGGTTTCGACGCTCTTGGATGAAGCGCGCGCGGTAATGGGCGACCTGCTGGACCCGGACCACGGCGTCGCCTTTGTCGTTCCGCTTGACGAGGCGATCGGCGTTCGCTCTCCTGACAGCAGTTGAGGCATGGCTTTGCCAAGCATTACTTCACACTTGAGCTTGGCGCGCTTTCCGTTATCATTGAAGCGACTAGGGAAGTAGCTCAATCGGCAGAGCAGGCGCCTTTGGAGCGCAAGGTTAAAGGTTCGAGTCCTTTCTTCCCTGCAAAGGCACAGCCATGAGTCCGCCGCGGCGGGCTTTTTGCTTCACGGCTTTTCGCCGCTTTCGGACGTCGGGGCAACAAGCGGAAAATGATAGTCAAAGGTGAGGATGCTGCGAAGCGCGCCATGCGCCGGCGCTGCCGGGCGAATCGGTTCGGCGGCATGCCATAGAATCGCATCGTCAAACAGATAGCCGTCCAACACCTTCTCCAAGCGGAAACCTGTCAAGAACTGGCGATCGTCATCATAAATGGAGACCTCGCCGCCCTCGGCGTTCACCAGTTCCGCCAGGCGCACGGTCACGAAGGCGGCGCCATCGCGATGGATGCCTTCCGGCGTAGGATGGCTCTGTTCGCTCAAGTCAGCGGTTACGCGTATCAAATGCGCCTGCACTTCCCAGTCCTCACTCAACTGAGCGGCGTCTTCAATGGGAAACTGAGCAAAATCAAAACGGATCAACTCATGCAGAAAGCGATTGCCAAAAGTGGTATCCAAAAGCGGCGCGAATTTGCGGATGATACCGCCGGTGACGCGATTGATGTCGGTCTTCTGAAAATAATCTTCATGTGGCAAGCGAGAAAGCGCGCCGTCACTCGGTGAGAATCGGAAGCGGCCATAACGCCGGAAGCGATAGCGCGCGCCACCTGGCAGGTATTCGTCCGCCAGCAAATCAGCGTAGTCAATCGTGAGGCTGAGCCAACTCTGCCGCAGCTCATCCGAAACATGCAGGTCGCTGGCTCGCAGCAGACAGTATCCCTTCTGCGCGATTTCTCTTCTAATGTCTTTCGCCGTCGAAATATTCGCCATGGATATTTACGCAGCCATCCGCGCGATAAGTTCGCCCAAGACTTCAATACCTGACCGCAAGTCCGGCAGTGGAACGAAGCTGAATGAGAGCCGCAATTGACGCGTCCCGTCGGCGGGATCAACGTAGAAGCCCTTGCCGGAAGCGAAGTAGACGCCCTGCCCTCGCGCCCGTTCTTCCAATGCGTCCACATGCGCTGATGATGGCAGGCGCAGCCAGATAAAGTATCCGCCGCGGGGCCGCGTCCAGGTCACGCCGGCCGGCATCGACGCTTCCAATGCGGCCAAGGCGATGTCACGTCGCCGCTCATATTGTCCGCGCAGCCACTGCACATGCGCCTCCCAAGCGCCGCTGCGGCAATAATCGGTGACGACCGCGGCCGTAAATGGATTGGCGCCCCCGCCCATGCGCAGCATCCCGCTTTCGACGAAGCCAGCGATCCGATCCGCCGCAGCGATTAGCCAGCCGATTCGCAGACCAGGCGCCAGTGTCTTGGAGAAAGTGCCGAGGCGCAGGACATTCTCCCCACCGGCCAAGTCGTAGAAACTCGGCGGCGCAGCGCCCTCAAATCGCAGATCACTGTAGACATCGTCCTCGACAATGGCGAAATTGTACTGGCGGCTCAATTCGATGACAGCGAGACGCCGCTCCCGCGACATAGTGATGCCCGACGGATTCTGGAAATTGGGTACGACATAATAGAAGCGGGGCGCCGCCCCGGCCGCCGCCAACTTTCGCAGGCTGCGCTCCAGGTCGGCGACGATGATGCCTTCATCGTCAATCGGCGCGGCGCGGATTTTGAGCCGGTGGTCGCGGAAGATATGCAGCGCGTCGCGATACGAGGGCGCATCCACCAGCACCGCGTCGCCGGGCGCCGCCAGATGCTGCGTCACCATGCCGACGCCCCAAGTGGAACCGCCGATGATCATCAGATTCTCGCGGCTGACGCCGAGGTCTTCCGCGCGATTCAATCGCTCGACCAGGAATTCGATCAGTCGGCGGTTGCCCTGCTCATCGCCGTAGTTGAGGAAACGGGCGACGTTGGGCGCGTCCCAAGCGGAAAGGATGATTCGCTGCAGGTCGTCAATCGGAAGCAGGTCGGGCGAGGGATGGCCGGCGAAGAGCGGAATGCTGCCGGCGACCACGCCCTGCGGCATGGATTCCAGATTCATCTACTTGGGCGTCGCTTCCGGCGGCAGCGGCGTCACATAGGTCTTGTCACCGCGCGCCTGCTCGAAGTCGGCTTGCGCCGCTTCCAGCAGATCGGGCTTTGCCAGCAGATCGAAAGCGGCGAGCGCCATCGCCTTGGCGGCGAAGATCATGCCTTTGGCGCCGATGCTCGAGCCGGACGAGGCTACCGTCTGCCAACTGTGGCCCGGCGTTCCCAGGGGCGAGCAGGTTGTGGTGATTTGACCAGTGGGTGTAATCCAACTGACATCGGCCACTTCAGTCGACCCGCCCATTCGCGGCGGCGTCGGTGAATGCGGATACACGTCTTCCCACAGGGGATCGCAGATCGCCGCCGGATCCAGATCGGCGTTGGTGGATCGTTTCATCCAGTCGAAACCACTCTGCACCGATCCGGCCGGAAAAGTCGCCTGCAATTCGCGCGCGAACTGGCGTTCCTGCTCGGTGAAGGACATGTCGTCGACTTCCGCCATCTTTTCATAGAGCAAGTCAGCTATCACCTTGTTGGGCAGAATATCATAACAGCCGGTGATGAATTCGATCTCGTGCGTGGTGCCGCTCATCAGCGCCGCGCCTTTGGCGATATCCTGCATCCAGCCATACATTTCTTCGACTTGTTCGCGCTGTGGCGCCCGCAGGAAATACCATACCTGGGCGAAAGCCGGTACCACGTTGGGCGCTTGCCCGCCACTGGTGACGACGCTGTGAATTCGTGACTCAGGCTGCACATGCTCGCGCATATAATTGACGCCGGCATCCATCAGCATCACACCATCAAGCGCGCTGCGGCCGAGCCAAGGCGATGCGCCGGCGTGGGCGGCGACGCCGTGAAAGTTCACCTTGAAGGAATTCATCGCCAGTGATGAGCCATTCGAGGTAATGTTGGTATCGCCCGGATGCCAAGTAATCGCGGCGTCCAAATCATCAAATACGCCGTCGCGCGCCATAAAGGTCTTGCCCACCAGGGTCTCCTCGGCCGGGCAGCCGTAGAAACGAATCGTGCCCTTGGCGCCAGCTTGCCGCATCGCCGCCTTTAGCGCCATGACCGAGCCCATACATGCGGTACCGTAAAGATTATGACCGCAGCCGTGCCCAGGACCGCCCGCTTCGATCGGAATCTTTTCGCTGGCGAGCTCCTGCGACAGACCGGGGAGCGCATCGTATTCGCCGAGCAAACCGATGATCGGCGCCCCTGCGCCCCATTCGGCGATGAAAGCGGTGGGCATGCCGCCAGCGCCCCAACTAATGGAAAAGCCATCGGCTTCCAGCTTTTCCGCCAGCAGCCGCGCGGCATATTCTTCCTGCAGCGCCACCTGTGGATGATCCCAGATGTCTTTGGCGATATAACTTAATTCTTCGTCGTTTTCTCTTATATGCTCAAGAATGATTTCTTTCGCGTCCATCGGCGCTCTCCGAATCGATGATTGGGTCCCTGCGCCGAGGTTAGCGCAATCGTCCACAATTTAGAAGAGAACAATATGCTCGACGATTTTGGTGATGCCAGTGCAGCTGCCTGGGCGCATCAAGAACAAGCGATCAAATTGGACAAATCGGATGGTGATGAAAAACGCAAGACGCCCCGCATGGTGCGGGGCGCCGGGGGGACGGAATAAATCTGCTTATAATAATCTTAGTTTGCCACTATCAGCTTAACGTATGCGCGGACGCCTGTCAAGAAATTCCAGCCGAATTCTAAGACAAAAAATTGGACAATTCTGCCAAAAAGTCAGTACTGCCACCGCCTATTCAGCATCCGGCCTACTTTCCAGCGCCAGCCAACTCAGGCGCCTTGCCCAAAGCCTCCAACATCTCGACGACCGTGGTAAACTTGACGCGGCTTCGACCAGTTTCGACGCCGCGCCGCAATTCAATTTCATCCAGGATCTTCCACTCGTCAAAAGATATGAATGTCGGCTTGCGCATCCGCACCATCTCGAGAGCGCGCTCAGCCCTGGTATCTAACGGCCGCAGCACGTCGCCTGCTGCAAAGTCCTCAAGGAAGCAGTTGGCCGTTTCAATCGCATCCGGTTTGTTGGTGCCAATGATGCCGCTCGGTCCTCGTTTGATCCAGCCGACAACGTAGTTGCCGATCAAGCGCTCACGGCCCTCATGCCTGGCGAGCACGCGTCCATCAGCGTTTGGTATCGTGCCCCAGCGATCATAGAACGGCACATCGCGCAAGGGTACGCCGCGGTAACCGACCGAGCGGAAAATCATATCGACGGGAAGCGTCTCATATTCGCCGGTCGCGCGCGGACGCAGGTTGCCGTTTCCGTCGAGATAAAGTTCGTTCTTGACGATCTTCATCGCCTCGACTTTTTCGCTGCCGATGATCTCGCTGGGTGATACGAGGAAGCGCATAATGATGCGCCGCGATTTGCCTGTTAAGCCCCGATCGACATAGGACTGGAGGATTTTGACGTTGCGTATGGCGCTGCGGTCACGCGCTTTCTTCAGGTTTGTCGCGCTCAGTTCATCCAGCGACGCATTCTCGCAATCGACGATGATGTCCGCGTCCCCCATCTCGCCCAATTCCTTAATCTCGGGATTGGTAAAGGCCGCTTGAGCGGGTCCGCGACGACCCATGATGTAAATCTCTTTCACCTCACTCTGTCGCAGCGTCTCCAGCGCATAATCTGCAATATCTGTCCCATACAGCTCTTCCGGCGTGCGCGCCAGGATCCGCGCGACATCCATCGCTACATTGCCGACGCCGATCACCGCTACCCGCTTGATTCCAGACAGATCAAAGTCGTAGTCATGGTAATCCGGATGCCCGTTGTACCAGCCGACGAATTCGGTGGCGGCGTAACTGTTCGGCAAGTCTTCGCCGGGAATGCCAAGTTTTCTGTCCGTTTGCGCGCCGACCGCGTAAATGATCCCGTGATAATGCTCGCTCAGGTCAAAGCGGCTTACCTCCGTGCCGAATTCGATATTGCCAAAGAAGCGAAAGCGTTGGTGAGACGCGATGCGGCTGTATAATTTGGTCACTGACTTGATCTTGGCGTGATCCGGCGCGACGCCGCCCCGCACCAAACCGAAGGGCGTCGGCAGGCGCTCGTACATATCGACATAGATCTTCGGCTCGCGCTGTTTCAACAAGTGATCGGCGGCGTAAAAACCCGATGGACCGGAACCGATGATCGCCACACGGATTTGCGATGCCATAGTCGTCATTGCGCTGTCCCACCATCATCCCGCAAGGGAATGACCAAGTCTTTTCGGAAAGGCGTCAGCGATACAAGCTCGCCGTTCTCATCGACCACGAATAGATCTTCTACCCTTACGCCGAAGCCGCGCTCAGGATAATACAAGCCGGGTTCAATGGTCAAGATATTCCCAATTTGGCAGATGTCGTCACGGCGCAGATGGCTGATTGACGGGCGCTCGTGGATATCGATTCCGACGCCGTGGCCCAAGCTGTGCACATAGCCAGCCATCGTACTCGGATCTGACCGCGTCGTCGGATGCCCCGCCCCTTCGAAATGGTCGAGCGCCGCCTCTTGCATGAGATGCGTTGGCTTGTTGAGACCAAAAGCCTCGATCGAAATATCAAAGGCTTCCATGACCGTGTCATACACGTCGCGGATTTCCGGCGGCGCATAGCCGATGCACCAGGTGCGCGTCATGTCATGGTGATAACCGCCGCCAAGCTCGCGCGGAAATAGATCAAAGACGATGGTCTGACCAACGCGCAAAGGCATGTCGGCTTCGCCACGACTATGCGGGAAGCCGGCATCGCGACCCTGCGCGAATATCATGTCGGTATCTTCCAAGCCACGCGCCATCAGCTCGCGCCGCACCAAGTCTTTGATGTCGCCGATTGTCACGGGCTTGCCATTTTCATCCAGCAGGGACTCGCCAGCGCGCCGCAGATCGGCGATGAAATCCCAGGCGACCTCCATCACCGCGTTCGCGCGCTGCGCCACCGATTTCAATCGCGCGATCTCATCGGCGTCTTTTGTAAGCATCGCTTCTTCAATCAGTGTGCCCTCGGCTTCAGCCACAAACTCGAATTGAGACAAATCCGCGCGCAAAGCTTCGTAAAGCGCGATCGTCTTATTGACTTGCCAGGCGCCGTAAAGACCGATGCGTCCAGCGCTCAATCCCAGCCGTGATAGGACATCGGACCAGTGCAATGTCGTCGCCCTGATGCTATCGCCGTCGGCTTCCTTGTAGCGGTCATAGAATCCGAGTTCAACATCGGTCATCACTTCCAAGCCCGACTTCGCCGCCTCTTCCACTTCCATACGACTGCAAACGAGCAGCGCCGGCTGGTCGATGACTTTGAAGATCGACCCATGCGTAATGCGCGCGCCGTTGCTCAGGTAGTAACGCGCCGTATTGAATTCTTCGCCGCCGGTCACGATGATGGCGTCCAGCTCTCGCTCGCGCATCAGCCGTTCAATGTCAGATTTCATGCGCATGCTCCATTTCGATTAAGATGGCAAAGACGCATGATCGTTGGCGTCTGCGAGAATAAGTGTAACAGGGATTGCGGTCTGGTTTCAAACGATGGACTTCAGCGCCGCCAAAAGGTCAGTCTCCTGTTCGGGGAGAACCGTACGCGGATCCAGCAAGACGCGGCCGTCGGCAATGCGTGCGATCACGGGCGGATTCGTTTGACGCAGCCGCTCCAGGGCGCGATTGGGTGATTCGCTCGCGAGAGCCAACAGAGCGGTGGGCAATGCTGTACCGGGCAGGCTGCCGCCGCCGACGGTCGATTCCCCGCCGACGACCGAACCGCCAACTTCCTCCGCCCACTTTTCCGCGGTCTCTCTGATATCATGTAGCGGGCGCGAAATCATCTGCCAGACGGGCGCCTTTTGCAAGGCTTCGCCGCGCCGATAATGCTCCAGGGTGGCGATCAGGGCGGCATAGGTGAGCTTGTCGACGCGCAAGGCGCGCGCCAAGGAATGTCGTTTGAGTTGCGACAGCAAATTGAGCTTGCCAAGGATTATGCCCGCTTGCGGTCCGCCCAGCAGCTTGTCCCCACTGAAACAAACCAGGTCGGCGCCGGCGGCAAGGCTCTCTTGAACAGTCGGCTCATGATCCAAGCCAAATTGCGCCGTGTCGATCAGCGCTCCGCTGCCTAAATCGTCGACAGCCAAGACGCCACGGCTGCGCGCCAAAGCCGTCAATTCCGCGAGCGCTGGCTGCTCCACAAAGCCGATCTGCTTGAAATTCGAGGAGTGTACGCGGAGGATCATAGCCGAGCGGTCGGCAAGCGCCGCTTCATAATCCGAGATTCGCGTTCGATTGGTCGCGCCAACTTCGACAAGCTTGGCGCCGCTCTCCCGCATGATCGCTGGAATGCGAAATCCGCCGCCGATTTCCACTAGCTGCCCGCGCGAGATGACAACTTCGCGCTCCTTGGCTAGCGCGCTCAAGATCAAAATCAGGGCAGAGGCGTTGTTGTTGACCACCAGCGCGTCTTCAGCTCCGGTCAAATCACGCAGCATTTGGCTGGCCTGCGCCAGTCGGCTGCCGCGCTTGCCGGTCGCCAAATCGAATTCCAGCGTGTTATAGGCCGCGGCCGCGCCAACCATCGCCTCTTGCGCGCTTTTGGACAAGAGCGCCCGACCAAGATTTGTATGGATGATTACGCCCGTTGCATTGATCAGCGATTTTAGAGACGAATCCTCTTCTCGCGCGAGGAAGTCCTCGATCCCGTTAATCAGCGCGCTCTCGCAAACGTCGCCCTGCGCCGAATCCAGTATCCGCTTGCGGGCATTATCAAGCTGCGACCGAATAGCCTCAACCACTAGCTCGCGGCCGTACACCCGAATCTGTTCCTGTAAGGCGCTATGAGCAAGTAAGGAATCGACGGACGGCAGGCGCCGGAGCAGAGCCTGTCTATCGTTCATTCGCCAGTTCCCGGTTGCGAAGGAAGGCTTCGATCACGACGAAAAGCAGAATCACAATTAGCATGATCGGCAGCGAAAGATAGCGCGGTATCATGAGCCAAGCGCAGGTGACAACGATGATGCCGATCCATACGCTGCGCCTTACGACAAGACCGGTCAGCGGCGCCGGGTGATTGAGCCGCGCCAAGCGCTGACTGAGCAGGCGCACGAATGGGATGGCAGTTCCGGTCACGGCGATCTGCAAGAGAATGAAGAACAGCCAGAGCTCGCCGCCGATCCGCGGACGCGTCGTAACCGCCAGATGCGCCAACCCGCCCCAGCCCACGATGAACATCAGCAGCGAGGCGAGCAATACTCCTCTCTGTTCGCCATCAGCGCTGCGCTCCATTGGCGTAGTTAGTCCTTCGCGATTATCTCGGTTTGATTGATCTATGAGCATGTCTGACGGCAACTATTCCCGGTCTCAACGCTGCAAATGGCGGGTCGGTTCTATCGTCGCTTCCGATATTGTAAGACGATTGTCCAAAGCGGACAGGCTGTGGGAAGGCGATTCCCAGTTACTGCAGCTGTTGCAGCAAAGCCTGCGTTTCGCCGGAGGGTTTGACGCCCAGCTTTCTCTTAAGCAGGCGCTCCAACACTGTATAATGTTGGCGGGCATCGGCGTTGCGACCAAGATTTATGTACATCTGCATCGCGCCTCGGTGGATATCTTCGCGCTGTGGCGCCTCTTTCAACGCCCGTGCGAAATACCCAAGCGCTTCCTCCCAAGCGCCTTGGCCCGTCTTTAAGCGCGCCATGCCAATTAATGCTTCCGCGTACATGGACTTCAGTTGATTACGGCGAGCCTCTACCCAGGGCAATCTGACCGGATGCAAGAAGGGCGCCTTATAGATTTCGATGGCGCGAAGATATAGCAGTTCCCGTTCATGCGCGTCTTGGGACAGCAGCGCGCCCTCCATTGCCTGCTCGAAATCCGCCACATCATAGTGACGGACGATTCTGTCGCTCGGCACATAAAAGCCGGTCGAATAACTGGTCAATTCATAATTGGCGCCATCGTCAACGTAGGCGGAAATCCGCTCGGTGATCTTGCGTTTGGTAACATGAAAGACGTTAGTCGCATCGCGTACCGATAATTTGGGCCAAAATATCTCGAAAATCTGATCGCGAGTGACTAGGGGATTGTCAATGAAGTAAAAGAACAAGTTGCGCGGCAAGGCGCCATCCCAACTGCTGATTTCTCGCCCGTTGGAGACGGCGTGCCCGCGCCCAAATGCGTAAACCTCCAGCTGTGGCTTAAGACTGCTCTGCTTGGCAAATAGCAAGTTGCTGCTGCGGTGCTCGGTACCCAAGACGACCACTTCGTCACGGTTCACCCAGCTAATCCAGGGATCGTATGTTAGCAGGCGCGAGCTGATCACCAGTTGCGCCTTGGGGGGCAAGTTGGCAATCGCCGCATTCATAAACTGACGGAATTCTTCGTCTTGCGCAATGCGGTCGAGCTCATCCAGGTACAAGACAACACGTTTAAGCGGCAGCGCTTCGATATCGGCAGCCAGCGCTTCGCCAAGTTCGGAAGCCGCGCCGCTTTCCAGGATGCGCTCCAAGATCTTTCCGAACTCCGGCGCTCCAATTCGGATTCCGTCACGAAGACCGCCAAGCCAGTGAGCCAAGCCGCTGGAATGTTCAGGCAAGCGGTAATAGAGTAAGCCTTCATCGCAATCATTGAGGAAATAGCTTAAGAATACATTTCTGTGGTTGGTCCACGGGTACAGAAGTATTACCTTCTTGCCCGCGGACGACTCCCGGAACGATTCGAAAGAAACACTAGTAACTACCTGCGACAACATCTCCAATCCTCTCGAAGCGCATTAGTCCCCGTAACAGGAGAATACTTATGAAACAGATAATCGTAGCATATTACAATTTATGCCCAGTGGGCAGTCAGGATATGTTACCACAAATGTCCAAGCTGCCAAGCTATTCGTAGCAATACCACAACCGCGCGCCGTTTGCAGTATAAGTGTCAGATCTCACTCGCAACTTAGTCAACCGGCGCGACAAATCGTATGCTTCTTGAGCAACTCAGATAGCTCCACATTGCCAAGACGAAGAAAACAAGAAAGGCATTGGCTGGACCACGCGAGCCGAATCTACAAGACCGCCCGAATCTTTTGCATGTTACGCGGCTCGTTGCTCGCTTCGCATTACGGCCACGGCCAATCTGGCATCCCCGCCAGCAACAGGGATCGACGCAGGCGGCGTCCTTTCGCTGTTTGCTTCGCGCTAGGCCTCTTCAATCAAGATTGATGTGATCTTATCGGCGACGATCGTGGGGTTCGGGCGCTGCGGATCGACGCGCTGCAGCGAATTAAGCACATCCAGGCTGGGCGCATCGGCTACTCGCCCAAAGACAGCGTGATTGCCATCGAGATGCGGCGTGGGGACGAAGGTAATGAAGAACTGCGAGCCATTCGTATTGGGACCGGCGTTGGCCATGCTCAGCGTGCCCGGCGCGTCGTGGGGGATAGCAAGCGCCGATGCCTCGTCGTCCCAGCGATAGCCGGGTCCGCCGCGGCCGCTGCCGGTCGGGTCGCCGCCCTGCGCCATGAAGCCGTCAAGCACGCGATGGAAGATGACGCCATCGTAGAAGCCGTCATTTGCCAGGAAGACAAAGTTGTTGACGGTGATCGGCGCGCGGTCGGCGAAGAGGTTGATGTTGATGGTGCCTTTGCTGGTGCGCATGATGGCGCGGTAGGTCTTGGTTGGGTCGATAGTCATGGCTGGCGGGCTGGCGTATTGCTTGGGCATGGGGTGGCTCCTGTTTGGGGTGGGGAAGTAATGGCGAGGGTAGCAGAGAACTCGTGGCCAATCCAGAGTTCGCTGGCCGACTCGGTCTACAAGCCGTTGGCAATGCGAGTTCATAAGCTATACTACTCTTGATTAGTTGAGGTGGAAATCATGGTTACCGTAAATCATGAAAACCTTGAATGGGCACGTAATGCTGCCAAGTTAAGCATTGCAGATGCTGCCAAAAAACTTGGATTTACAAGTTCAAGCAGAAGCACAGCAACGGAAAAACTCCAGAAACTTGAAAACGGCGATAGACCCCCGACGCAGCCGCAATTGAGCAAAATGGCAAATGTGTACCGCGTACCGGTCGTTGCGTTCTATTTGGACTCTGAACCGCGGAAGAGTGACCTAGGTGAAGACTATCGTACGATTCCACAGCGGTCGGAAGACTCTGTTGCCAATGCCCATTTGGCAATCCTACTTAGTAACGTCAAGGCACGTCAGAGCATCACTCGAGATCTTCTTGAAGACGAAGACGCAGAGCCTCTCCGATTCGTATCCTCTGCTTCAACCAGAATGGGTGCTGACCGAGTCGCCAGCAGCATCGTCGAAACCATGGAGTTTAACCTTAAAGAATACCAGCGCCGGCCAAGCCAGCCGCGTGAAGCTTTCAATTATCTAAGATCCCGAATCCAATCAATAGGGATATTCGTTCTTCTGATGAGCGACTTAGGTCATCCTCAGACTACGACAATTCCTGTTTCGGTTTTTCGTGGTTTCGCAATATCCGATGATATTGCTCCATACGTTGTTATCAATCGCAAGGATGATAAACGCGCACAGTCGTTTACTGCTTTGCATGAAGTGGCGCATCTTTGGCTGGGGACAAGTGGAATTACTGGTACGATAAATGAAACAAGCTCCAGTTTGGAACAGTTCTGTAATCGCGTTGCCGGTAGAATTCTCCTGCCCCGTCGTGAGCTTACAGCATTGTCCAAGATGCATAATGACTCGTTCGACACCGCGCTAGATAGAATCACAGATTTTGCCCACTCAAAAAACCTGAGCCGGGCAATGGTAGCTTACAGTCTCAAGCTTGAAGATTACATCAGTCAAACTATGTGGTATCGGATCACTGAATGGCTGCTGCGTGACCACGCTCTACGCGAGCAACGCGAAAAGGAGCAGCGGGAACTTGACAAGGCGCTCGGAAAAAGCACTCCAATTGACCCCAACGTGGTGAGGCGAAGTTCATTGGGCGAACCTCTGCTCAGCCTAGCGCGCCGTTCAGTTGCGAGCGGCGCTCTGACACCTACTAGAGCAAGCACATTGCTTGGCGTAAACCCACGTAAAGTAAGAACATTCCTAAATCCGGAACGATTGCGGCAGGAGGGCTAAGTGCTCTACCTCTTGGACGCTAATGTGCTCATAACGGCACACGATGATTACTATCCAATTGACCGAATTCCGCAATTCTGGGAATGGATCATTGATAATACCAAGCAGGGTCACCTAAAGATGCCGTTTGAGATGATAGCCGAAGTTAAAGCCGGTCAACCAAAGAGAGATGCCGAAAATCAGGACGACGAACTATTGAGATGGCTAAGAATTAACAATCATGAGAAGGAATTGCAGCTTGACGCAAGCGCTGATCAAGTGGAGGTGAATAGAGTCTTCAAAGACGGATACGAACTTCCGACGCCATCTTTAGACGAGCTGAACAAGATTCGTAAGGATCCCTTACTTATCTCATACGCCTTGGGAGGACAACGCACTACTATCGTGACGCTGGAAGCAAAGCAAGAAAATGCAACCGACGAAATGAAAAAACATAAGCGAAAGATTCCGTTCGTTTGTCGAAAGCTAGGCATCCGCTGCATTGACACTTTCGATCTTATACGGGAACTTGATTTCCGGATTACCTAGCCGAACCAAGTCGAGTACCCAATGCCCCAATTAACCACCCTCTTCCAAACCCTCCCCTACGGACCCGCCCCAGAATCCGCTGACGCCGCCGACGCCTGGCTCGATTCGCACGGACGAAAGTTCGATCTCTTCATCAACAACAACTGGGTTGCGCCGGCCGAGGGCAGCTACCTCACCATCTCCAACCCCGCCCGCGGCGAGACCCTGGCGCAAGCCGCCGACGCCAGCGCCATCGATATCGACGCCGCCGTATCCGCCGCCCGCGCCGCCTACGAAACCTGGTCGGCGCTGCGGCCGCATCAACGCGCCCGCCACCTCTACGCCATCGCCCGTAACATGCAGAAGCACGCGCGCCTGCTGGCGGTCGTGGAAAGCCTGGACAACGGCAAGCCGATCCGCGAATCGCGCGATATTGATGTGCCGCTGGCCGCGCGTCATTTCTACTATCACGCCGGCTGGGCGCAGATGGATACTGAGTTGCGCGATTACCAATCGCTTGGCGTCATCGGCCAGGTGATCCCCTGGAACTTCCCGCTTCTGATGCTGGCTTGGAAGATCGCGCCAGCGCTGGCGACCGGCAACACGGTTGTCATCAAGCCGGCGCCTTACACGCCATTGAGCGCCCTGCTCTTCGCCGAGATCATCGCTGAAGCGGGAATCCCGCCGGGCGTGGTCAATATCGTGACTGGCGGCGACGAAGCGGGCGCAGCGCTGGTGGCGCATCATGACCTGGACAAGATCGCCTTCACCGGTTCGACCGCGGTCGGGCGAATTATTCGGCGGGCGACGGCGGGCAGCGGCGTCAAGCTGACGCTGGAGCTGGGCGGCAAGTCGCCCTTCATCGTCTTCGACGATGCCGATATTGATGGCGCGATTGAAGGGCTGGTCGATGCGATATTTTTCAATCAGGGAGAAGTATGCTGCGCCGGCTCGCGCCTGCTGGTGCAGGAAAATATCGCTGACATGTTCATCGATCGTCTGAAAAGTCGAATGGCGCGCCTGCGGCTGGGCGATTCGCTGGATAAGGGCATCGATATCGGCGCGGTCATCGACCCGGTCCAATACGAGGCGATTGACAATTGGGTGCAGCGCGGCATCAGCGAAGGCGCCGATGTTTACCAGCCAAATTGTGACTTGCCGGCGAATGGCTGCTTCTATCCGCCGACCCTGCTGACCAATCTCGAGGCCGCGGCCGCAGTCGCCCAAGAAGAGATCTTTGGTCCGGTCTTGGTGGCGATGAGCTTCCGCAGGCCCGGCGAAGCGGTGGAGCTGGCGAACAACAGCCGTTACGGCCTGGCGGCGTCCATCTGGAGCGAGAACATTAGCTTGGCGCTGGAGACGGCGCGTCTGGTCAAGGCAGGCAGCATCTGGATAAACAGCAGCAATCTATTCGATGCCGCCGCCGGTTTTGGCGGCTACCGTGAAAGCGGCTACGGGCGCGAAGGCGGAAAAGAAGGACTGTTTGCCTATTTGCGTCCCCGCTGGCAGAAACGAGCGCGTCCGCAATTGGGCGAGCCGCCAGCGGACTGGGGCGCGCGCACGCCGCCAGCGCCGCCGCCGCTAGGTGGTGAACAGCGCGCCAGGGCGGAGTTGGATCGTACAGCCAAGCTCTACATAGGCGGCAAACAGGCGCGACCCGATGGCAACTACACCCGTGCCGTCATCTCGCCATCAGGGTTGTTGGTCGGGCAAGCGGGCGACGGCAATCGCAAGGATGTCCGCAACGCGGTGGAAGCGGCGCATAAAGCCAAGGACTGGGCGACCTACTCGCCGCATAACCGGGCGCAGATCCTCTATTATATCGCCGAGAATCTGTCAGCGCGGGCGGAAGAGTTCGCCGGGCGCATCACGATGATGACTGATACGCCGCCTGATGAGGCGGGCGCGGAAATCGCGATGTCAATCGAGCGGCTGTTTCACTGGGCGGCCTTCGCCGACAAAGCCGGCGGGGCGGTTCAGGAAACGACCCTGCGCGGGCTCGTCGCCGCCATTCACGAGCCGGTGGGCGTTATCGGCATCGCCTGCCCGGATGAGGCGCCGCTGCTGGCTTTTGTATCGCTGGCGGCGCCTGCTATCGCGCGTGGCAATACGGTCGTCTGCATCCCCTCGCCACCCTACCCGCTCAGCGCTACCGACCTTTATCAGGTATTCGACACTTCAGATCTGCCCGCGGGCGTCGTCAATATCATCACTGGCGAGCGCGATCACCTGGTTAAGACGCTGGTCGAGCACGATGATGTCGATAGCGTCTGGTATTTTGGGGACGCGGAAGGCAGCCGTCAAGTCGAGGCGCGCTCAATCCACAATATCAAGCGCGCGTGGGTCAGCTATGGCGCCGAGCGCGACTGGCATGACACCGAACAAGGCGCAGGCGCCGAGTTTCTCCTTGAGTCCACTGAAGTCAAGAATATCTGGGTTCCCACCGGCGCTTAAGCGTAAATTTTCGTCAACTCAAGCAAACTGTGAAGCATCAAATTGGCGCCATTGACGCAATCGGCTTCGCGCGTGAACTCGTTGGGATTGTGGCTGATGCCATCCACCGAGGGCACGAAATACATGGCCGCCGGCGCTATGGTAGCGACATTCTGCGTGTCATGCCCGGCGAAACTCAGCATGCGCTCGCGCGACAATCCCAGGGCGTCGGCCGCGCGCTCAATCGCGGCCATAACCGACTCACTCATCGTTGCCGGTATAACTGGCGGCGTGGATTCGTAATCAACGCTCAGGTTGAATTCCGCCGCGCACTCTTGCAGAAGCCCTAATAAGTCCGCCTGCATCTGATCCATCGCCGCCTCAGTTCCGTGGCGGAATTCCAGCGCGCAATAGACCTCGGCCGGGACGATGTTAAAGGCGCCCGGTTTCGCGTTGATCATGCCGACGTTGCAGACGCCAGGCCTATAGTTGTCCATCACATGCTCTCTTGCGCGTAGGACAAACTGCGAAGCGCCCCAGAGCGCGTCTCGGCGCAATTCCATTGGTTTTGTACCGGCATGCGCCGCTTCGCCGCGGAAAGTCACATGTATGGAGCGAATGCCGACGATGGCGTTCACAACACCGATATCGATGCCGGCTGTTTCCAGCCTTGTGCCCTGCTCGATATGCAATTCGACCCATGCGAGCGCATCATCGCGCCGCGCCGCCAACATCGACTCGCGCGTGATGCCAATTGCCGAGAAACGGCGCGTCAGTTCGTCGCGATCGACGCGGCTGCGCTCGAAGTCGGCTTCAGTCAATTGCCCGACAAGCGCCTTGCTGCCCATCAAACCCATGATGGCGCTTTCTTCATCGGTGAAGTTGACCGCCTCCAGCGAAACGGGCAGTGTGATGCCGCTATCCTTCAGCGTACGCAACGCCTCAAAGGCGACCAGCACGCCAAGCGAGCCATCGTAGCGGCCACCGTTGGGCACGCTGTCCAGATGCGAGCCGGCCAAGATTCGTTTCTCGCTGGGCGGATCGCTGTGAAGAATCGCCGACTGATTGCCGGCGCCGTCCATTTTGTAATCGAGGCCCGCGTCGGCGATCTTGCCTTGAAACCAGCGCCGTCCTTCAATATCCGCCGTGGTCAAGGCAGGGCGCGACACCCCGCCATCAGGCGTCGCGCCGATCTGCGCCAATTCCTTCAGGTCGCGTAGGAAGCGTTCTTCGTTGATTCTGAGCATCGGTTTCCTTCCCCTTTTGATTGCCGCTCGGCAAGGGTAGCAAAAAGGGCTGCTCATGACAAAGGAGGAAAGCGTCTTACGATTGCACCTTATCCCAACTGCCGCGCAACACTATAATGACCTGACATGCAGGGATAAATCAGCGGAGAAGCGCATGAAACTCTACTCCTGGAACGTCAATGGCATCCGCGCCGCGCAGAAGAAGGGCTTTCTCGATTGGCTGCATACGGAAAAACCCGATGTTCTCAGCGTTCAAGAGACCAAAGCCTGGCCCGATCAGCTCGATAGCGAATTGCGCCAGCCCGACGGCTACCACAGCTGGTGGGTCAAGGCGGAACGCAAAGGCTACAGCGGCGTCGGCTTGTACAGCAAAAGCGAGCCGAAAGAAGTCAAGCTCGGTCTGGGCATTGAGAAATTCGATAGCGAGGGACGCACGATCATCGCCGATTACGGCGCCTTCACGCTAATGAGCACATACCTGCCCAACGGCAAGGGCAGCGAAGAGCGCTTGCGGTTCAAGATGGAATACAAGGAAGCTTTCCTCGATTATGCTGATCGCTTGCGGGCGGACGGCAAGTCAGTGGTATTCTGCGGTGACATCAACACGGCGCATAACGAGATCGACCTGACCCATCCCAAGCCGAACTCCAAGTATTCGGGCTTCCTGCGCGAGGAGCGCGATTGGATGGATAAGGTGGTCGCGCAGGGATATATCGACAGCTATCGGCATCTCAACCCGGACAAGGAAGGCGCCTATTCCTGGTGGTCAATGCGCAGCGGCGCGCGCGCCAAAAATGTCGGCTGGCGGATCGATTATTTCTTCATTTCGCCCGATCTGCTGGATAAGATGGCGGGCGCCGAGATCCATGCCGATGTCATGGGCAGCGACCACTGTCCAATCAGCCTGACGCTGGATGTCTAGTTGTAACGCGCGCCGTCTTTCACTCCGTCTCCGCCACCAGCTCGCTGTGAATGAAGGCGCTGCCACCCTCCAGCCGGATTTCCAGCCAGACATCGGTATCGTAGACGGTCTCACCCGTAACGCTGTCGATCACTTCGACTTCCGTACCCGGCGCTAACTTGTCGACGATGTCGCAGCTCGTCCGCGGGCAGGCGCGAATGTTGGCGTTGAGATTGCGCTGCGTCTCGATGACAGCCCTTGTCCTGGGAGCAGCCGTCGCAGTATAGGTAGAAGTCGGCGGCAAGTCGGTCGCGCTGGATGTGGCGGTCGGCGGCACGTCGGTCGCGGTGAAGGTGGGTGTTGGCGGCAAGTCGGTCGTGGTGGAAGTGGCGGTCGGGGGCAAGTCGGTCGCAGTGGAAGCGGGCGTCGGCGGCAAGTCGGTCGCGGTATCTGTGGCCGTCGGTTTCGGCAATGCGCTCGCGCTTGTCGCGGCAATTGGCGAATACCCGCCTTCTTGTCGAGCGCGCAGGTGGAATATCACGCGGTCGCCTGGCGACAAACTCGCAATCGTCGTCCCAAGGAAATTAGTGTTCCTCCAGTTCGTGAAGGCTCCGCCATTCACGCTGTAGCGATATTGATAGCCAAGCGCCCCCGCCTCTTCTGTCCATTCAAATCTGACCGAGTCATGGCTCGCCTTGGCAAAGCGCACAGCCAGGCGCAGGGGCGCTGGTGTGTCCGTCGGCTTCGGCAATGCGTTCGCGGTAATCCGCGTAATTGGCGAATATCCGCCTTCTTGTCGAGCGCGCAGGTGGAATATCACGCGGTCGCCTGGCGACAAACCCGCTATCGTCTTCCCAAGGAGCGAGATATTTGTCCAACTCGTGAGGGCGGCGCCATTGACGCTGTAGCGATATTGGTAGAAATGCGCGCCCGCCGCTCTTGTCCATTCAAATCTGACCGAGTTATGGCTCGCCCTGGCGAAGCGCGCAGCCAGGCGCAGGGGCGCTGGCGCGGGCCTTGACTGCGCTATGCCGCTCCGCGACAAGGCGGTCTCGGCCCAACGCCGGAGCTCGTCGACAGCATCGCGCTGGGCAATTAACGAATAGAGCGAGCCAAGCAGCAGCAACAGGATGATGAAGCGTACGAAATTCCCGCGTCGCCCAGAGCGTCTCAGCTCGGTGGCGGGCCCGACGGCGCCGACTTCGGCTGATTGCCCGTGACTGCGGCGGTCGCGCGCCGAAACGTTGACGGCCGCATCGCTGCGGCGGCGGGCTGTCGAGCGCTGGCGCGAGGATCCTGCTTGACTTCGCGATGGGACAGACCTGGTCGCATCAGTTCTGCGGCGCGCGGTTGAGCGCTGGCGCGGGGATTGAGACACGCTCGGCTTGAGCAGACTGGAGAATGATCGGCTCTGGCGACGAGACTGTTGCCCGGGTCGGACCTCCGCGTTCGAGTCGCGCATTTCTTGGGCTTGGTCATGATCCAGCTCGAACCACTCGCCGATAGCTGTTCCGGCGGCAATTTCATCGTGCAGCGCTAGTTCGGCCGCAGCCGCGTCATCCGCCTGCCAGATACGCGCGACACGCGTCTCAAAAGGCAAATCGGCGCCGCGCCGCATCTGGTGTCGATCCAACTGCTGATGGCGCGCGATCTTGTAGCGGCTGCCGTAATCGACATCCAGAATGAGAATGATGTAGCCGGCCGGCGGCGCGACCCATGGCAAGCGCGAAACGCGGTCGAGCGCGATTGGCTTCACATCGGGCCTGTCGAGCACTTTCCTCTCCATTCAGCGGGCGCCTAGGCGCTTGGATTGTAACACGAACCGAAGCCCCTTAGATTTTGCGCGCCCTAGGCTCGCGGCGAATACTCGATTCTTACGCTGGGAACACCCCAATGCTGACAAGGAAAAGATAAGCCAAACCCGCCAGCACGAGCCCGGTCCAAATGAGCAAGAGACAGCCCGGGTCATTCCACAGAAGGTGCTTTATTCGCAATTCAATAAGCGCGCGCAGCGACGAAGGCGGCTCAGCGGGTTGGCTGATCCTTGTTTTGGGGAGCTCCCTGGAGCGCCGCAACGCTTCGGCGCCATAAGATTTGAAAAGGGAATTCTGCCCTGATCGCCGGCCTTCACGCCATTTCTTTCGCCCGGACGCGCCCAAATCGAACGATGCCAAGGTCTCATAACGCGACAAGGCTTGAGGACGCGCTAAAGTTGACGCGCCAGATTGCCGCGGCGCCAGGTAGAGACTGCGATGCGCGTCAATTTGCAATACCGAACGGCGCAATTCCTCCAGTTGCAACTCGTCCAAGTCAAGCCATTCCTGGCTCAGGCGCGCGTGATGGCGCTCAAAAAGCTCGGACTCGCTTTTGCGCAGGTCCTGGGTTTCGAGAATGGAGACGAGCTCAATGCCGAAGGCGCGCTCGTCTTCGTCCATTATCGCGCGGATGCAGGTGGCCGGACGGTTCGCGCCATCAATTCGGAAGCGGTCGCGGTCAATGTCGCGAATGACGCAGATATAACCGGCCGGCGCTTCGAGCGGCGGCAACGATTCATAGTCTTTGGGCGGCAGGCTGCGCACGACTCCCAACCATTATCACGCTTGCATAGCCTTCCGCGTCCACAAAGGCAAAATTAGTTTACCACGATAGTGCGAGCCGCTGTCGTGGCAACAGCGTAAGCGTAGCCCCATGTCTCCTGAAGACATGCCCCTCGCGCGCGTCAGCGAATCAAGGACACAAGTTTGCGGGGGACATATACGGTTTTGCCATTCTGTTTGAATCGGACCCAATTAGCGCTCCCGTCCACTTTGTCGCCTAGCGCAAAACCCAAGGAGCGAATCTCGGCTCCGCCCGACAAACGGCTGACGGCGGCGCAATGTTGCGCCGGGCATTCTCGCGCCGTGACGGCTCGCAGTACTCAGTAATTCGGCCCAGGTTTAACAGCCGATTGCTGAGTCGACGATGATGACCTGGCGGAAGAATCTATCGCCGTCGATCGCGTATCGGGGCAGCCGCCATACGGGTTGCAAGACAAATCAACGGTGGCCAGGCAAAACAATGCTACCAGCGCCAGCGCAGCCAGGCATTTCCATGGATGCTTGACCCAAAGATTTGTGATGGCCTCATCAATGGCTTGGCGAATTGAGCGCCGGCTATGATCGTACTGGTCCTCCGCCAATGACAGAGGCCTGCCGCGCGGCCGATGAGAACGCGCGCCATATCGATTTGATCCCAGCGTGGACGGCGGATTCGAGCGCTGCGCTTCGTCGAGCCGGTCCTTCTGCGCAAGTTGTGACGAGCGCCCTTGCCATTGCGGCGAGTCGCTGTCGGTCGGCTGCTCATACTCTAAACCATGAATCTCATCTGGGCCAATGTATTGGCTGCGGTGCGCGTTGACCTGCAAATCGGACTTTTGCAGTTCGCGCAATTGATAGGTATCGAGAGCAAGCCAATCCGCGCTCAAAGTCGCGTGATGACGCTCAAAAAGACGCGCCTCGCTTTCCGCGATATTGTCCGATTCCAGGATGGAAAGGAGTTCAATGCCGAATTCGCGAGTCCGCTCGGCAAAGGCTGCTTCAATCAGCGACCGAGGCTGATCGGTCGCCTGTATCCGATATCGATCGCTGTCGACATCGCGAATGACGCAGATATAGGCGGCCGGATGCCGCAGCTTGGGCAGGCTTGCGTAGTCAGCCGGTGGAATACTTCTCAAATTTGCGCTGTCCCCCCTGTCGGATGACACCCTCATAGCGACACTATCTAGTGTACCACTGCTGCCATCGCGATTCTGCGGTCACTAACTATGCGCAGATAGGGGGATCTGCGGAAACGAGTCGCAAGCGCTCGCGATGTGAATCGCGCTAGCCAGGACAAGGGCTCACTGAAAGCGACAATAGTATAATGAAGCTATGAATGTCGCCCGTCTGATTGAATCCAGCTTCAACGAAGCGGCCAAAGCCTTGACCATGGGCACGTCCCAACGCTCCTTGGCGCGCGCGCGTGAACGAGCCTTTACCAAGGCGCTCATCGCCCAATTCAGGCGCGAATTCGACGGCGAGGATCATCGCGTCTTCGCCACAACGCAACGCGGCAACGCGGCCGATTTCGCGACTAATCAGCTTCTCTACGACATCGCCGTCTGCCGCATTGGCGCTGGCAAAACCGCCGAGCGCAAATCGGAGGATTTCCACTTTATCGCGCAGGCGCTTTGGCAAGTCGAAATCGACTTCTCGCGCGAATGGCGGCAAGCGCTGTACGCCATCAATCGGCTCAACTGCGGCGCCGCCGCCGACAAACTGCTGATCACATCAAAACTGGCGCGGAGCCATATGCAATTTCTGGACACCTTGCGGGCGCCGAGCGCGGCTGTCGGTGGCACGCTCTATCTGGCTTTCGTCGCGCATCCGGCTGACTGGGATGACGACGCGGGCGCGCCCCAGGTGTGGCGAATCGCCGACGGCGAATGGAAAGAGGTGACATGAGACCGATTCCGCTGTTGCTCGACCCTTCGGTATCGCCCCGTTTCCAAGAGGCTCGCAGGGTCAAAGGAAACTTATCCCGGGAGGGAGCATGCTCAACCTGAAGATTGTAATCGGCTTTATCTCGCTCGTCTTGGCCTTTTTTGAAGGCAATAGCCTAATCGATGTAACGTTTCGACCGTCTATAGCCCTGATCTCAAACGTAGAATCCGTTGCGCCGGCCGCCGATGACGAAAGCAACTGGCAGTTGCGCGCGCGCCTTACTTTCGACGAGAACTGCGATATCGAACCGCAAAGCGAAGTCACCTATTACCCAAACAATATTGATATTCAGCTGTATCGCGTTATACCGTCCACGATCGAGTGCGGAGACGAAGAGGAACAATTTGAGCTTCAATTGACCTTGTCGAACGCGGCTGAGCTTAACTATCTGATTATCAACGACCGCGCGTGGATGATCAGACACAGAGCGTCGCGAGAGACCAGTGTAAGCAACCGCCCCAGACTGCATGAGACGAGTCTGTTTCCTGTGTGGGTTGATGAGGCAAACCTCAGCTTTGATGATGACGCCAATCAATACAATCTGTCGTATCGCGGCCTCCAGGCGGTGGGCTGTGCTTTGCCTGAAATCTACTCGCTGCGGCAGAGGAGCGGCGGCGCCCTGCTCGCTGTTTACAATGCCATGCCAGCCGATGGTGTCTGCCCGGCTGTCGCGGCGCTTGTCGACGAGAAGATCACTTTGTCCGCAACCGATGTGCCAGCCGATACGTTATTCTCAGTGAACACTTATCCGATTGGAGCGATAGAGGAGCAAGCGGTGAACGAAAGCGACAAAGTTTTAAGCAATATCTTCCGCGTCGACGTACAAGTGAAGGAGGCGCGAATAAGCCTTGATGTGGCGGGCGAACACCCCGATGGCTGCGAGTTTCCGGTGATCGTCGCTCAGACGCGCCGCGGAAACACCGTCGATGTTGAGGTTTACCGCGAAGTGCCGGCTGATGTCATCTGCCCGATGATCCTCAAGCCTTATCGCGACATGATCAGCCTGGATGGCGAATTTGCGCCTGGCGCGTATACCATCAATGTCAACTCGCACTCGCAAGCGGTAAACATCTAAAGGAGTCAATCCATGCCCATGCGCATACTCGCCTTGGCTACCATAATTCTGCTTGGAGGTCTCCAGATGGTCACCGCGCAAGATGGCGCCAATATATCGTTGACGGTATATAACGACGGCGCCGCCCTGGTGCGCGAAAAGCGCCAAATGACGCTTGAGCAGGGGGTCAATAGCGTCACAATCCGCGATGTCGCAGCAACGATTGACCCTGTGTCATTCGGTTTCAAGTCACTCAGCGATCCGGCTGGCGCCGTCGTACTGGAGCAAAGCTACCGCTATGACAAAGGCGAAGCCGATGCCTTGCTGGCGGACTTCATCGGTGAGACGGTCGAGATAAGCATCTCCGCCGATGAGCGTTACAGCGGCGAGCTGCTGCAAATACAAGGCGAAAAGGCGCTCCTGCGCACTGCGCCAAACGAGATTGTCTTCCTGAACCTGTACAATGTCCGCGGAATCAAGTTTCCCGCTCCACTCGATGACCTTTACTCTGGACCCAGCTTGCAACTGCTCCTGAACAGCGACAGCGCCGGTGAACATGAGGTGGCGCTGTCTTATCTGGCTGGCGGGATGAACTGGACCGCGGATTACAGCGTTTACCTGAATGCGGAAGAAACCGCCTTTGATCTGATGGGCTTGGTAACCTTGGGCAATCGCAGCGGGCGCGCATACGAAAACGCCTCGCTGAAATTGGTCGCTGGTGAAGTCAGCCGGATAGAGCGGGAAGAAGCAGTCTACGCTGAGGAGCGTATGATGGCGCAGAGCGCCGCCGCCGACTATAGCGCTGACGTGGAGCAGCGAGATTTTAGCGATTTCAAGCTCTATGCAGTCACGCGTCCAATCTCAATCGCGGACGGAGAAACGAAGCAGATTGAGTTCGTCTACGGCGCCGACATCATGGCGACCATCACCTATGTCTTCGACAGTTCGCCACACTTCGGCGGCTACTACCGACCCATTGACTATTTTGAGCGCCGTGGCGCGGAAAGCGGCGATGTGCGGACCTACCTCTCGTTTAGCACTGGCGAGGAGAGCGGTCTGGGCGCCGACCTGCCGGCCGGGCGCGTTCGCGTTTACAAAGCCGATGTCGATGGCGCGAATTTGCTGATTGGCGAGAGCGGCATCAGCCACACAGCCAAAGGCGATGAAGTCCTGCTCGGGCTGGGCAACGCCTTTGACTTGACGGGGGAACGCATACAGACAGACTTTAGTTTCGTTTCCCGCCGCGTCGCGCGCGAGTCATTCGAGATTCGATTGCGCAATCGCAAAGATGACGATCCCGTTTCCATCGTTGTGCCGGAGCGATTGTACCGCTGGCGCGACTGGCAGATCATCCAAAGCTCGGCGCCCTTTGTAAAGGTGGACAACGCGAGCATCGAGTTTGATATCACGGTGGCGCCCGGCGCGGAAGAAGCGCTGAGCTATACGGTTGAGTACAGTTTCCCCGAGGACGACGAATAAACTCATTGCGAGAAGCGCCATGATAATAAGGGGGACTCAATGCCGCGCGTAGACACTGCGGTTCAGTCGCCCCTGTTTACGTTGCGAGCGGCAAACCCCATCCCCCGGCCCCCTCTCGCCATCTCTATGGCGAGCATCCCATAAAGAGGGTCGCGTAGGGCACGTAGACATCGCCCTTCGACACTGACCTTCGGAGGGGGAGCTTAGCGCAGCGGGACGCAAGGTATTTTGCGTGAGCCGCTGCCATGCAGCGCGTGTGTCTACATTAGCTATCGCATCGATGTAACGGCAGCGAATGCGCTTATCCAGCAATGTGGACAACACTAATCCGGTGTGTCGCAGAGGCCAAAGCTGTCGCCCATGAACTGCACGTGCGAGTCAAAAGCCTGCGCGTTTTCGGCATCCCATAGTCGCCGGTAGCTGGCGTCGCCGCGCAGGGCCCAGGAGTTCTTGATATCAGACAGATCGGTCTGCAAAATTCGCAGCACACGCCATTGTATCCGCGGGTCGAGGACGGGGAAAACAACCTCGACTCGGTTGAGCAAGTTGCGGCGCATCAAATCAGCGCTGCCCATATACAGCTGCTGACGCTCGGGGGCATTGCGGAAGTAATAGATGCGACTGTGTTCCAGATAGCGGCCAACGATGCTCTTCACACGGATGTTTTCGCTCAAGCCGGGCACGCCGGGCCGCAGGCAGCATAATCCGCGTACGATCAGATCAATCTTGACGCCCGCTTGCGACGCCTGATACAGCTTCTGTATGACTCGGTCTTCTTCCAATTGATTCATCTTGAAGATCATACGAGCGTCTTCGCCCCGGCGCGCCGCGTCGATTTCCTTGTCGATCAGCGCGAGAAGGGAATCTTGCAGATATTCGGGCGCCACCAGCAACTGATTGTAGGTGGTTTCGGGCGCGTAACCAGTCAGCCGATTGAAGAGGCGCGAGGCGTCATCGGCGATCTCGTCGTTGCAGGTGAACAGACCGATATCAGCGTAGAGACGCGCGGTGGCCGCGTTGTAATTTCCGGTGCCCAGATGCACATAGCGGCGCAATCCGTCACGCTCGCGGCGGACGACCAACGAAATCTTGGCGTGCGTCTTGACCGGCAGTTCCTCGACGCCATAGACAACGTGCACGCCTTTCTCCTCCAGCGCCGTCACCCATTCCAGGTTGTTCTCTTCGTCAAAGCGCGCCTTTAGCTCCACCAGCACAGTGACCTGTTTTTCATTGTCGCGCGCCTCGAGCAGGTCGTTGACCACGGGCGAGTTCTTGCCGACGCGGTACAAGGTAGTTTTGATCGCCAGCACATCGGGATCGCGCGCCGCCTGCTTGA
The DNA here is from genome assembly GCA_026706445.1 of Chloroflexota bacterium. Lineage (GTDB taxonomy): Bacteria > Chloroflexota > Anaerolineae > Aggregatilineales > Phototrophicaceae > UBA6055. The sequence goes on from JAPOYT010000174.1 coordinate 65,220, forward strand.
AGAAGTCTTCGACCGGCGCGAAAGAGTCATAGGGGTGATGCACGATGACATCCTGTTTGCGGATCACTTCAAAGAAATCGGACGACTGCGCAAATGGTTTCGCCACACGCGGCGCATAGGGCGGATCTTTCAAATCCGGTCGATCCACGCGCAAAAGCTCAAACAAGTCGGCTGAACCCAATTTGCCATCAATACGGAAGACAACTTCACGCGTTGATGGCACCTCCAGCGAGCTCGCCAGTCGATTGAGCATGCGCTCGCTGATCTCGGCCGGCACGCTCAGCCGGACGACCGAGCCAAAGCGCCGTTCCTTAACCCCCTGCTCGATAATTGATTTGACATCCAGCAGGTCTTCGTCCTGCTCATGCTCGTAGTCGATATCGGCATTGCGCAGGATGCGGAAGGGAAAAGCCTCCATGATATGCATGCCGGGGAACAAGTCTGTCAGGTAATCGGAAATCACATCTTCCATCCACAAGAAATGGTATCCGTCGTGGATGCGGCCGGTGTAATTGGTCATGACACTCTCGAGGTGAACCATCCGCGGCAAGATATCGACCGGCACCTTGATGCGCGCGAAGTCAATGCCGCTCGCCATTTCGCCATTGGCGCGCTCGAGATACACGCCCAGGTTCAAGCTCAAATTGGAGATGAAGGGGAAAGGTCTGGCGTGATCAACCGCCAGCGGCGTGAGCACGGGATAGACCTCGGAGCGGAAATAATAGGTGATCGCCTCCCGCTCGCTTTCGCTCAGTTGGGCGGTTGTAATGAAATGCACATCCTGCTGCTCCAGCAGCTCAAAGACGTGCCGCCGGACGCGGCGCTGGCGCGCAATCAGGGCGGAGACTTCATCGTGGATTTGGCGCAGCAGCTGCGTGGGCGTAATGCCATCGGGCCGCGTCATCGGGTTGCTCAGGCGCAGGCGCTGGAAATAGGCGCCGACGCGAACCATGTAGAATTCGTCAAGATTATTGCCGACGATGGCGATAAACTTCACGCGCTCCAGCAGCGGCGTCGTCTCGTCTTCAGCCAAAGCGAGCACACGCTTCTGAAAGTCAAGCGTGCTCAATTCGCGATTGATGAAATTGTCGGGGGAGAGCGCCGGCGCCCGGTCTTCCCATGCTTCAATCATGCTTCGACCCTCATAGGCACATCAATCACGTCCCCTACAATGTGGGCATCACAAGGTATCATTATCATACTGTATGACTAGCCAAATTGCGAAGATTCCGCCTCGGCCGGCGGCGAGCGCAACCGCTCTTGACGCAATCGCGTATACTATAAAAGTAGGACATGGAGGCAAATAGACATGAAGTTAAAGCTAGGCCTTGGACTTGCCATCGCGCTGTTTCTGATTTTGATGTTCCTGTCCGGCATGCTGGGCAAGCTGATCGGGCTGGTCATTTCGCTGCTGGTCTGGGGATCGAGCGGTTACCTGGCGGGCAAACTGCTGCAAGGCGAGGGTTATGGCTTGCTGGGCAATATCCTGCTGGGTCTGGTCGGCGGATTCGTCGGCGCGCTGCTGGCAGCAATCTTCGGGATTACCGGCTTGGTGAAGCTGCCTTTCATCGGCGGGATACTCGTTGGCGCGCTGGGGTCGGTTGTTGTCGTGCTTGTGGCTGGCTTGCTCGGCGCGAACGGGGATGGCGGGGAGTAGCTACAAATTGCCACGGTTGACCCAGGTTTGGACTTCCGGCATAATTTGGACAAGCTAATGCAGATTAGCAGGGAGCTATTAGTTGGATCCCAATGCGCAATTTCTCATCACAGTTGGAACGGTTATCGCAGTATTTCTTTGGCTGCGGAATGATATAAACCGGCTTGACGCGAAGATTGATCGTGTGGACACGAAAGTTGACCGAGTACACAGCAACCTGCAAAGCGACTTCAACTCTATGCGCGGGGAGATTAACTCGGTTCGCGGAGAAGTTTCGTCTATCCGCGAGTCGCTCGCTTGGCTGCGCGGTCGGCTGGGATATGGTGATGTGGACACAGATGATAATGCGCTGTAGCTACAGGTTGCCTTGGTTGGAGATATGAAATTACGCCTTTAATTCAAGTTGCCAAGTAGCTCTTCTAGCAACTCCTTAAGTTTGTCGCCCGCGAGTTTGTACCCGTCCGCATACCCTTGTTCGTAAGCGCAGTAAGTACATTTGTGACGCCCGCCGCCAGACTGATTTTCCGGCAGCGTTTTCATGATCTTATCAAGATCGTCCCGCCGATATTTATTTCGTTTTCCCGCATGTTTTGAACAATCATTCGCCATTAGCTGCCAACCTCATAATTCGTCACCAACAATTCATTTACTGCGCCTCGTTGGTCGGGCTTGCTATTGACCATTCGCGGCGCTTTAACCTCGTCAATTGAGAAAATGCAATCTGCATAGAGTTCGCGCGTGAACGGGGTATCGCTGTTGGACAGCAGAATCGACGCGCCGCGCATGTGCAATTCTCGGCAAAGATCGCGCAACATAATTTGCTCTGCCTCGCCGAAGCCATTTCGCGCGTAATCAGTGAAGGAGCCGCCAGCTAACGGATGATAGGGTGGATCGAAATAGACGAAGTCACCGGCGCCAGCCTCCACTTCGCAGAAGTCGCATTTTCGGACGAGAACCGACTGAAGCGCAGCATGGCAGCCGCGCAGCATCGCAGGCTGGCAGATCGCCGGCTTTTCTGCGCTCCCCATCGGCACGTTGAACTCGCCCTTGCTGTTCACACGCCAAAGGCCGTTGTAGCAGGTCTTGTTGAGGTAGATGAAGCGCGCCGCTATCTCGATCCGGTCATCGAGATCGTGCTGGCTGCGGATGTGGTAGTAGTAGTCTTTCGAGTGATTTTGGGCGTGCTGCTTTAGCTTATGAATGAGGGGTTCTGGGTCGCGCTGGATGACCTGGTAGGTATTGATGAGGTCAAAGTTGACATCACTTAAGAATGCCTCCCCCCCCCCCCCCCGCCTAAATTAACTTTTCGTTCATTCTTCAAAGCGAAGAAAAGCGCGCCGCCGCCAACGAAGGGTTCGTAATAATTCTTGAATTCAGCCGGAACACGAGCCTGAAGCTCGGGCAGGAGGCTGCGCTTGCCGCCTACCCACTTGACGAATGGCTTCGCATTGTGAAAATCGGGTAAAGACGTTTGGGGCATTTGCTGCCATCGACCATAAAAGTTGCGCACACTTGATCTATATGATCGTTTTGCGCGCCTGTCAAGCGGCACTAAATCCTAGAATTCTAAAACGCCGCTCACCTATGGTATACTTTCCGACTGATATGGAATCAAAAACCGCAGTCGTCGACGAAGGGAAGGTTATGGCCTCGCCATCCAAAGAGATGCTCCTAGACTGGTATCGGCAAATGGTGCTGATCCGCGAATTCGAGGAGACCTGCCACCAACTCTATGAAGAGAAGCGCATCACCGGCGTCTATCTGCATCTCTACAGCGGGCACGAAGCCAGCGGCGTCGGCTCGATGGCGGCGCTGAGGAAGACCGATCATGTCATCACCGCCTATCGCGACCATGGCATCGCCCTAATCCTGGGCATGGACCCCAAAGCGGTCATGGCCGAGATGATGGGCAAGAAGACCGGCAGCAGCGGCGGCAAGGGCGGCTCCATGCACCTGGCCTCCAAAGACCACAATTTCTGGGGCGGCTATGCCATCGTCGGCGGACACCTGCCGCTTGCGGCCGGCATCGCTCTGGAAGCGCGCTATCGAGACAAAGACGATGTGACCATGACCTATGTCGGCGATGGCGCCACCAACAACGGCTACTTCCATGAGTCGCTCAATATGAGCGCTATTTGGGACCTGCCGGTGATCTGGATCATCGAGAACAACGGCTACGGCATGGGCACCGAGGTCGAGCGCGCCAGCGGCCAGATTGAGCTGCACCGCAAAGCCGAAGCTTACGGCATCAAGAGCTTCGGCCGCGTCGACGCGCAAAACGCGCTTGATGTTTACGCGGTCGCCGCAAAAGCCGTTGAGTATGCGCGGACGAATGGACCGGCTGTCATTGAGCACGTGACCTATCGTTATCGCGGGCATGGCGTCTCCGACAAGCAATACGACGCGCGCGACGATATGTCGACTGAACTAAAAGAATGGATGAAAACGCGCGAGCCGATCAAGATCCTGCGCGATTGCATCGAAAGCAAATACGGCGATGTCGGCGATATCCTGGCAAAGCACAGAGACGATGCGCAGCGAATCGTGGCCGAGTCGGTCGCTTTCGCCGAAGCCAGCGCGCTGCCGAGCAGCTACGAGGACCTGCTGGGCAATACCTACGTCGCTTCCGAGTTGGTGTACAAGACCGATTACAGCATCGGCGCTGGCATCGACTAAGATTGCCCGCTATATGTGTGTAGGGGCGAGCCGGTGGCTCGCCCGCATTCGCAAGTAATCCGTAGGGGCGAGCCGGTGGCTCGCCCGCGAGATACAAGAGAGAAAGCAGATCTAATGGCAGCTAGAAATGTCGCCATGCGGGAAGCAATCCGCCGGGCGCTGCGAGAAGAAATGCACCGTGATGAAAACGTATTTGTCATGGGCGAAGAAGTGGCTTATTGGCAGGGGACGCACCGCGTGACGCGCGGCTTCCTTGAGGAGTTCGGCGAGCGGCGCGTGCGCGATACACCCATCAGCGAAATGGCGATCGGCGGCGCAGCCGTTGGCGCGGCGATGGCTGGCTTGCGACCGGTGGCGGAGTTCATGACCATCAATTTCGCCTTCCTGGCGCTGGATGCGATCGCCAATCACGCAGCCAAGGTGCGCTACTTTTTTGACGGCATGTTCAAGGTACCGCTGGTTTACCGCGCGGCCAGCGGCTGGGGCAATCAAGCGACCGCCTCGCATTCACACGCGCCGGAGCCGATCTTCGCCCATTTCCCCGGCCTCTATGTCGGCTGCCCGTCGAACTCGCTTGACGCCTACGGCATGCTGAAAGCCTCCATTCGCGATGATAATCCGGTGCTATTCACCGAAAGCATCGCGCTCTATCCCAAACCGAGCCCGATGCCGGAAGACCTGGATGAGGATTACCTGATTCCCATCGGCAAAGGCGACATCAAGCGGGAAGGCAGCGATGTCACGCTGGTGGCTTACGCGCGCGGCGTCGACTGGGCGCTGCAGGCCGCTCGTCAATTAGCGCGCGACGGCGTGGAAGCGGAAGTCCTTGATCTGCGCTGGCTGCGACCGCTGGACATGGAATTGGTGTATAAGAGTTTCAAGAAGACGAATCGCTGCGTGATTGTGGAAGAGTCCCTGCCGATGTACAGCTTCGGTGGCGAAGTCGCCGCAAATCTGCAAGAGAACATGTTTGATTATATGGACGCGCCAATCAAGCGCGTCGCGGCCGAAGATGTGCCCCTGCCCTATTCGAAAGATATCGAATTGCTGGCGCTGCCCAACGCGCAAAAGGTAGTTGATGCGGTCAAGGAGATCCTGTAAATGGCGCATGAAGTCAAGCTCACGATGGATGGTCTGCTCATCAACTGGCTGAAAGAAGTCGGCGACAGCGTCAGCGCGAGCGACATCATCGCCGAGTTCGAGGCGGATAAAGCGACTGTGGAGATTGAAGCGGGCAGCGCTGGCGAACTGCTCGAGCTGCGCGCCGAACCGGGCGATGAACTGGGCGAAGGTTCCGTGATAGCGGTCATTGGCGCTCAGGGCGAAGCAGTCGCGCCGGCCGATGACTCGCCTCCCGCGCCCGAAACGGCTGAATCGACCAGCGCGCCGAGCGACACAGCGACCAATGGCCAGACCATGACCGATGACGGTCGTGTCAAAGCTTCCCCCCTCGCGCGCCGAATCGCCGCCGACAAAGGCATCGACCTCAGCCGCGTCCAAGGATCGGGCCCCGGCGGACGGATCGTCAAATCGGATTTGGAAAATCTTTCGGCGGCGTCGCTTCCACCCCCAACGCCGCCATCAGCGCCAGCGGGGGGAGCGCAGCCGACCTGGGGCGCGCTGCCGCAAGAGGACGTCGAAATGATCCCGCTTTCGCGGATGCGCCGCGCCATCGCCGATGGCACTGTGCGCAGCAAAAGCAACACGCCCCATTTCTACGTCACGGTCGAAGCCGATGTCGAGCCGCTGCTGGCGCTGCGCAAAGAGATCAACA